>NZ_KI273118.1:0-55480 GCF_000469565.1 Oribacterium sp. oral taxon 078 str. F0263 | reverse complement strand
CTACTAATCGGTCGAGGGCTTATCCATAGTCGGAATGAATCGGATCTTGACAAAATATTTTACCGGATGATATGATTCAGATATTCAGTTTATGCCTCTATAGCTCAGTCGGTAGAGCACGCGGCTGTTAACCGCGGTGTCGTTGGTTCGAGTCCATCTGGAGGCGCTATCTTATGGCGAAGTAGCCAAGTGGTAAGGCGTGGGTCTGCAACACCCTGATCACCGGTCCGAATCCGGTCTTCGCCTCTTTTTCCTGTATATGCCCTTGTTTGAGTCTCCATGAGCTCTGCCTCCTTCAGAGCCGCTGTGATATGCTTGAGCAGGAGATGCGGCAGGAGAGCAAGGCGCCATGGTCAAGTGGTTAAGACACCACCCTTTCACGGTGGTATCACGAGTTCGAACCTCGTTGGCGTCAGAAAGGTCTCAGAATGACTATATAGTCATTTTGGGGCTTTTGTTGTATTATATGCTGTATCCTCTGCTGCTTTGCTGTTTCGTTTTCCGCGGCCTCTCAGCCCGGAAATTTGCGCTGCGGAAGATCTTCTGTCAGAGGCGCTCACGAAAGGGAGAGTTTCCGTGCCGCCTTGGGGGTTTTTTGCCGATATCCTGCGATCGGAGGTTATATGTCTCTTCGTCAGTCGCTTTTGCCGCTTCTTTATCGGGCGGCTCCGGATTATCTTTCCGGGGAGGAACTCGCTCTGCGGCTTTCCTGCAGCCGGGCCGCGGTCTGGAAATGCATCGAGAAGCTCCGCGGGGAGGGCTATCGCATAGAGGGGATGAAAAACAGGGGCTATCGTCTGGAAGCGGGAGAGGGGCAGCCTCTTTCGGAGGAGCTGATCGCCGCGATGCTCGGGGGGAGAGTCTCCGTAGAGGTGGAGCCGGAGCTTAGCTCCAGCAATGATGTCTTGAAACAACAGATCCTCTCGGGGGCTCTGAAGCCGCCTGCCGTGCTTCTCACCGATTATCAGAGTGCGGGGAAGGGAAGGCTTGGGCGAAGCTTTTTTTCTCCGAAGGGAGACGGCCTTTATCTGAGTCTCTATCTGAAACCGGGAGGCCTTGTTTCGGACAATCTGATTCTGACGGCACAGGCGGCTGTCGCCGTCTATCGGGCCGTCCGCGAGGTCTCGGGAATCTCCCTTTTCATCAAGTGGGTCAATGATCTCTACCTGGGAGGGAGGAAGGTCTGCGGCATTCTCTCCGAGGGACAGGCGAATTTCGAGACGGGGGAGCTCGACTTTGCGATTGTGGGGATCGGCCTCAATCTCTATGAGCCGGAGGAGGGCTATCCCCGGGAGATCCGCGGAAAGGCGGCCTCTCTTCTGGGAAGGCGCTCCGAGGGGCGGGGGATCGACAGAAATCTGCTCGCGGCCCGCATTGTCGAAGGGCTTATCGAGCTCGGAAAGGAGAGAGAGCTGCCCGAGGACTATCGGACGAGAAATATCGTTTTGGGGAGGGAGATCATCCTTTCAGAGGGAAAAAGCAGGAGAAAGGCGAGGGCGCTCTCGATTCTTCCGGATGGGAGACTGGAGATCCTCGAGGAGGACGGGAGCCGCAGTACGCTTGTCTACGGTGAGCTGTCTGTGAAGCTGGAGGAGGATAGAGGAAATGACTCGTAGGAGACGGAGAAGGACGGGACGGCAGGAGGATCGGGAGACGATGGCCTTCGGGGACATTGTGCGGGTCTGCATAGCAATCGTATTTTTGCTGCTCGCCGTCTTCGCGGTTATTTTTGTCGTAAAAAATGTGAGCGGCTTTGCTTTTCCGGATCTGAAGCTCAGTAAGGCGGAGAGCAGTGAGGAGAAGACTCCGGAGACCATTCAGGCAAAGAGCAGCGGGGGAGAGACGGAGTCCTCGGAGAAAAGGGAGGCGGAAAGCAGCAAAGAGAGTACAGAGAAGAGCTCGGAAGCGGAGAGCCGGACCAAAGCGGAGGAATCCGCGAGGGAGACGGACTCGGAGGAGGATGCGGATAAGGGGACGCTTGCGGAGGAAAAACCGAAGGCCTCGGAGAGCCGGAAGAGCGGAAGCGGGGAAGAGAAGAAGGACGCCATTGAGGCGAGCGACCCGAGTAAGGCGGCAGAGAGCGGAAAGTCCTCAGAGCCGCAGAAGACGAAGTCCTCGGATGCGGGAAAGTCATCACAGAGCAGCACTTCGAAGGAGAGCGGAGGAAAGACAAAGGAGAGCGCTGTGATCGGGGAATCTCCGACTGCGGCGAAGGAGTCCGGCTCTGAGATCGCGGTCCGCGAAGGACCGAAGGGGACTTAGGGAAGGAGCTATGATCTATTATCTTATGGGAAAATCCGCCAGCGGAAAGGACACGATCTGCCGCGCTCTCCGGAAAGCGCGGCCGGACTGGAAGGGACTGATTCCCTATACGACCAGGCCGATGAGAAGCGGAGAGAAAGAGGGAGCGGAGTACCATTTCGTATCGGAGAGGGAGCTTCAGAGACTGCGGGAGGCGGGGAAGATCCTGGAGGAGCGCTCCTATGAGACCGAATTTGGCATCTGGCGCTATGCGAGTGTGGATGACGGGAGGATCGGGCGAGCGGGCGGAGGAGATTATCTCCTCATCGGGACCCTGGAAAGCTATCGGAAGCTCCGCGGGAGATTCGGAGAGGGACAGCTCTTTCCTCTTTATCTTGAGCTTCCGGAGGAGCTTCGCCTGGAGAGGGCCCGAAGGAGGGAGGAGGAGCAGGAGAAGCCGAGCTGGACTGAGTTTTGGCGGCGCTTTTCCCTCGACGAGCGGGATTTCTCGGAGGAGAAGCTCCGGGAGGCCGGGATTGTCAGGCGCTACCGGAATCTGGAATGGGAGGCTTGTGTCAATGAAATCCTTGCGGATACCGCTTCATAAGGTCAGAAACGCCTATCTTTTGATCGGGGAGGAGAGGGAGCAGCTCTATGAGGCTGCTCTTCGCTTTGCGGAGGAGCTCCTTCAGAGGGAGGGAGGAGAAGAAGAGCCGCTTTGGAAGAGACTCTCCTATCCCTCAAAGGAGGAGTGGAGGGAGAGCGTCAGAAAGCGGATTCGCGCCGGAGAGCATCCGGATCTCTTTCGCCTTCTGCCGGATAAGCCGGAGGAGCATCCGAAGATGATCAGCGTCGATAACATCCGCAGAAATCTGGTGGACAGCGTGGAGATCCGCCCCTACGAGGCGGAGTATAAAATCTATATCATCATGGATGCGGATAAGATGAATGCGCAGGCACAGAATGCTCTCCTAAAGACCCTGGAGGAGCCGCCCGAGTATGCCGTGATTTTGCTTCTTTCCGGCGGGAGGGAGGCCTTCCTTCCGACGGTGCTCTCCCGGCTCATCGAATTCTCCGGGGGGGAGAGGGACGCGAGAGAGCGCTTTTTGTCCTTTTATGAAGAGGAATGGGCGAAGGAGTTCTCCGATTTTCTCCCGGGGATCAAAGAGAGAGCTCCCTCGGAAATTCTCCGTTTTCTGAAGGAGCATCCGGAGGAAAAGCTGCCGATCCGGGAGCTTTTCTCCTTTCTTGAAATTATTTTGCGGGATGTGCTATGCTATAAAAGTACAAAGCGGCGGGAGCTCCTCTATGCGAGAGAAATCTCCGGGACCCTCATCCGCATGGCCTCGGACTTTGATTATTCGGAGCTTGGAAAAATTACGGATGAGCTTGCGAGAGATGTCCGGGAGCTCTCCCTGAATGTCAACAGAGAGCTTCAGCTGGAGCAGCTTCTATTTTCGATGGGAAGACGGGAAGAGGGACAGCCTGGGAGTCCCGGGAGAACGATATGGTGACGGTAATCGGAGTGAGATTTCAAACGGCGGGGAAGGTCTACTATTTTTCGCCGGGAGAGAATGAGTTCAGCCGGGGAGAGTATGCGATCGTTGAGACGGCCCGGGGGGTGGAATACGCCTTTGTCGTCCTTGGGAACCGGGAGCTCCCGGAGGATAAGATCGTTCCGCCTCTGAAGGCGGTCATACGAAAGGCCAGCGCAGAGGATCGGGAGAGGAAGGAGGAGAACAGCCGTAAGGAAAGAGCGGCCTTCCAGGTCTGCCAGGAGAAGATCCGCCGCCACGGACTGGAGATGAAGCTCATCGATGTCGAGTATACCTTTGACCGGGGAAAGCTGCTCTTTTATTTCACGGCGGACGGACGGATCGACTTCCGAGCCCTCGTAAAGGATCTTGCGGCGATCTTCCGGACGAGGATTGAGCTCCGTCAGGTCGGAGTCCGGGATGAGACGAAAATCCTCGGGGGCTACGGCATCTGCGGGCGCCCGCTCTGCTGCCACAGCTATCTGCCGGAGTTCGCCCCGGTCTCGATCCGCATGGCGAAGGAGCAGGGGCTCTCCTTAAATCCCAGCAGCATTTCCGGGGTCTGCGGGAGGCTCATGTGCTGCCTGAAGAATGAGGAGGAGGTCTATGAGTTCCTGAATTCGAAGCTCCCCTCCCTCGGGGATTATGTGACGACGCCGGAGGGACTGCGCGGGGAGGTGAGCTCGCTCTCTGTCCTGAATCAAAGGGTCAAGGTGATCGTCGATCTGGAGCGGGAGGATGAGAAGGAGCTTCGGGAATACGCGCTCTCGGAGCTGAAGTTCAGACCCGGAAAGAAGAAGTCTTCCCTTCGAAAGGGAGGGAAGAAGGAGGAAGCCGCGGAGCGGGAAGCGAGGGAGAGTGGCGGAGAGGATTGATGATCTTTTGTGCCGGGGCTTTCGCATCATTCAGGACAGCGAGGGCTTTTGCTTTGGAATGGATGCGGTGCTGCTCGCAAATTATGCGCTTCCCGCGGTGAGAGAGGGTTCTCAGCTTCTGGACCTCGGGACCGGAACCGGGGTCATCCCCCTTCTTCTGTCCGCAAAGACAAAGGCGCAGAGGCTTTACGGCCTGGAGATTCAGAAGAGCGCCGCGGATCTCGCCGAGCGCTCGGTGGCTCTAAACGGGCAGGAGGGGCGGATTCAGATCCTCCGGGGAGATATCCGGCGGATCCGCGACTTTCCCCTCGCCTCCCGCATGGATCTCGTTCTCTCCAATCCGCCCTATCTAAAGAGCGGGATCCGAAGCAAAGAGGAGGGGCGGCAGATCGCAAGGCATGAGATTTTATGTAGCTTTCACGATGTCACGGAGGCCGCTTCCTATCTTCTGAAGGCCTCCGGCCGCTTCTTCCTGGTACACAGGGCGGAGAGGCTTACGGATATCGTCTCGGATCTTCGGGAGAGCGGGCTGGAACCGAAGCGCCTTCGCATGGTGCATTCCAGGGCGGGAAGGGAGGCGAAGCTCCTTCTCCTAGAGGCGGTGAAGGGCGGGCGGCCGCAGCTTCATGTCGAGCCCCCGCTCATCGTCTACGGGGAGGGGGGAGCCTATACGGAGGAGCTTCTCTCCCTCTACCGCGGGGAGGCATATCTTTAAAAGGATATTATCTTTTTATGGGGGCTGTGCAGGCGGGGAGCATTGTGCTACTCTCAAGGAGTAAAGCCGATTTCGGGAGGACCGGAATGTTATCCGGATCTTTTGGGAGGCTGCGGGGACTCGACTCCTTTTGCGGCGCGGAATCGGCGGTCTGCCGGGGGAGCCAGAGGATGGACGGAGCCTACAGAAGCACAGTGCGTCGGCTCCCCCGAAATTTTCGGTCCTGCCTCCGGCTTTTCAAAAGCGGCTGCGGAGAAAGAAGCGGCGGCTATCTTCATTCCTTCAGGAGGATTTATGGATCTTACGTTTACGAGGCCCTTGGCCGAACAGTCGTCTGAGATTGCGCCTTATTTTTCCCTTCGCCCCAATAAGAGCTGTGACAGCGGCGCGCTGGACACCTATCTCTGGGCGGAGTATTACAATACAAAGATATGCATCATAAAGGACAGGGCCCTTCTTACCATAATGCAGAACGGGGAGGAATATTTTGCGGCGATGCCCTATTGCCGGGAGGAGGATCTGAGGGAGTATTTTGAGCTCACGAAGCGCTATTTCAACGAGATTTTGAAAAAGCCTTTGAAGATCTACCTCGCGGATGAGGAGGCTGTCACGGCGCTTTCTCTCATGGAGGATGAGAATTTCATCGTAAAGGAGGAATTTGATTTCAAGGACTACCTCTATGATGCGGAGGAGCTCCGCAGCCTGCCCGGCAAGAAGTTCCATAAGAAAAAGAACCTCGTCAATAAATTCATGAGAGAGTACGAGGGGAGATGGGAATACCGCACGATCCGCTGTGAGGACAAGCTTTTGGTCTGGGATTTTCTGGACCGCTGGTATGAAGAGAGGGCAGAGACCGAGACAGAGGGAGAGGTGAGCCTGGAGTACGAGGTAAAGGGGATTCATGAGGTTTTGCAGAATTGCTTCCTGATCGAGCACAGGATCGGCGGGATCTTCATCGACGGGAGACTCGAGGCCTTCTCCATCGGGGCCTATAATCCGAGGGAGAGGATGGCCTGCATCGACATCGAAAAGGGAAACCCGAGGATTCCGGGGATTTACCAGATTATAAATCAGCAGTTTCTGCTCCATGAATTTCCGGAGGCGAAGATCGTAAACCGGGAGGATGATGTGGGGCTGCCCGGTCTTCGGAAGGCAAAGGAGAGCTATAATCCGATCGGCTTTGAGAGGAAATATATGGTGCTGCAGAAGGACTTTGCGGGCTATGAGAAGGAGCTGACGGATCAGTATGAGGCGGAGGTCAGGCAATATGGCTCGGACGCTCAGGATACTTAATACAGAGGAGGAAAAGCGGAGGACGACAGCGCTCTACCGGAGATGCTTTCCGGAGGACTCCGAGGCCTTCGTGGACTTTTACTACCGGGAGCGCTGCCGCGGCAATCGGATCCTGAGTATAGAGGAGGAGGGAGAGGTCCTCTCCATGCTTCACTTAAATCCCTACCGGATCTCGCTTTTTTCCCGGGAGACAGAGATCAGCTATGTCTATGCTGTTGCGACAGAGGAGCGCTTCCGGAGGCAGGGCATGATGCGGATGCTCCTCCAGGAGGCCTTCCGGATTCTGAAAAGGGAGAGGGTGCCTCTTTCCTACCTGATTCCCGTGGAGGAGGCGATCTATACGCCCTTTGGCTACGGGACGGTCGGGAGACTTCAAAGGGAGCGGCATATCAGCGAGGAGAGGCTTCGGGAATACAGCCTTTACTGCATCCGGAACAGTGCCTACCAAAGGCTCATCGCCGGGGAGGAGCGCTTGGAAAACGGGGCCGGGGAGGGACTTCCCGAGGATCCCAAAATCATGATGAAAATCACGGATCCGGATCGATTCTGCGAGCTCAGCGGTCTTTCGGAAAAGAGAAATGAGGCGGACTGCCTCGACTGGCTGAAAAAGCAGAGGATCTATATCTCGGAGGACATCTGATGAGAGAATTTTTCCCGGGGGAGATCCTTCTCCTGAAGAAGAAGCATCCCTGCGGGGAGAACAGCTGGGAGCTGATCCGGGTCGGCGCGGAGTTGAAGCTTCGCTGCCGGGGCTGCGGACATCTTCTCATACTGCCCAGGCGCCGTCTCAAAAAGCTTCTTCAGAGAGAGAATGAGGCGGAGGGGAGGGAGAGATCGGGGCTGAGGGAAGAGCCGCGGAAGGAGAAAGGACGCATCCCCGAACAGGGGGAAGACAAGAATTAGCTTGCGGAAAGCTCTGAAAACTGATAAGATATCAGACTGTATCGAAAATCCTTGCTTTCACAGAGAGTGTGAAGGCCGGAGACCACAAGGAGGAAAGGCAGATGAGCCAATACGAATTATGTGTCGTCCTGAGCGCGAAGCTCAGCGATGAGGAGCGAGCGGCCGCCATTGAGAAGATCAAGGAATATATCAGCCGCTACAATGGTGTCGTGGGAGAGAAGATCGAGGAGTGGGGCAAGAAGAGGCTGGCCTATGAGATCCAGCATATGAAAGAGGGCTACTACTACTTCATCCCCTTCACCGGAGATCGGAATACCCCGAACGAGCTCGAGAATCAGGTCCGCATCATGGAGGCGGTCATCCGCTATCTTGTTGTGAAGCCGGAGGAGAAGCTCGTGGCCGCAAAGGCAGAAGAGGAAAAGGCAGCTGCAGAGACAGAGGCAGAGTAAAACGCGGGCGGAAAGCGAGCAGATATGAACAGAGTCATCCTAATGGGCAGATTGGTGAGGGATCCCGAGATCCGGTATTCGCAGGGCGAGAACAG
Organism: Oribacterium sp. oral taxon 078 str. F0263; assembly: GCF_000469565.1. Lineage (NCBI taxonomy): Bacteria > Bacillati > Bacillota > Clostridia > Lachnospirales > Lachnospiraceae > Oribacterium > Oribacterium sp. oral taxon 078. The sequence continues at coordinate 47,374 of NZ_KI273118.1, read as the reverse complement.
TCTGGCGATCGCGAGGTATACGCTCGCAGTGGACCGCCGGGGCCGGCGGAACCAGGACGGCAATCAGCCCACGGCGGATTTCATCCGCTGTGTAGCTTTCGCGCAGAGAGCGGAATTCGCAGAGAAATATATGCATCAGGGCATGAGGATGCTGATCTCCGGGAGTATCCAGACGGGAAGCTACCAGAATAAAGAGGGGCAGACGGTCTATACAACGGACGTAATTGTGGATGATCAGGAGTTCGCCGACAGCAAGGGACAGGGCGGCGGGACGTATCAGAACCGCGGCACGAATTCCTACCGCAGCGATTCCTCCGGAGAGGGAGGAAGCGGAGTCGGCGATGGATTTATGAATATACCCGACGGGGTAGAGGATGAGGGACTTCCCTTTAACTGATAAGGGAGAGGGGGCCTTCACCGGGAAGGGAGCGGCTTGGCCGCCCGGAATGAAGGAGGAAGATATGGCATTTCAGAAGTCAGATAGAAGCGGCTCCGCGAGGCCGAGAAGAGCCGGCGGATTCCGGAGCAGAAGAAAGGTCTGTGTGTTTTGCAGTGATAAGGCGAAGCCCGTGGATTTCAAGGATATCGCCACGCTGAGGAAGTATATCTCCGAGAGAGGAAAGATTCTTCCCAGAAGGATCACGGGTACCTGCGCGACGCATCAGAGAGCGATTACGACCGCGATCAAGCGCGCGCGTCATATCGCACTGCTTCCGTATCAGGTTGACTGAGCCGGATGCGGACGGAGAGAGCTGCCGATGGCGGCTCTTTTCTTTTACGGGCGGAGGCAGGGACAGGCGGGGAAAAGCATGTTTTTTTGGAATGTCAGTTATTTCATGTTGCCGCAGCTATAACGCGGTGCTATAGTATGGGTCTGATGCCAAGAGTGATTCCGCGAAGTACTGCCCTCTTTCCCGCTCACGGAGGAGCGTGTCATAAGGCCCGGTATCCGCTCCCGGAGGCTAAGCGGGAGGAGTGCTTTGAGTGCGGGATCACAGGCGCAGGCAAAAGACGGAGATACCGGGGAGAAAAAGGAGGAAGAGCCATGTCCTATGTCAATGAAGTCTATGAGATGCTCCAGAAAAAACATCCCTATGAAGCGGAATTTCTGGAGGCCGCAAAGAGGATCCTGGATTCTCTCACTCCGATTGTGGACGCCAATGAGGATCTTTACCGGAGGAATGCCCTCCTTGAGCGATTTGTGGAGCCGGAGCGGATTGTGAGCTTTCGGGTCCCCTGGACCGATGATCAGGGGAAAAATCATGTCAACCTCGGTTACCGCGTTCAGTTCAATTCCGCAATCGGTCCCTATAAGGGAGGCCTTCGCTTTCACCCGACGGTGAATCAGTCGATCCTGAAGTTTCTCGGCATGGAGCAGATTTTGAAGAACTCCCTGACAGGGCTTCCGATCGGAGGCGGAAAGGGAGGGGCCGATTTCGACCCCCATGGCCGATCCGACGCGGAGGTGATGCGCTTCTGCCAGAGCTTCATGACGGAGCTCTATAAATACATCGGAAAGGATGTCGACGTCCCCGCCGGAGATATCGGAGTCGGCGGAAGAGAGGTCGCCTATCTCTACGGGCAGTATAAGAGGATCACGAATCTCTATGAGGGGGTTCTGACCGGAAAGGGACTGAGCTTCGGGGGATCCCTGGCGAGACCGGAGGCCACGGGCTATGGCCTGATCTACATCACGGAGGAGATGCTGAGAGCGGCCGGAGAGGAGCTGAAGGGGAAGACCGTCGTCGTCTCCGGATCCGGAAATGTCGCGCAGTATGCGATCCAGAAGGCACAGGAGAGGGGAGCGCTCGTGCTGAGCTGCTCTGATTCCGACGGCTTTATCTATGATCCGGACGGGATCAAGCTGGATCTTCTCTTTGAGATCAAGCAGAAGCGCCGCGGCAGGATCCGGGAGTATGCGGAGAAGGCTCCGGGGGCGGAGTATCATGCGGGGGAGAAGCCCTGGTCGGTAAAATGCGATATCGCGCTTCCCTGCGCTACGCAGAATGAGATCAACGGAGAGGATGCGAAGAAGCTCCTCAAAAACGGATGCACTGTCGTCGCGGAGGGCGCAAATATGCCAAGCGATGCGGAGGCGATTGACGCCTACCTTGCCGCAAAGATCCTCTATATGCCCGCAAAGGCGGCGAATGCGGGAGGAGTGGCGGTCTCCGCTCTCGAGATGAGCCAAAATTCCGAGAGGCTCTCCTGGAGCTTTGAGGAGGTCGACAGCAGGCTTAAGGATATCATGGTCAATATCTACAGGAATGTGTCCGCGGCTTCGGAGAAGTATGCTCATAAGGGAAATTTCGTGATCGGGGCCAATGTGGCGGGCTTTGAGAAGGTCGCTGCGGCCATGCTCGCTCAGGGTCTGGTCTAAAAGAGAGAAGCGAAGGGAGCGATACAGCGGTAGAGCGAGAGGGAGAAGCCATGAAGACATCGGTGATTGCCTTCCCCAGGGTGGGAGCGGAGAGGGAGCTCAAGTTTGCGGCGGAGAAATATTTCAATGCAGAGCTCTCCGAGGAGGCGCTGAGAGAGAGCGCAGCCAGGATCCGCGCTGGGCAGTGGAGGAAGATGAAGAGCGAGGGGATCGATTTTATCCCGTCGAACGACTTCTCCTTTTATGATCGGATCCTGGATACGGCACTCCTTTTTAATCTGATCCCGTCCCGATATCGGGAGCTTAATCTCTCCCCGCTGGACTGCAGCTTTGCCATGGCCAGGGGACGGGGGGGAGCAGCGGGGAGTGTGAAGCCGCTCGCCATGAAGAAGTGGTTTAACACCAATTACCACTATATCGTCCCGGAGCTGGAGGATGATGCAGAGATCCGCCTTTCCGGGGAAAAACCCTTTTTGGAGTTTTCGGAGGCACTTTCTCTTGGCATCGAAACAAAGCCGGTCCTGATCGGGGCCTTCAGCTTTTTGAAGCTTCTTCGCTTTACCGGAAAAAAGGGGATCGCCGAGATTCGGGGAAGCCTCGTGAAAGCGTACCGGGATTATATCCGGCGCTTCCGGGAGCTCGGGGCGAAGTGGCTTCAGTTTGATGAGCCCTGCCTCGTGCGGGATCTCACAGAGGAGGATATCGCTCTCTTTTTCTCTGTCTATGAGGAGCTCCTCTCCGAAAAGGGAGGTCTTCGGATTTTGCTTCAGACCTATTTCGGGGATCTGAGGGATATCTATGAGAGACTGCCGGAGCTCCCCTTTGATGGGATCGGGCTCGACTTTGTAGAGGGGGAGAGGACGGAGGCGCTCGTTTTCGAGCATGCTTTCCCGGGGGACAGGCTTCTTTTTGCCGGTCTCATCAATGGGAAGAATATCTGGAGAAATCAGTATGAGAAGAGCCTCTCTCTGCTCCTCCGCCTTAGGGATAGGGGGATTGAGACCGTGCTCTCCGGCTCCTGCTCCTTTCTTCATCTTCCCTATACGCTGCGGGGAGAGGAGCGGCTCTCAGAGGACTATAAAAAGCATTTTGCCTTTGCGGAGGAGAAGCTCTCGGAGCTCCGGGAGCTTTCACAGCTCGCGGAGGGAGAGGCGGGAAGTCAGGAAGCGCTGAGACAAAACCGGGCGCTTTTTTCCGGGGGAGAGGGAAAAGTCGACAGAGAGGTCCGGAGGAGATGCGCTGGCATCCGCCCCGAGGACTATGTGAGAAAGCCTGATTTTTCGGAGAGAGAGAAGCTTCAGAAGGCAGAGTTCGGACTTCCGCTTTTTCCGACGACGACGATCGGCTCTTTTCCGCAGACGGAGGAGCTGAGAGAGATGCGGAGACGCCGAAGGAGCGGGGAGCTCAGCGCGGAGGAGTATGAGGGCTTTCTCAGGCAAAGGATCGCGGAATGGATACAGATCCAGGAGGAGCTCGGTCTCGATCTTCTGGTGCACGGTGAATTCGAGCGAAATGATATGGTGGAATATTTCGCAGAGCGGCTCCGGGGCTTCCTCTTTACGGAAAAGGCCTGGGTGCAGTCCTATGGGACCCGCTGCGTGAAGCCGCCGATCATCTGGGGGGATGTGAGCCGCGTCTCCCCGCTCAGCGTGAAATGGTCTGTTTATGCGCAGAGTCTTTGCAGGAAGCCGGTGAAGGGCATGCTGACGGGACCGGTCACGATACTGAACTGGTCCTTTCCGAGAGAGGACATCCCCCTCGCGGAAAGCGCGAAGCAGATCGCGCTTTCGATCCGGGATGAAGTTTTAGAGCTGGAGAAGAACGGGATTCGCGTGATCCAGGTGGATGAGGCAGCGCTCCGCGAGAAGCTGCCGCTTCGGAAAAGCGACTGGTACTCCGCTTATCTGGACTGGGCGATCCCCGTTTTCCGGCTGGTGCACAGCGGGGTGAAGGCGGAGACCCAGATCCACACCCATATGTGCTATAGTGAATTCGGCGATATCATCCCCGCCATCGACAGCATGGACGCGGATGTTATCTCCTTCGAGGCCTCCCGCTCGGATCTTCAGATTCTGGATTCTCTGAGAGAAAATCACTTTCGGACGGAGGTGGGACCGGGCGTTTATGATATCCATTCTCCGAGAATTCCGGAGAGCGCAGAGATCCGGGCGGCACTTGAGAAAATGCTCGCCAGGCTGGATGCGGAGAAGCTCTGGGTCAATCCCGACTGCGGCCTGAAGACGAGAAGGGCGGAGGAGGCCATCCCAAGCCTTCGGAATATGGTGAAGGCGGCGAGGGAGCTGAGAGAAGAAAGGGGCACTGCCGTGCCCGTGCCGGATTTTTCGGCCTCCCAATCGACATAAGGCGAGATCGCACAAGCGGTGTACCCCGATTCAGTTCCCATCGGTATAAGGCCCCGGGCATCCCCCGAGGCCTTATATTTACGCCCTTCCCCGCTTGCAGGGCATGCCGCTTTAGTGTAAGATAAAAATGCTGTTTTCAGGTACAGGGGAGAGGCGGGAGCGAGTCCGCAGGAGTCAGGAAGGGAATGCATAATTTTTTACGGGCCATCGGATTTTCGGAATTGAGAGATGATATCGATGCGGAATTCTATCTGGAGAGGGCGGTCAATGAAAAATACAGGACGGACCAGCTTTCTCTGGGAAGAGGCAGGGTCGTGGAGCAGTATCAGCTGCAGGTCGCGCCTTCCATGGGGATTGCCGTGCTGGGGCACCGGGACGGAGGGGGAGACTTTGTCCGGGACTATTATTTTCCCTTTATGAAGAGCTACGACGGAACGCTGACAGAGGAGGGGTCCGTGGAGCGCCACGCGGAGAGGGAGACCTATGCCGGCGTACTGGACGACTTCAATGCGGGCATCTCTCTCATTTTTTATCTATGCAATTCTCTGGAGATTCGTCGGATCCGGCGCTCCGGAATCGATGTCAGAGCGCGGCAGGCCTTCCTCACGGGACTTGCGGTGGAGGGGAAGATCCTTCTCCCCCTCGAAAAGCAGGAGGAGGATGAGAATGCGCGCCGGAGAAGACGGGAGCAGAAAAGGCTTTTTGAAGCGGCGCGGAACGGGGATATGGACGCGATCGATACGCTCACCGAGACGGATATGAATCTGATGAGCGAGGTCACGAAGCGGATGGAGACGGAGGATCTCTATACCGTCGTGGAGTCCGCCTTCATGCCGACCGGAGTGGAGTGCGATCAGTATTCGATTCTGGGAGAAATCGCGGGAATCCGCGTGAAATCGAATGTCTACACACAGGAAAATGTCGTCGACCTCCGCTTAAAGTGCAACGACACCGTTTTTCACGTCGGCATCAATGAATCCGACTTGGTGGGCGTCCCCGCGATCGGGAGGAGATTCAAGGGCCGGGTGTGGATGCAGGGAGAGATGGAGCTTTCTGAGAGGGGCGCTGAGGAATAGGGAGCCGCCGTCAAAAGGAAGCTCTCCCCCTGAGAGAGGGCCTTCTCAGGATGGCGGGGCCTTATGGTTCCTTCGCTTCCAGAGAAGGTAGCGGACAGAGGGAAGGAGCAGAAGGAGGAGGAAGGCGAAAAAGCAAAGGAGCACCCGGATTGCGGTATCCAAAAAGAAATTTTCCGGCAGCATGACGATCATGCGGCTTTCTCTTGGGTCGAAGCTCCAGTTCCCCTGCGGAAAGAAAAGCTCGTGAAAGAGAGTGAAATACTTTGTGAAATCACAGAGCATGAGAGCTCCGATGGCGAGGGAGAGAAGGAGAAGCAGGAGGCAGAGCAGGGTGAAGGAGCGGCTTAGGTCCCAGACCGCCCGCTCCGGCTCGAAAAGGATTAAGGTTCCGAGGATCGCGAGGCAGCTCAGAATGGCCATCCCGCGGAGGACGAGAGCGCGCAGGAAGAGGCGCCGGACATCCGCCATATGGCTCTTTTCCTCAGGCTGATAGAATTCCTGCATTTTTCCGTTGATTTCAGTCTCTACGATCAGGTTTCCCCGCCTTCCGCGGAGGTAGAGCATGGTCTGGCGGATCACCTGGGACAGACTGTCCAGGCTGATGCTTTCTCCGCGGTAATATTCCATCTCTCCCGCTACATCGTATTTCTCAAATTCCGCCCGGTAATAGCCGGGATCCGAGTAGCAGACCAACTCAAAGGAAGTGATCAGGAGGATGAACAGCAGCAATATGGCAAAAAGCCCCGAGAGAGGGGCACGAAACAGCTTCATCATGTTGGCGCCTTCCGGATGAATTTCCCGCTTCTTTTTCCGGTCCCTTTTCATCTATTAAACATCCATGCCGCATTTTTGGCAACCGCATTTTTTGACATAGGAATCTTACGATGTTTAAACTGTCGTTAAAATCTCCTTAAAATAGCCGGTCTCAGCTTGCATTTTGGAGGCGATAGTTCTATTGTGCTCTTTGTAGCGGGGGCCGTCCCGCTGCACGGTAAAGGTTTCAGCCTTTACGATTTTATGCGGATTCGCCTTTCTGCGAATCTTGTTCCTTCGTATTTGCGAAGACTGTGCATTATCCGGCAAAGGAGGAAAGCAATTATGAAAAAGATGTTCAAGGGTATCCTGGTAGCAGCAGCGGCAGCGGCAGTGCTGAGTATGACGGCTTGCTCCTCGGAGAAGACGGATGAGACGAAGGCGGCTACGACAGCGGCTGAGGAGAAGAAGGATGCAGCCGGTGCGGCAAAGGACGCCGGAAAGGATGCAGCCGGTGCGGTAAAGGACGCCGGAAAGGATGCGGCTGACGCGGCAAAGGATGCCGGAAAGGACGCAGCTGACGCGGTAAAGGGCGCCGGGAAGGATGCGGCTGATGCGGCAAAGGACGCCGGAAAGGACGCGGCCGGTGCGGTAAAGGAAGCCGGTAAGGACGCAGCTGACGCGGCAAAGGATGCCGGGAAGGATATGAAGGACGCCGCAGAGGGAGCAAAGGATAAGGTCGAGAGCAAGATGGCCGGGGAGAGCAGCTCCGCAGCGGAAAGCAAGTAAAGATTCCTGAGACAGAAAAAGCAAAGAAGTCCTGTGCACCATGGAGCAGCGAAGTGGTGCACAGGATTTGTCATATGCGGCGGTATCGAAAATGCGGAATGGCTCCCAGGCGCGGGAAGGGAGCCTCTTCCATTTAAGAGGAAGATGAGGAAGCAGGGGAAAGATGGGAAAGCAGAAAGAGGGAAAGACCAATGTGATGCGTCTTTTGGACAGGGCAGGCATCCCTTATGAGCACATGAGCTATGAGGTGGATGAGAAGGATCTCTCGGGCAGCCACGCGGCGTCTTTACTCGGCGTGGATCACAGGACGCTTTTTAAGACGCTGCTCCTCTTGGGGGATCGGAGCGGATATCTTGTCTGTGTCATCCCCGTGGATGAGGAGCTTGACCTGAAAAAGACCGCGAAGATCTCCGGGAATAAAAAGGTTGAGATGGTCCCTGTGAAGGAGCTTTTGCCTTTGACAGGCTATCTCCGGGGAGGCTGCAGTCCGATCGGGATGAAAAAGCTGTTTCCGAGCTATATTCACAGATCGGCGGAGGCTCTGCCTCGGATCGGCGTGAGCGCAGGGCAGAGAGGGGAGCAGATCTTCCTCTCTCCGAAGAGTCTCGCCGCCTATATTCACGCGGAATTTTCCGATCTCATAGAGGCGGAATCCTCCGAGGGAGAGTGATCGAGTGAGCGCGGATCGGAGCGGGAACGAAAAAAGCTGCGGATTTTTCCGCAGCTTAGGGCGATCTCATCGAAAAAATGTGGCAGAGAGACGGAAAATTACTTCCCGGCCTTGTCCTGAGCGGATTCCATCCCGGCCTTAGCGATCTCCGCATTGATGGATTCCGCGGCGGAGCTTGCCATCGCATTGGCGGACTCCATGGCGGCCTTCGCATCTCCCTTTGCGGTCTCACCGGCCTTAGCGACCTCCGCATTGACGGACTCCATCGCGGAGCTTGCCATCGCATTGGCGGACTCCATGGCAGCCTTCGCATCACCCTGCGCGGTCTCCGCGGCCTTTGAGATATCCGCGCTTGCGGATTCCACCGCGTCCTTCGCCGCATCTTTAGCGGATTCGGCGGTCTTTCCCGCCTCCTCGCTCGCAGAAGAGGCAGCAGAGGATGCCGCATCCTTTTGTCCGCCGCCGCAGGCGGCAAGCATCATGGCTGCCGCAGCCGTCATTCCCAGAAGCATCATCTTTGTTTTTTTCATAATCAATCCTCCATGGCTCTGTCAAGAACCCTCTTTACGTTTTCCCTGGCCTCTTCGTATTTTTCGCCGAGGTGGGATTCGTAGATCTTTTCGCCGTCGATAAACATCGCGGGCGTCGCCCAGTAATCATATTGATCGGCGAGATCCGGCTCTGCGCCCTCATCGACCTCGTTGAATTCGACGCGCGCGTATTCCGGTTTCTCCTCGATCAGCTCCTGCCTGGCTTTTCTCGCCTGCGCGCAGTAAGGGCAGCCCTTTACATAGAAAAAAAGAACCTTTTTCATTCCGTTTGTCTCCTTTCTTTTGACAATGCGAAAAATATTCTTACCGAACGCTCGGCGGCATTGACATTTCGCCCCGACTATTAAATAATAGTCTTTCAAAAAAATCAAGAGGAAAACAGAGGCGAATGGGAGGAGAGGTCTTGAAAAGCGTTGCTTTAATTCTTTTTATACTGATGTATGCGATTATTATCCTGAAACAGAAGTACCGGGTTCATGCGGTTTTGGCAGCGGCGCTTCTCTATCTCCTCAGCGGAATTCTCCCGCTCTCCGCAGTCATTCCCTCGATCAACTGGAATGTGCTTCTGATGATCTCCGGAACCATGGTCATCGTCTACTTTTTTATCGAGTCCAGGATGCCAAACCTTCTCGCGGATCTGATTCTGGACCGATGCAAGAATGTCTGCCATGTCATCATCTTCATGTCGCTTTTTGCCGGCGCGATATCGGCCTTCATCGACAATGTGGCGACGGTACTGATGGTAGCTCCGGTAGCGCTTGTGATCTGCAAAAAGCTGAAGATCTCTCCGCTTCCGATGGTGCTTTCCATCGCGGTGTCCTCGAATTTGCAGGGGGCGGCGACATTGGTGGGGGATACCACCAGTATTATGCTGGGAGATTTCGCAAAGATGGATTTCCTGGACTTTTTTTTCATGAAGGGCCGTCCCGGAATCTTCTTTGCCGTGGAGCTGGGCGCTCTCCTCACGGTGCCCATCATGCTCTTTCTCTTCCGGAAGCTGAATCAGCCGGTGCAGGCGGAGGAGCACAGCAGTGTCGAGGATATCTTTCCGAGCGCTGCCCTCATTTCTGTCGTCGTTCTTTTGATCCTCGCCTCCTTTATCCCGAATAAGCCGGATATCACAAACGGTCTGATCTGCTGCACCCTCGGCCTGATCTGCTGCATCCATGATCTTCGCCACCAGGGAAATGCGAAGCGCGTTCAGAAGGCGCTTCTCTCCGTGGACTTCGAGACGCTTCTTCTTCTTTTCGGACTCTTCCTCGTCATCCGCGGCATCACGGAGGTCGGCATCATTTCGGATATCTCGGCTCTCATCGTCAAGCTGGGAGGAAGCAATCTCTTTTTGCTCTATACCATCGTCGTCTGGGGATCGGTCTTTTTCTCGGCCTTTATCGACAATATTCCCTATGTGGCGACGCTGCTTCCGATCCTCCAGGGCGTGACGCAGAGTCTGGGGATCTCCCCCTGTCTCCTCTATTTCGGCCTCCTGACCGGCGCGACCCTCGGGGGGAATATCACGCCGATCGGGGCGAGCGCGAATATTGCCGCCACCGGAATCCTGAAGAGGGAGGGCTACGAGACGAGCTTCTCCGATTTTATGAAGATCGGCATTCCGTTCACACTTACGGCCGTAATGTCCGGCTATCTTTTTCTCTGGCTCTTCTGGCGCTGAGAAATTTCGCCTTCGAAGACCGCATCAAACAAAATAAAAAAGGGCCGGAGCAAAATGTTTTGCTCCAGTCCCTTTTTCAGCTGTAGAAACACTGCATTAAGGCTTTACGCCAGCATGCTTTTCAGCATCCAGATCGTCTTCGCATAGCCTTCGATAAAGTCATCCATCTTGACAGAGACCAGGTTGTCCCCCGTCTTGTCCGCTTCGGCCCTGATTTCCTCGGCACTTCTTCGCATGGCCTCGAAATCCTTGAGCACATCCCCGAATACCGCGCTCATGTCCTTTGAGAAGTCACCGGGGGCATCCGAAACCGTCGCCAAAGCGGCGAAGCCCTTCATGGTGGAAACCGGCTTTCTGCCGCTCATGAGCATGAGCTCCGCGAGCTCGTCGATCTGAGCGTTGACCGCATTATAGAACTCCTCCAGCTTTGCGTGGGACTGGAAGAAGCTGCAGCCCTGGACGTACCAGTGGTAGCTCTGCAGCTTGTGATAAAAGGAAACGAGGTTTGCCAGATAGATGTTCATTTTCTCTTCCATTACATAACCTCCTTTATAGAGCAGAGTAGAAGTTTCCGCCGGACGGCAGCGCAGAACACAAATACCGCCAACGCGAAAAAACGGGGCAGTGCATGAGTCGTGACGCCGGTCATTCCGGCATGAGATATGGTTGCTTCTTATGGATCGAGCATAGCATCTTTCCCTGGTGAAAGCAAACGAAATATCAGCACATCTTAAAGGCAAACGAAATATCGGAGCATCAGGAAAGGCCGGATTCAATTTTTTAAAAAATACAATTTTTGTGATTGACGGACTCTCTCCGGGGTGATAAGTTAGTCCGTGCTAATTTCAGCCTGAGGAAAGCCGCTGTAAAGAGAATATTTTTTGCAGAAATAAGGATTTGAGTTAGTTAAGACATTTCTCTGCATGTGAGGCTTATAGCCTCGCTGCCCAAAATGCGGCAGGGATCTTTTAGACACGCCATACAGGCAGGGAAGCTCTTTTAGAGAGGATTCATCGAGGAGGAAGGATGAGACGAGAAAAATGGAGGGCCGCCGCTGTGATTTTAGCGGCGAGCCTGGTTTTGCAGCCCGCAGCCGCCCTTTCGGCGGAGAGAGGAAATGCGAAGGGCCGCTGGGAAAAAGAGGGAAAGAGCTGGAGCTATCGGAATGAGAAGGGAGAGAAGCTTCGCGGCTGGGTCTTCACGGATAATGCCTGGCATTATCTGGATCCGGAGAGCGGGAAGCTTTGCTCCGGCTGGCAGAAGAGTCCGGATGGGAGCTGGTACTTCTTTAATACCGCTCACGACGGCCGCTTCGGGCAGATGCTCTCCGGCTGGCAGTGGATCGAGGGCTATTGCTATTATTTCCATCCCACAGGGGAGAAGAGCGGTGCACTTCAGCTCTCCGGAAAGACGGAGGATGGCTATGAGCTGGATGGACAGGGCCGCTGGGCCGAGGGCGGCATAGCAAAGTATCAGGAGGGGCGCGGACTCCGAAGGACGGAGGCGCCGGATCCTGCGGAGAGCTCCGCCTCTCCGGCCTCTTTTGAGGGAAGGAGGAGCGCGGGAAGAGGTACGCGCGGGGGAAGCGGTGGAGGAAGCGGCTCCTCCGGCCGCTCTTCCTTAAGGGAAGAGAAGACAGAGAAGAAACAGATCGGAGAGAGCGGGAGGGGCAGCGCAGAGCCCGAGTTGAAGGGGCAGAGCACTGCAGAGCCGGAGGCAAAAAAATCGGAGAGCCCGCTTCCCGAAGGGAAGAAAGAGGAGAGCGCAAAGCCTGAGGCGAAGAAGTCGGGAAGCGCAGAGCCGGAAATGAGGAATTCCGGCAGCGCAGGGACGGAAATGAAGAAGTCGGGCAGTGCGGGAGCTGAGGCGGAGAAGCCGGGGCGCACAGAGCCGGAGTCGAAGGGACAGAGCGGCGCAGAATCGGAGAACCCGCTCCCTGAAGGAAAGAAAGAGGAGGGCACAAAGCCTGAAGTAAAGAAGCCGGGCAGCACAGAGCCGGAGACGGAGCCTAAGACTCCCGAGAATAAGGGGACAGAAGAGGAGCAGCCTTCGGAGCCGGAGAAGCAGAGCCTCCTTTTCGAAAAGCAGAGCCGCCTCGTCCATCTGGGCTTTTCGGATTATGTGACCGCGGCCTTTCGGAGCGGGACGATTTCCGACTACAGCCTGTCTGTCGATGGGACAGATATCACGGATTCCGTCCGGAAGGTGGATGACGATGGAAAAATCGTAAAATGGGAGAGCACCGTCGTCTCCCCGAAGCGTCTTACGGTAACGAGTAGAGAGGATGCTTCAAAGAGAGAGGAGATCCTCCTTTCCGGGGGGGAGCAGAGGGAGAGCGTGGAGGCCGGCAGCCCGGAGGATGCGCCGGATTATATCCTCGCAAGAGGAAGAGTATTAAAATATGACCGCTACACCGCGCCTCACGATAAGGAAGGCAGGGACAGGGTGCTTCCGTCCCGGACGACCTTTGATCTCTCCGGTACGAGAGCGGAGAACAGCGATTCTGTCACAACGGAATACTATGTGAAGCCGGTTCTCATTGATGAGAACGGCGCGGGCGTCGAGAAGGACGGCGTCACGGCAAAGTTCCGGGTGGATAACGAGGAGCAGGAGAAGTGGTTTAAGGGGATTGACAGCATTCGGATCCTGAACAGCCAGAACTGGCCGATCAATCGGAACCCGAGCTTTTCGACGGAGATCAAGGATACCAAGCATGGGAAGAATGGGATCATCAAGCTCCCGACCGGGCAGAGCAATATGCGGAGCAACGGTGTCTATAAGATGAACATTCACTCCTCCTATACGGATGAGACGGTGACAGTTCCCTTTGAGCTTGTGAAAAAAGCGAATTTCTCGATGAAGCAGAGGGTGGAGACGGCGAATCCGAAGCGGGGAGAGCGCATTCAGTTTGAGATCGTGGGAGAAAACGGGGAGAGCTTCGGCAATGAGCTCCGGATCGACTCCATGCGGGTCGTCCTGAAAAAGCCGAGCGGGAAGAAGCTTGAGCTCCATTATATCGATGATTTCTTTAACTTCGGAGGTCTTTTCAATCTCTACGGGACGAGCAGCAATGAGGAAAAGACGGTCAATACCGATGAGATCGGAGTTTATACTCTGGAGCTTAAGTATTCCGGCTATCAGAAGCTGAAGACGCAGTTTGAGGTCTATCCCGGGGAGTCGTTCGCGAAGACGGAGAAGGCGGAGGAAAGTGCAAAGCGCGCCGCGAGGGAGCGGACAGTGCAGGCTGATGCGGTGTCTGCTGCGACCTCCGGAAAGATCTCCGGGGGCAGAAAGTCCGGCTCCGGGAGTCTTGGCGGGAGCGGACAGTGTGTGGACGGGAGAATGGTCTTTAACTATGATCTTTTGACGAATGCCCTCATCCTGAATGAGCTTGAGATCGCGAATCAGGATTCCCATGATGTCGTACAGCGCTGGTTTGATACGACAGAGGCTGATTATATCTATAAGGACGGGGCGGAAAAGCTCTACCGCTTCACGGACTATCTCGACGCCTTTAAGAAGGCGAGGATCGCCGGAGGAAGGTCTCTGCGCTTTACGGGCTATACAGAGCAGGCGGAGGCCGCCGATTACGCGGGTCCCGCTGAGGTACAGAATGTTCTGGAGGACGGAAGCCTTGGCCGCCTCACGGAGTTTAAGTTCTATAAGGGCGATAAGGCTGCGGAATTCACCGGTACGACGGCGGAGAAGGGGGAGGATTTCCTCCTCTCAACGGAGAACAGGGATTACCTTGCTTCGATCCGGGGGCTCTATGTCGATGGTCAGAGCCAGAACCTCCTGAATGAATATCAGAAGCGCTTTGAGATCGATCCGGAAAAGGGGACATTGAAGCTTTTCCGCACGGCCTTTAACTTCAACCTGAGGCCGGAGGTCGGAGAGCATACGCTTCGGATCGACGCGGGAGAGAAGTACCGCGCTGTGGAGCTGAAGCTTCTCTACACGGCGGTGCTGGAGGAGCTTTCTCCGGAGCTTTTAGGGGAGGCGGAGAGCGGGAAGGATGTCACAGTCTCTCTGAAGAGCCAATCCAGCCCGGGAGACCGCAGCTACGGAGATTTCCTTAAGAATCTTAGCCGAGTGGAGCTTGTGAGCCCGGATCAGAGCGGGACGAGGACGCTCTACACGAAATCGGTCGGCGGGGAGAGCGGAAATGATTACTATGAGACGGATTCGGAGAAGCAGAGCATTACGCTGAAGGCGGGACTTTTCCGAAAGGCGGGGGATTATGAGCTCTATCTCCATGCCGAGGGCTATCCGAAGCCTCTGCACTTCCCGTTTAGCGTGAAGGAAGGAAAAGAAAATCCCGGAGAGGGAGGAAAGACGGAGGAGCCGGAGACAGAGGGGAAGGCGGCGCCGGAGAAGGCAGAGCTTTCCGAGAAGAAGGGTATCTTCGGCGGAGCCTATCAGCAGCTCAGTTTCCCGGGGGCGGAGAGAGAAAGCCTGAACGAGTATCTCGGGAAGATACAGAAGCTGGAACTGAACGGCACAGAGTATCGGAAGGCCTTTTCCGCTCTCCAGATGGAGGAAAATGAGTTCTATCCGGAATCGGACGGCTATGGCTATAAGCAGACGATCCGCCTGGGGAGCGGCGCTCTTCAGGACGGCGAAAACAGCATCCGTATTCAGGCGGAGGGCTACCAAACGAAGGATTTCCTTGTCCGCTTCGAAAAGAAGAAGGCGGAAGGGGATGAGGATAAGGATAAGGATAAGGAGAAGGATAAGGAGAAGGATAAGGAGAAAGACAAGAATAAAGAGCAGGATCCGGCGGTGGAAAAGGAGGTTCCGACAGGAGCGGAGGCAGAGCTGCTTCGCCCGAGGCAGGGCTATGATTCCGGGACGAAGCCGGTCTATGAAGTCCGCTTTACGGGTCTTGAGAGCGAGGATCTGGATCAATATCTGAGGAGCCGCGATCTCAAGGTTTCGGTGAATGGAATGGAGTACCGAAAGTCCCAGAGCCGAAGCTACCTCTACCATGAGGACAGCAGCTTCACTACTATCTTCGATCAAAAATACCGGAAAAATGGGCTTGCTCTTAGCGCAAATGCCTTCCACAAGGGAGAAAACAGCGTCGTAGTAGAAGCGGAGGGCTACCGGAGCTTTGAATTCAGCGTCACAGCGGAGGAAGAGGAGAGCGCGGAATCCTGAAGCGGAGGGATGATATTCGCATTCCGCCCGATGGGGCTGCATGCTCATATCGCTTTGCCCGTCCAATGCCCGGATAATACTGCATGCAAGCATGCTGTCTATCCGGGCGCTGGGCGGGCTTTTTCCGAGTTTATATTGCAAAAGCTTTAAAGATTCCTTATACTGAAAACAGAGCTTGGATTTTCCCGGGGCAGGGAAGCGGGAGGGATATAGAGGAGAGAGCTGGGGAGGAAGAGATGAGCTATGGCGCTGTGATCGCTGTGCCTCCCTCTTACAGGGAAGAGCTGAAGCAGCGGGGAGAGGATGAGGGCTTTCGCTATCTGGAGCGGATCATCGTGAGCCTTCGCCGCGCGGGGATCCGGGATCTTGTTCTCCTGGGAAGAAAAGAGGGAGAGGCATTCCCGGATCGCTTTAAATTCCGCGGTCTCGTCCTCCTTCCGGGGACGGGGACTGGTCTTCTCGAAGACGTACGGGAGGGGCTTTGCTACCTCAGGGAGCGCTGCGCGGGAGTTTTTTTCTGCCCTTTGACGGTTCCTTTCTTTAAGACGGAGACACTGGAGCGCATGATGGAGGGGAAGGGAAGTCTGATACTCCCGAGCTTTCGGGGGAGGACGGGACATCCTATCCTTTTCTCTTCGGAGGCGATGAAGGAGATTTTTTCCTATCATGGAGGGGGCGGACTTCGGGACGCATGCGGGGCGCTCCCGGAGTCGCTCATTGAGAGGATAGCGGTCGAGGATGAGGGAATCCTGGTCCATGTCAGCCATGGGGGCGATTTCGAGGAGCTGGAGAGAAAGAGCGAGGCGCGCCTCATCCGCCCGGAGCTTCGCCTTCGAATCTCGAGGGAGAAGCCCATCTTCGGCCCCGGCATGGTGACCTTGCTTCGGCAGATCGAAGCGCTCGGCAGTGTGCGGGAGGCCTGTGAGCGGACCGGGATTTCCTACAGCAAAGCCTGGACCATGATTCATAACTGCGAGAGAGAGCTTCCCTTTCTGGTAGTGGAGCGTCACCCCGGGGGAAAATATGGAGGAGCTGCTTCCCTGAGTAAGAGAGGGAAGGACTTTCTTCTCCGCTATGAGGCATTTTCCAGAGAGATGGACAGGATCTCCGAGGAAAAATTTCAGGAATTCTTCGGAGATTTCTTTCCCGCCTGACTGTACCTGCCGGCGGGGAGAGGGCTGTCGCCGCGTAAGTGTTCGGCAGCAGTATGATAACGGGCTGAGCTTTATTCTCGGAATCATTTTGGAAAAGGATTCGAGAGAGACGCGGACTCGGGACGAGAAAAGCCGGGAGAGTCGGAGGCTCCGGGGCTTTGGAATTCGGAGCGGAGGGTCTATGCGGGCGGGAATCAGGAGACAGAGAGGTCAGGAACAGAGGCAATGAAACGTATCAGGACAGAGGATGCGGTCGGGCAGGTGCTCTGCCACGATATCACGCAGATTATCCGGGGTGTGAAGAAGGGACCGGTTTTCAGAAAGGGGCATGTCATCCGGGAGGAGGATGTGCCGGTGCTTCTTTCTGTGGGAAAGGATCATATCTATATCTGGGAGTTCAATGAGAATATGCTCCACGAGAATGACGCGGCGCAGATTCTTTTTGAGCTTTGCAGGAATCGATACATGAGTCCCTCTGAGGTCAAGGAGGGAAAGATCGAATTGATCGCAGACTGCGATGGACTCTTCAAGGTGGACAGAGAGCGGCTTCTCCGGGTGAATTCTCTCGGGGAAATGATGATTGCGACGAGACAGGGGAATACCGCCGTGAAAAAGGGGGATAAGCTCGCAGGGACCCGCATTATCCCACTTCTCATTGAGCGGGAGAAGATGGAGAGGGCGAAGGAGGCGGCCGCGGGGGCGCCGATCCTTCAGCTTCTGCCCTTTCAGAAAAAGCGGGTTGGGATTGTAACGACGGGGAACGAGGTTTTCTATCACAGGATTGAGGACAGCTTCACTCCTGTGATCATAGAGAAGCTGTCCGAGTATGAGACGGAGATCATCGGGCAGGAGCTCTGCTCCGATGATCCGGAGATGGAGATCTCTGCGATCCGGAACCTCCTCTCGATGGGGGCGGAGATGGTGATTTGCACCGGGGGGATGTCGGTCGATCCGGACGACAGGACGCCGTATTCGATCCGCTGCGCGGCGGAGCGGGTGGTGAGCTACGGGGCGCCCGTGCTCCCGGGGGCGATGTTTATGCTGGCCTATACGAAGGATGAGATCCCGATCCTCGGGCTTCCGGGCTGCGTGATGTACGCAAAGAGAACGATCTTTGATCTGGTGCTCCCGCGGCTTATGGCGGGAGAGATTTTGGAGAAGGCGGAGATCGATCGCTATGGGGAGGGAGGGCTCTGCCTGAACTGCCCGGTCTGTACCTTTCCAAACTGCGGCTTTGGCAAATGAGGAAGGAGAGCGGAGAAGACTCGGGGCGGCCTTTGGGAGGGGCAGAGAGATGGATCGTCAAATCTATGAGAAAATCGAGAATCTGAGTCCGAATGCGGAGAACTATATCCTCACCATCCTCTCCGGAGAATACGCCGGGGAGAAGGCTCTTCTGTCCGCCGGGCGCTATACTTTCCTCGAGGCAGGCGGTTTTTTCGAAAAATACGGGGCGAATCTTCCGCCTCTTTCGCGGAGCATGGAATTTTGCCTTTTTGGGGAATCGGTCTATGCGGAGCTCCTTTCCAGAGGGAAAAAGCTCATCGTGCTCGGCGCGGGACATGTCTCCCTGCCGATCCTTCGGCTCGGGAAAATGATCGGCATGTCCGTCACCTGCATCGATGATCGGCCGAGCTTTGCCAAAAGAGCCGAGAGCGCCGGGGCGGACCGCGTGATCTGTGAGGATTTTTCGAAGGCACTGGAGGAGATCCCCGGGGACAGGGACAGCTACTTTGTTATTGTGACGAGGGGACACCGCTATGATCAGGACTGCCTGCGAAGGATCACGAAGAAAAGCTATGCCTATATCGGCATGATGGGATTTCGGAGGAGAGTGCGCATCGTGAAGGAGCAGCTTCTTTCGGAGGGGACGCCGAAGGAGATTTTGGACGGCCTTCACAGTCCGATCGGACTGGATATTCACTCGGAGACACCGGAGGAAATCGCGATCTCCATCCTCGCGGAAATTATTTCCGTGAAAAACAGGGAGAAGGGCTCCTTTGGCTATCCGGAGGAGATTCTGGACGGCATTTCCGAGGCGGGAGAGGAGCCGGAAAGGCGGAGAGTGCTTGCGACCATCATACGGCGAAAGGGCTCTGCGCCGAGGGCGACGGGGACAAAGATGCTGATCCTCCCGGACGGGAGGGGGATCGGGACGATCGGGGGAGGCTGCGCGGAGGCAGAGGTGATCCGGCAGTCCCGGCAGCTCTTCGCGGATTCCGCGGCGAGGCCCTTTCTCTGCCACGTGGACCTGACGGAGGAAGCCGCGGCGCAGGAGGGAATGGTCTGCGGCGGTGTGCTGGATGTATTCTTGGAGAGAGTGTGAGGCAGGAAAGATGAGAGACCGCTATGACAGAAAGATAAACTATATTCGGCTTTCCATCACAGACCGCTGCAATCTCCGCTGCCGCTACTGTATGCCGAACGGCCTTTCGGACTGGGTTCCCATGCGGGATATCCTAAGCTATGAGGAGCTTTTGGATGTCGCGAGGGCCGCGGCGGCGCTCGGGATCACGCGCTTTAAGGTGACAGGCGGGGAGCCGCTTATCAGGAGGGACTGCCCGGAATTCATCGGGGAGCTCAAGAGGATACCGGGGGTCGAGCAGGTGACGATGACCAGCAACGGTGTGCTTCTCGCCCGGCTTCTTCCGAGACTTCTCGAAAACGGACTGGACGCGGTCAATGTCAGCCTCGATACCTTAAAGAGAGAGCGCTTTTCGGAGATCACGGGGATGGATGAGCTTCCGGCGGTGCTGTCCGGAATCGATGAGGCAGTTCGGGCCGGCCTTAAGCTGAAGCTGAACGCAGTGCTCCAGCCGGGGGTCAATGAGGAGGAGCGCTGGGATCTTCTCTCTCTGGCCAAGGACCGCCCTCTCGATATCCGCTTCATTGAGCTGATGCCGATCGGCCATGGGAAGGATTCCCGTCCGGTCTATAATGAGATACTTCGCTCGGAGCTTAAGGAGCGCTTCCCCGGCCTGGAGAGGGATGAGAGCGTGCATGGAAACGGCCCCGCGGAATACTGGAGGATACCGGGATACCGCGGATCTGTCGGCTTTATCAGCGCGATGCACGGGAAATTCTGCGGAAGCTGCAACCGGATCCGTCTGACCTCGACCGGGAAGCTGAAGCCCTGTCTTTGCTACGGAAATGCAGTGGACCTGATGCCGGTCCTCCGGGGAGAGCGTTACCTTGGGAGAGAGCGGGAGGGAGAGCGGATCGCGGCGCTTCGAAAGAGAA
The DNA here is from genome assembly GCF_000469565.1 of Oribacterium sp. oral taxon 078 str. F0263. Classification (NCBI taxonomy): domain Bacteria; kingdom Bacillati; phylum Bacillota; class Clostridia; order Lachnospirales; family Lachnospiraceae; genus Oribacterium; species Oribacterium sp. oral taxon 078. The sequence continues at coordinate 27,566 of NZ_KI273118.1, read as the reverse complement.
TCCGGCAGGCGATCTCGGAGAAGCCGGAGAGTCACTGCTTTGAGAAGCTCTCCGAGATCAGCGAGGAGAAGATTATGGCGGCGATCGGAGGCTGAGGAGGCTTTCGGAAGGGCCGGGAGGAGAGAGCCAAAACAAGAGCGGCAGGAGGCGGGACAGCATGGGGAAGCTTTTGGCAATATGCATCAGTGAGAAAAAGGGGACACAGAAGAGGGAGGTGCCTTCGGCCATTCTCCGGGAGGAGCACGGCATTGTGGGGGATGCGCACGCCGGGAAATGGCACAGGCAGGTGAGTCTCCTCTCCTTTGAAAAGATCGAGGATTTTCGAAAGCGCGGAGCGAAGATCGATTTCGGCGCCTTCGGGGAGAATCTCGTCGTAGAGGGCTACGACTTAAAGAGCGTTCCGGTCGGAAGCCGTTTCCGGATCGGGGACTGCCTGCTGGAGCTGAGCCAGATCGGAAAGGCCTGTCACAGCCACTGCGAAATCTATCGGCAGATGGGGGACTGCATCATGCCGCGGGAGGGGGTCTTTACAGAGGTTCTCCGGGGAGGAGAGATCCGTCCCGGGGACTCGGTAGAGCTCATCCCCGCGGACCCGGACAGGCCCTTCAGCGCGGCCGTCATCACGCTCTCTGACAGGGCGTCGCGGGAGGAGTATGAGGACCGCTCCGGACCGCTGATTCAGGAAATGCTGGAGGAGGCGGGCTTTCTCGTCCGGGAGAGACTGCTTCTTCCGGATGGGAGGCAGCCGCTGGAGACAGAGCTTAAGAGACTTTCGGATCAGCGCCAGATCGAGCTGATTCTGACGACAGGCGGAACCGGCTTTTCCGAGAGGGATCTGAGCCCGGAGGCCACAAAGGCGGTCTCCGAGCGGGAGGTGCCCGGAATCGGGGAGGCGCTTCGCGCCTTCAGCATGAAGATCACAGCGAAGGCGATGCTGAGCCGTCAGACAGCGGGGATCCGGAAGAAAAGCCTCATCATCAATCTCCCGGGAAGTCCCAAGGCCTGCCGGGAGGAGCTTGGCTTCCTGCTCCCGCTGCTTTCGCACGGGCTTGGGATCCTGAGGGGCACAGAGAGCGACTGAGCCTGTGCCCTCCGGGGAGACCGAGCGCTGCTTCCCCATAGACTCTTCCGTCGGGGAGACGGGGCATAAGCGAATGGTTTTTAAAAGTAAAACTACAGCACCCTTTCTGTCAAGCCGTGCTTCAGCACGGATGCTTCCGCTTTAGCTGCCGTGCTCCGTGTAAAGCGGGGCAAAAGATGTTCCGCGTATGGGTCGGAAGATCAAAAGAGCCGCGGCCCCGGAGCCGGATCCCGGGAGGGAACAATATCGATCCTCGATGCGGAGGCAGCGCGTGTGGCTTATTTTTTTATTTTTGCAGCAGTGCCGCTAATCCCGGCATGAATCATAATAGTTAAGGAGGATTTTGATTATGAAAAAGATTTTCTGGAAGAAGCTTTCGCTGCTCGGCCTTTCGGCTATGGTGCTGGCTCTCACATTCGGCTGCGGCTCCGCGGCCCCGAAGGATGCGGGGAGCAGTGAGACAAAGGCGGAGAGCAAGGATTCGGCGGATACGGAAAGCGGGAAGGAGTCAAAGGCGGAGACAGAGAGCGGGAGCCCGGCGGAATCCGGCGGGGAGAAGCTCTCCTACAGCTCAGACAGCGGCTATCAGGATGAGGACGCGGAGATTCAGGTTTTTATCGCGGCCTCTCTCAATACGGCTGTGACGGATCTTGTGAAGCAGTACAACGAGATTCATCCGAAGGTGAAGATCAGCCTGAATGCGGATTCCTCCGGGAAGCTCCTCACGCAGATCGAGGAGGGCTATTCCTGCGATGTCTTCTTCTCCGCGGCGCAGAAGCAGATGAACACGCTCGAAAAGGACGATAAGCTTCTCGTCGAAGGAACGAGGAAGAATGTCGTGAACAATCAGCTCTGCGTCATCACGCAAAAGGACAGTGGGACGAAGGTCACGGGGCTTGAGAATCTGAAGGATGCGAAGTCCATCGCGCTTGCGGACGGCTCCGTCCCCGCGGGAAAGTATACGAGGCAGGCTCTGATGGCCTTAAAGATCCTCCCGGAGACGGAGGATGTCTCGAAGATCACGACGGAGCAGGTCTCCGAGGCGCTCGGCGGGGTGGAGATCTCGGAGCAGTCCAATGTCTCCAAGGTGCTCGCGGCAGTCGTCGAGGGCTCCTGCGAGGTGGGGACGACGTATTATTCCGACACCTATGGCTATGAGGATAAGCTGAACATCCTCGAGAAGGTGCCCTATGAGCTCACGGGAAAGGTCATCTATCCGATCGCACAGGTTCAGAACAAGGAGGCCACGGACGCCGACAAGAAGGCGGCGAAGGACTTCATCGACTTTGTGACGAGCGACGCGGCAAAGCCCGTCTTCGAGAGCTATTACTTCGATACCAATACGGGAGAATAAGCGGAATTCACGGGGCGGGCGGCCCTTTCGGAAAGAGGAGAAGAGATGCTGGAATTTCTAAAATCACTGGACTGGAGCCCGCTCTGGATTTCTCTAAAGACAGGGATCGCCGCGACGATCCTCTCCTTCTTTCTCGGCATCTATACGGCGCGGAAGGTCATGAGGATGCCGGGGGGAAGGAGGTCTTTTCTGGATGGGCTTCTGACCCTCCCCATGGTACTCCCTCCGACTGTGGCGGGCTTTTTCCTGCTCCTTCTCTTCAGCCGCCGCCGGCCTCTGGGGATTTTTCTCTACGATCAGTTCGGCATCAAGGTCGTGCAGTCCTGGCTCGGCTGCATCATCGCGGCGACCGTCATTTCCTTTCCCCTCATGTATCGAAACGCCAGGGCCGCCTTCGAGCTGATCGATGAAAATCTGCTCTATGCGGCGCAGACGCTCGGGATGCCGGACCGGCTGATCTTCTGGAAGGTCCTCCTCCCCGCGGCGGGGCCGGGCATCGCATCCGGCACGGTTCTGACCTTCGCGAGGGCACTCGGAGAGTACGGGGCGACTAGTATGCTCGCGGGGAACATCCCCGGAAAGACGGCCACGATCTCCCAGAGGATCGCGATGGTGATCCAGGATCAGGATTATGAGAGCGCGGGGCTTTGGGTGGGGATCGTGCTTCTGATTGCCTTTCTCTCGATTTTCCTTCTGAACCGGATCGCGGAGAGAAGCGGAAGAAGGAGGGGGAGCGGAAGGCTTATGGAGGAGAGAAGGTCTCCGCTTCCGTCCCTTGGGAAAAAGCGAAGCGGGGAGGATGAGGAGGGGGAGGAACAGTGGAGCTCTCGGTAAAGGCAGGGAGGAAATTCCCCGGATTTTCTCTGGATATGGAATTCACGGCCCGATCCGGGCGGCTCGGCATCCTCGGCGCCTCCGGCTCCGGAAAGAGCATGTGCCTTCGGATGCTCGCGGGGATACTGCGGCCGGACGAGGGCAGGATATGCTATAACGAGAGGACCTTCTACGACGGAGCGGCGGGGATCGATCTCCGCCCCCAGGATCGGAATGTGGGTTATCTTTTCCAAAACTATGCCCTTTTTCCGACGATGACGGTCGCGGGAAACATTGCCTGCGCGGTCCGGGGCAGCCGGGCGGAGAGGGAGGAAAGGGTCTCCGAAATGCTCTCCCGCTTTCGCCTTAGCGGACTTTCCCGGCGTTATCCGGCGGAGCTCTCCGGAGGGCAGCAGCAGAGGGTGGCGCTTGCCCGCATCATGGCCTACCGGCCGGAGCTGATCCTTTTGGATGAGCCTTTCTCCGCCCTCGATGTCTACTTAAAGGACCAGATGCAGGCGGAGCTCACGGAGCAGCTCGCCGATTACGATGGCATGGTGATCCTCGTATCTCATTCCCGGGACGAAATCTACCGCTTCAGCTCAGAGCTTTTGATCGTGGAAAACGGGAGGATCGAGGAGCACGGCGGGACCCGCGAGCTCTTCAAGGCTCCGGGGAGAAAGGTCACGGCCCGGCTCACGGGGTGCAAGAATTTCTCCCGGGCGGAGCGCTGCGGAGAGCACGCGGTCCGGGCTTTGGACTGGGGGATTATGATTTGTACCGAGCGGGAGATCCCGGAGGATATCCGCTTTATCGGCTATCGGGCGCACGACTTTCTCCCCGTCTGGGAGGAGGACCCGGAGCAGGAGGGAGGGGGATGCGGCATCGAAAACGCGATCCCCGTCGGGCTTAAGAATATTGCGGAGCTTCCCTTTGAGAGAAACTATTATTTCCGCCCTCTGGGGGAGGGCGCCTCTCCGGATGTGCTTTTAAGCTGCTTTCTCCAGAGGGAAAGGTGGAAGGAGTTTGATGAAAGGGGGATCCCCCGCTTCCTTAAGCTCGCGGAGGAGAAGATCCTGTTTCTCCGCTGATCCGTTTTTTTCCTGGGGCTTTCCGAGATTTTGAGCTATAATACTTCCAGCAGGAGAGCACTGCCTCCACGACGTGTCCGCACGGGAGTGGAGGCAGGATTTTGTAATTAGCTATGCGGGAGGATGGATGAGGATGGATAAGGAAGAGAGGGAGCTTACACACTTTGACAGTCGGGGCAATGCCCGCATGGTCGATGTATCCGGGAAGTCCCCGACGGAGCGAAGCGCTGTCGCAGAGGGGACGATCCGAGTCTCCCGGGAGGTCTTCGATGCCATCGAGGGGAAAAAGCTCAAAAAGGGGGATGTGCTCACTGTCTCACAGGTCGCGGGGATCATGGGCTGCAAACGCTGCTCCGAGCTCATTCCGATGTGCCACCTTCTGAATCTCACGGAGGCGAAGCTCTGCTTTCAGTTAAAGCCCGAGAGCTGCAGCATCCTCGCGCTCTGCACGGTGCGATGCGAGGGAAAGACCGGGGTGGAGATGGAGGCGCTGAGCGGCGTCAGCATCGCGCTTCTCACGATCTATGATATGTGTAAGGCGCTCGACAAGCGAATGGTCATCGAGAATATCCACCTTCTTGAGAAAAGGGGCGGAAAGAGCGGCAGCTTTTTCTTTTCGGAGGATTCTCCGCATTCCGATGGAGAATGATGGAGAATACGGAAGCTTGTGCGGTCGATTCCCAGACAGGAGGGAATCCTCTGCCCGGAGCAGGCGGCCGGAGGATACGGAGCCTGTGGAAGGAGGCGGCAGGATGATCTATCTCGACAATGCGGCGACTACGGAGCTCTGTGAGGAGGCCCGGGAGGCGATGCGCCCCTATCTGGAGGAGGACTACGGGAATCCCTCCTCGATCTATCTTTTTGCGCAGAGGGCGAAAAGGGCTGTGGAGGAGAGCCGGAGGAAGCTCTCGGAGCTTATGGGCGTGAGTCCGATGGAGCTTTATTTTACGGGAGGCGGCACGGAGTCCGACAACTGGGCGCTGATCTCCGGGATCGAATCCACGGGGAAGAGCCATATCATCAGCTCGAAGATCGAGCATCACGCCGTTCTTCGAAGCTGTGCCTATCTCGAAAAGCGGGGTTTTTCCGTCAGCTATCTGGATGTCGATGAGCGGGGGAGGGTGGACCCGGCTGCCGTTTTGGAAGCCATACGGGATGAGACCGGGCTTATCAGCATCATGAGCGCAAACAATGAGATCGGGACGATCGAGCCGATCTCTGAGATCGCGGAAATCGCGGGGGAGAAGGGGATTCTCTTTCATACGGATGCGGTCCAGGCCTTCGGGCAGCTTCCCCTCCCGCTCGGAAAATCCCGCATCGATCTTCTCTCCGCGAGCGCCCACAAGATCCGCGGTCCGAAGGGAGTCGGGCTTCTCTATATGAGGCGCGGCGTGAAGCTTCCCCCTTATCTTCACGGCGGAGAGCAGGAACGCGGAAGGAGGGCGGGAACGGAGAATGTGGCTGCCATTGCGGGATTTGCGGCTGCCGCGGAGAGGGCCTTTCGGACGATGAGGGAGAGGGGAGAGAAGGAGCGGAGGATGCGGGACTATCTCATCCGAAGACTCACGACGGAGATCCCGGACTGCTGTCTGAATGGGGATCCCGAAGAGCGCCTTCCGAACAATGTCAATGTCTGCATCCGGGGAGTGGAGGCAGAGCCTCTTCTCCTTCTCCTGGACCAAAGGGGAATTGCGGCGAGCGCGGGATCGGCCTGCGCGAGCGGTTCCCTGGATCCAAGCCATGTGATCCTCGCTCTTGGCGCAAGCCGGGAGGACGCCTACGGAAGTCTCCGCCTTAGCTTGGATGAAAGGCTGAGCCGGGAGGATGCCGACCGAGTCGTATCGGAGATCAAGCGCATTGCGGACTATCTTCGGAGGGAATAAATCGAAAAGATACGTTTAGAATTTCATTCTTATTCGGCCCGTATGAGTTGGTATTTTAGTATAGCTGTCCGGGGACCGGGCCTTAAGGCTTTGGAATTATTTGGCAAAGTCCGGCGGGAACGTGCTATAATAAGGCCATTGTGATGATTCTTCCCTTTGGGAAGCGATAGATAAGGAGGCAGAAGGATGGCTTGTACGACGATCCTTGTCGGCAGAAGAGCGAGCTATGACGGCTCGACGATGATTGCGAGAAATGATGATTCCGGCTCCGGGGTTTTCACGGCGAAAAGGTTTACCGTGATAGAGCCGCATGAGCAGGAAAGGCACTACCGCTCTGTTTTGTCCCATGTGGAAATTGAGCTTCCGGAGCGCCCTCTTCGCTATACGGCGATGCCAAACGGCCTTTTGAAGGATGGGATCTGGGCTGCCGCGGGGGTGAATTCTGAAAATGTCTCCATGACGGCGACGGAGACGATCACGAGCAATGAGCGCGTGCTCTCCGCGGACCCGCTGGTGGAGTATGTTCCCGCCGGCGTGGATCGGCCGGAGAAGATCGGCGGGATCGGGGAAGAGGACATGGTCTACATTACCCTTCCCTACATTCACAGCGCCCGGGAGGGGGTGCTCCGCCTCGGGAAGCTCCTCGAGCAGTACGGAACCTATGAGATGAACGGGATCGCCTTTTCCGATGTCCATGAGATCTGGTGGCTTGAGACGATCGGGGGACATCACTGGATCGCAAAGAGGGTGCCGGATGAGGCCTATGTGGTGATGCCCAATCAGCTCGGCATCGACAGCTTTGATCTGGAGGATGCGTTCGGAGAGAAGAAGAACCATCTCTGCTCTTCGGATCTTCGGGAATTCATCCGGGAAAATCATCTGAAGCTTTCCTTTGAGGAGGGATTTAACCCCCGGGATGCCTTCGGAAGCCATTCCGATGCGGATCACGTCTATAATACGCCGAGGGCCTGGTTCATAGAGCGCTATTTAAACCCGAACAGCTTTGTATGGGATGGAGAGGACGCGGACTACCGGCCGGATTCCGATGACATCCCCTGGTCCATGGTGCCGGAGAAAAAGCTCACGGTAGAGGACGTCAAATATCTGCTTTCCTCCCACTTCCAGGGCACGCCCTATGACTGCTACGGAAGATACGGAGATGCCTCGGAACGGGGGAAATTCCGTCCGATCGGCATCAACAGAAACAGCTTCCTGAGTCTTACGCAGCTTCGCCCGGACCTTCCCCGGGAGATTCAGGCGATCGAATGGATCGCCTTCGGCTCCAATGTGTTTAATGCTTTCGTGCCGCTCTATGCCAATGTGGACCGGGCGCCGGAGTACTTTTCCAATACGGCGGGAGAGGTGACGACGGAGAATTTCTACTGGGCGAACCGCCTGATCGGAGCGCTCGCAGACTCGCAGTTTAACCACTGCAGCTCTCATATCGAGCGCTATCAGTCCGCAGTGGCTGTGGCGGGCTATCGTGTTCTCCGGGAATACGATGAAAAGCTCCGCGCAGAGGGGCTCTCCGGAGAGGCGGCCGTGAAGCTTTTGGAGGAGGCGAATGAAAAAATCGCGGGGATGACGAAGGAAAAGACCACGGACGTCCTCGGAAAGGTTCTCTATGAGGTCAGCTGCCTGATGAAGAACGGATTTTCGAGGTCTGACGCATAGAAGATATCGGATAGTTTGACAGCGGCAGCGGCCTGAGGAATCAGGCCGCTGCGTTTTCCCGGGGGGAGCCGGAGGGAGGGCAGAGCAATGAGGGAAGCGGTGGACAGCCAGGAGGCGAGGTATCGGCAGATGATGGAGGAGCCGCTTTCGACGCTGATTCCGCGCCTCGCCGTGCCCTCCATTATTTCCATGCTGATCACTGCGGTCTATAATATGGCGGATACCTTTTTCGTCTCCCGGATCGACACCTCGGCCTCCGCCGCAGTGGGAATCATCTTTTCCATGCAGGCCATCGTCCAGTCCATCGCCTTTATGATCGGCATGGGCTGCGGCAATGAGATCTCCCGCCGTCTGGGGAGGAAGGACGAGGAGGAGGCCGAGAGGTATACGGCGATCGGATACTTCACGGAGCTTCTGACCGGGGGAGCGCTCTGTGTCCTTGGGCTCCTCTTTCTTCGCCCGCTCGTCTTCCTGCTCGGTTCCACGGAGACGATCGCTCCCTATGCGATGGCCTATGCGCGCTACATCCTCATCGGGACCCCCTTTCTCATGTGCTCCCTCGGAATGAACAATATGCTTCGCTTTCAGGGAAATGCCTTCTATTCCATGATCGGGATCTCAAGCGGAGGCATTCTGAACATGCTTTTAGATCCGCTTTTTATCTACCGCTTTCATCTTGGGATCTCCGGAGCGGCGATCGCGACGGCGCTCAGCCAGTTCATCGCCTTCCTCATCCTGAGCGGACAGTGCAATTTCATGCCGGTCTGCATTTCGATCCGCCTTAAGAATTTTAAACCGAGCCTTTCGCGCTACCGGACGATTCTTCGCTTCGGCATCCCCAGCCTCGCGAGGCAGGGTATCGCGGGAGTATCTACGATCGTCCTCAACTTTTCGGCGAAGCCATACGGAGATGCGGCGATTGCGGCGATCGCGATCGTCATGCGGATCGTCGTCTTTATGAATTCCGCTATTATCGGCTTCGGCCAGGGATTTCAGCCGGTCTGCGGCTTTAACTACGGCGCGAAGAATTATCGCAGAGTGGAAGACGCCTATGATTTCAGCCTTAAGGTCTGCTTTTGCATTCTCCTTATATTCAGCGCTGCGGCCTTTCTCTTTGCGCGGCCCATCCTCTCGGCTTTCCGGAGAGAGGATGCGGAGGTGATACGGATCGGGAGCCTGGGGCTCAGGCTGATGGCGCTCTCCACCCCGCTTGCGGCGCAGATCACGATGGCGAACATGTTCTCGCAGACGACCGGCTATAATGCGCGCGCGACCGTTATCGCGCTTCTTCGGCAGGGAATCTGTCTTCTCCCCTTCCTTCTTCTCCTGCCTCCGCTTTTTGGTCTCCTCGGCATCCTCATCTCACAGCCTCTGAGTGACCTCCTCTCCGCTGTCATTTCCTTCTTTATCACAAGGAGCATTATGCAGGAGCTCCGAGGGGAGAAGGAAAAGAAGTGATAGAGACCGATGGAGAAGCTTCGCCTTCCTGCCTCCGGGGATGCATAGGGACTGCGCTCCGAAAATGCGGGATTTTTATCATGACTTGGTGCTTCAGGCGCGAAGACTCCTGACAAACTCCAGAAAAAGCGGACTTCGGAAGAAATATATCGCGGCATTAACCAGGATATTGAGGAAAAGAGCAGCCAGGATCAGCTTTCGGTGCAGCTTCCTGCTCAGGCTTAGATAAGCGAGAAACTCCCGGATCAGAGCGTTCAGTGTGAAGTACCACTTGGTCCTCGCGCCGTAGCCCTTACAGGGGATATGACATTTCCTTGCGAGGAGCAGCGCGCGGAAGACATGATAAGAGGTCGTGACGACCGCGATTTTCGGCTTCTCTCCCTCCATGAGTGCGCGGGAGAAGAGGAGATTCTGCCTGGTATTCAGGGACTTCTCCTCCGTTAGGATCCGCCCGGGATCGACACCCTGGGAGAGAGCATAGCGTCTCATTGCCTCCCCCTCCGGAATGTCCTCCCCCTCTCCCTGCCCGCCGGACAGGATGAGGAGAGCGCGCGGGTTTTCATAGAGGAGACGGATACCGCGTTCGATCCGGGAGGCAAGAAGCGGAGTCACGGCTTCTCCGCGGATTCCGGCGCCGAGGACGACGATATAGTCCAGGTCCCGGCGTTTCCTCGGATGGAAAAGATTCAGGAGAGCGGAGAGACAGTACATCGCCATTAAAAAGAGAAGATAGGCCGCGCTAAAGCTGAGAGTCCCAAAGCATGCATTCCCGATGCTGCGGAGCAGGGCATGCTTTTGAAAGGAAGGGAGCAGGTATCCATTCAGGGGCCAAAGGAAGATGTAGACGATCAGGAGGAGGGAGAAGAGGAGGGAGAGAAGGTTCCTCGGACGGAGGCCCTCCCTTCGCAGGATTCGGATCCCCTGGACAAAGAAGACGAGGATCAGGAGGAAGGGAAAGAGGAGGATGAAGACGGAGAGGATGCCAAGGATCAGTACGAGCGGAATCAGAATCAGGGGCCGATTCTGAATCTGCGGGGAAAAACGAAAGATGAGCAGGGAGAGAAAAAAGCCGAGACTCATCAAAAAGAAGAGAAAGAAAGCACCGCTCCACAGGCTCCTGGGCTCCCGGATCATCCGGAAGGAAAAGAGCATAGCCGAAAAAAGCAGCGGAACAGCGGCGAGAAACAGTGGGAAGTTCTGACTCATGTATCCTCCGTCATAAGCTCTCCTTCGGTATTTCACAGCGAAACTCCGGGGCCTTCGACAGCGCAGCCGAGAAATCGGAGCGGGAGGCTCCCCGGAAAAGACAGTCCGGCCGAAAGAGGAATCTTTTTTGATATCGAATCGATCGGGAATCCATCGAATATAATCGGAACTATTCTAATGATTCTTCCGTGAAAAGTCCAGCCTTCCCGCAGCGCCCTTCCTGCGCTCTTCATTCCGAGGGGAAATAAACGCTTCACTTCCGCTTCCTATCCCTGCAGCATGCTGATATTTTCGGGGCTTTGTGACGCCCATCGCCTTCGTCCGGTGTATTCCGGTGAAAGGAGTTCAAATGACAGACGAACAGATTGTAAATCTATACTGGCAGAGGGAGGAGAGCGCGATCTCGGAAAGTGCCGGGAAATACGGGAGCTATTGCCATGCCATCGCGAGAAATATCCTCTTCAGCCGGGAGGACTCCGAAGAATGTGTGAATGACACCTGGCTTCGATGCTGGAACAGCATCCCTCCGCACCGCCCCTCCGTACTCCGGAGCTTTCTCGGGAAAATCACAAGAAATCTCGCCCTCAATCGCTGGGAGAAGGCCAGAGCGGGAAAGAGGGGCGGCGGCGAAATCACGGTGGTGCTGGAAGAGATTTCCGATCTTGCTTCCTCTATCGGAAACCCGGACGAGCTCCCGGAAAGACTCAGTCTTACGGCCTGTCTGAACCGCTTTCTGAAGTCGGAAAAGGAGGAAAGCCGAAAGCTTTTTGTCGGGAGATACTGGTATCTCAGATCTATAAAGGAGCTCGCCGGAGAGTATGCTCTGACAGAGAGCGGGGTAAAGATGAGTCTTTTGCGGGCCCGCGGAAGACTGAAGAAGCATTTGATGGAGGAGGGCTTTTTCCTATGAAGGCAGAGAAATTTCTGAAGGAGATCGGCGAAGTCGAGGATCGCTATATCGAGGAGGCCCTGCCGGAAAGCCTCCTGCGGGAGGGCGATGAGGAAGGAAAGCAGGAAAAGGGAGAAGAGGAAAAAGGAAAAGAGGAAAGAAAAGACAGGATATCCGGGGAGAAGCTTCCGGAAGACAGGAGCCGAATCCATAGGAGCCGGAGAGTTTACGGAGGAGTCGCTGTCGCTGCGGCCTGTCTTCTCGCCTTTTTTGGAATCCGAGGCTTCCAGAGAGTGAAGCAGGGAGCTTTGGATGCGAGGAAGAGCGGAGGAGTATCCTCCGGAGAGAGGAAGGAAGCGACGGAGGGAAATATGGCCGGGGAGAACAAGGAAGCCGCGGGCGATGAGAGCATGCGGCTTCCGAACCCGTTTATCGAGGTGGGAAGTCTCGAGGAGGCGGAGGAGCTGGCCGGCTTTTCTCTAAAGACGGCGGAGAAAGTTGGAAATTATGAGAGACAGAGCATTTCCGTAATGGAAGGGGAGATGATCCAGGTCCTCTATCAAAATGATGCGGGAGAGGAGGGACTCCGCGTCCGGAAGGGCCTGGGAGAAGGAGATCTCAGCGGCGACTATAATTCCTATACGCTGGACGAGGAGGTCGAGCAGGACGGAGTAAAGATCCGTCTCCGGGGAGATGGGCCGAGGATTTTTGCCGCGAGCTGGACAAAGGGCGCCTACAGCTATGCCATTGATCTAAGCGATGCCGAGCTGGACCGCGAAAACGTGCTTCAGCTCATTTTGGAAATCGACTGATTGATCTGACGCTGTGAGATTATTATGACCGGAAAAGATCAGATCAAAAATGCCTATAAGCTGATCGGCGGACATGCCAGCTTCTAGGAAGGCGGGATGACGTATTCTGCCTTCCTCTACACATAGAGACGATAGTGCCGCTGCAAAAACAGAACTCGTAGAAATCCTTGGTTTTAAGCACTTTTATGAGCACTTCACCTTTGAAGAGACCGACTGGTCGATACGCGGAAAACGCCTCGAAAAGTATGTCCGGCTGGTCATAGCGATAGAACTCGTAACGGTAGGCACAAAAAAAGAAGCCGGCAGGGGGCAAATCAAAGGGCGGATCGGAGCTGTAAGCTCTGGTCGGGAAGCCGAAATGCTGTCCGATGCATAGCTTTCCATTGACAAAAGCCTTCTTTTGGGCTAAGTTATCGGAATAGGTGCGAAACTTTAAATATATTTCAATTTCGGAAGTGGAAGCATATGAATTATATTGACAGACCTGAATATATGCAGCGTCTCCTTGATCTCATGGGGACACCGGATATCAAAATTATCACCGGTGTCAGGCGAAGCGGCAAGTCAGAGCTGATGAAGGCCTATATCCGGAGAATCACGGAAACACAAGCGGATGCCAATATCATTTTTGTGGATTTCTTTGACCTGAAGTATGAGAGCTTGAAGGAATACCATAGGCTCTATGACTATATCGAAAGCCATTATGTTTCCGACAAAAAGAATTATGTTTTCGTGGATGAGGTGCAGCTTTGTGAGGGGTTTGAGTTGGCTGTCAACAGCCTGCATACCTCACGTAAATATGATCTCTATATCACGGGATCAAATGCTTTCCTGCTCAGTTCCGATCTGACCACGCTATTTACGGGAAGATATATCGAGATTCATGTCTTCCCGTTCAGCTTTTCCGAGTTCTGCCGATACTATGCAGATGAGAAAAATACCGCAAAGCTTTTTGATGAGTATGTGATTAAGGGCGGCCTGGCGGGCTCTTATGAATACCGTACTGACCGGGACCGGACAAACTATATCCGGGATGTCTACGATACGATCATAAATCGTGATCTGGTAACAAAATATCATTTACCGGATACTACGACACTGGAGCATCTGGCGGAGTTCATGATGGATAATGTTTCCAACCTGACCTCTCCCAATAACATCAGCGATACGCTGTCTGCCAATGTGGTCACCACAAATCATAAGACCGTCGGCAACTACATCAAATATCTCTGCGATGCCTATGTGTTTTATGGTGTCCGTCGATATGATATCCGGGGAAAGAAATATCTGAAGACTTCCGTAAAGTATTATCTCAGCGATACGGGGGTCCGCTTTGCGAGGCTGAGCAGAAGGAATCTGGATTACGGACGGATGTATGAGAATATCGTCTGCATCGAGCTGATGAGGCGCGGATATGAGGTCTATATCGGAAAACTTTACCAGAAGGAAGTTGACTTTGTAGCTGTGCGTGGTGACGAGAAAATATATATTCAAGTCAGTGATGAGATATCCAGACCGGAGACCTTTGAGCGCGAGTACGATCCGCTTTTGAAAATTAAGGATGCTTACCCGAAGCTGATCCTGGCGAATACCCGTCATGAGACCTACGATTATGAGGGTATTAAGATATACAACCTGGCAGACTGGCTGCTGAATAAGAATTAAACTTCCACCCTTCAGATTTCCAGGTGGAACTTCGAAGAGCAATTAACTGGGATTTATGGGAATTTTTTGGCATTGGAATCATATATTGATTTCCCGGCGCCGATATGTTAAGCTATACAAGCTGATTTCAGATTTGTCCGCGTAGCTCAGCTGGATAGAGCGACCGCCTCCTAAGGATGCGGAGGCCCTGGGCACAGATTGTTAGGGATAAAACGGAGCAAGGTTCGATGCCGGAGGGGATTTCACCAAAAAGCATTTTGAGGTGCAGCCCCCGAAGGCGCACGGTTGCATTTTCTACCGCCTGCCGCAGTGAGCAGCTGTGAGCAGAGATCCCGGATCCGGTCGGCTTACCGGAGGGCCTGAAAACCCAGTAAATAAGCCAAAAACTGAATATGTCTCTGTAGCTCAGCTGGATAGAGCGTCCGCCTCCTAAGCGGAAGGTCGTGTGTTCGAATCACATCAGAGACGGGATTATTCGCGGAATTCTGTGAGCAAATGGCCTTTGGCTGTTAGCAAAACAGCATTCCGCTTTTGTTAGCAGGAAGCCCTTCTTACGAGGGGCTTTTTCTTTTGTCTGCTCACAGCTGTTAGCAGAACTCGCGTTTCTGCTCACAGTTTCCTGTGTTTTGCTCACAGCCCCAAAAAACACATTTTCTGCTAACCGGGGCGGAAGGTCTGCTCACAGACGGGCTTCGGATGAAAATGCCTGTGTAATTCGCTCCAGATCTCGGAAGTTCCTCGAAGTTTCCGGAGTTATGACTGTCCTTCTGCTCACAGCTGTTAGCAGAACGTGCTCACGGGAAGGCCGGATTTTGCTAACAGCCGAAACATGGACCCCATTGTGAGCATTACCCGTTTGAAGGATTCAACATGCTGCTCAGCGTCTTCAGCATGGCCGCCGTCTCCGGATTGGAAAGGAGCTTTAAGAGCGTTGCCATATCGGCCGCAGGAGCCCCCGTGCTGTCCGGCGTTAAGGACTGGCCTGCAGGCACCGTCGGTTCCGGCGTGCGGCCTTTGCCGCCATAGAAGTTTTCCTCAAACAGCCGGGCGTTGTTCCTCCGGTCATCATCAAGGATATGCGAGTAGACCTCGGTGACCATAGAGGTCTGTGCGTGACCGGAGTCTCCCTGAACTGCCTTTACATCGCCGCCGTTCAGCTTCAGCTTGTAGGTGATGCTGGAGTGCCGGAGGCTGTGGAAGACCACCTTCGGAAGATCATTCGCTTCGATCAGCCTGGTAAAGCGATCCTGGATAACGGAAGACTCCCGCGGGGTTCCGCAGGAGTTGCAGATCACCAGATTGTAATCCGCGTATTCATCGCCAAGGGCGTCCCTTGCCAGATCCTGTTCCCGTTTAAAGTCCACCAGCATCTGCGCCACTGTATGCGGAAGGAAAACCTTGCGGACACTGCTCTGTGTCTTCGGAGCCTTCAGAACCATGACTGTCACCGTCCGCTTATTCTGTGAGGGGAAGATGCGGATGACATCCTTCTGCTCCAGCGCGTTTAAGGCATCCTTCCGGACCCGCTGCATTTCCTTATTGATGGTAATGCTGGCATATCCGGATGCCATGGACTCTTCAGAGACATCCACGCAGTCCCAGGTAAGGCCAAGCAGTTCACCGATCCGGAGGGAGCAGGAGAAGGCCAGATTGATGCAGAGCTTTAACTGTTCATCCTCGCATACCTCCAGCGCATGAAAAAGGTCCTCAGCTGTCCAGATGACCCGTTCCTCCTGCTTATGCTTCGGAACGGTCGCCAGCATCGCCGGATTCTTCTCAAGGATCTCCCATTTGAGTGCCTGATTGAAGCAGTTCCGGAGGATCTTGTGGACCTCACGGACAGTGGATGTGCCGCAGAATTCATTTCTTGCTTTGCCGGTCATCACGTTGGGAACGGCCTTTGTTTTCAGGATCTGCTGATAGTACTTCTCCAGCACTCTCGGTGTAATGTCCTTCAGCTTCATGTCTCCGATCAGCGGCCGGATATAGTTATCGATCGTGGAGAGGTTGCTGCTGTATGTAGACAACGCCCAGGTATTTTTCCCGTAAAGGTTGATATACTCCGTCAGGAGCTCGTTCAATGTCTTGCACTGCGGGATCACGAAGGTTCCGATCCGTTCTTTATATTCAACCTCTTTCTGGCGGGTCTTTGCTTCCGTCAGAGTCTTATAGGATTCCCATTTCTGTTTTTTCACGCCATCCGCGTCGACATAGCGGTATACGACGCAGTATTTATTATTTCGCTTCCTGATCGATGCCATCGTTTAATCCTCCGTTTTCAGCACAGTCAAAAGAAAGTTTTCAAAATCCATCCTCGGTATCCGGATCAGGTGTTTTCCGGAACGAATCACCGGAAATTTGTTCTTCCGGATCCATTTGAGGATGCGGTCCCGGGGACAGGCAGCCAGACAGGCGGCTTCGTCCACGGAAAGATACTCCGGATTGGAGCTGCATTCCCTGGGTGGCATGTGCTTCTTTTTATTGATCCTGCCGGTCAGGCAGTCCGCGTAATGAACATTGCGCGCTTCGGGATGTTCTTTCCTGTCCTCCGGCTTTAAGTATTCCGTCTGTCCTGCGTACCAGATCTCAAAACTCCGGTTGAGGATCCGTTTCTTCCCGGCAAGCTCAAATACCTGCAGGGTGCGCCTGCCGCGCTCGCTTCGGAGGATCTCATAGATGCAGCTTCGGGGAACATCCAGCAGCCGTGCCATCTCCGGCATGGTCATGGAGTTGATCTCCAACTCTTTGTCTTTCTCTCGGTCTTCCACTGTCCTGTATTTGGACTGGGAAGCATACCATGCGTCAAAGGCTGCCTTTGGCACACGCTTCCAGTGATAAACAAGCTCTGTCGGAAGCTGGTAACGCCGGATGATGTCGTAGGCGGTATCTTCTGTAATCGAGAGGAGTTCCGCAATATCTCTGGCAGAATACGATTCCTGCCGGAGCTTTTCACCCGGCGGCTCTCCCGTAACCTTGTGATAGCGGATCTGCGAAGCGTACCACTCTTCAAAGCTCTCTGTGTCTACGCGCAGCATGCCATTCACCTCGACCGTCCGGAAGTATTCCTTATGGACCAGCCAGTAGGATTCCACTTTCTTAAGCCCCAGGAGCCGCCCCATTTCCCGGACGGACATGGTCTTCTTTTTTTTCGTCTCCATGTGTCGTCTTCCTTTCTTTATGTAAGTTTTCAGCCAGACCTCTCGGCCTGGCTGAATCATAGCGGCTCTGCGCTGATATTTTTAGGATGTCACCTCGTTTAATGTCTGGGAGGGACATCCTTGACAAAACGGAAGTTTGCGGATCACTGTTTGTCCAGCCAGTCGTCGAAGCTTTTTCTGGAGATCCTGTATCCGGTGCGTCCGAGTTTGAAATAACGGAACTGATTCGTTTTCAGCAGGTCATAAACCGTTGTTCTGCCGCACATCAATATATTCTGGAGGTCTTCTACGGTATAGCAGCGCTTTTCCGGAGCCTCCGGCACCGCGCCGTCCGGAAACGAAGTGCCTGCCGCTTCCGGGATATCATATGTTTCACAAGTTTCCATCATGAGTCTTTATCCTTCCTTTCCTTATGGGGCCTCTACGCATTCCGGGACACGATCCACGCCAAACTCGATGCACAAGGCTGCATCTATTTCTTTCATCTGCTCCTTATTGACTTTTCCAAGGTATCTGCGGATCCTCGACTTGTCGATCCGATTGGATTGCTCGATTTCCGCCATGGAGTCAGCTGTCAGCCCTTTTACACCCCGAAGCAGAACATGCACGGGGAGATCCAGTCTTTTCAGCTGGGTTGTGACCGGCGCAATGATCATGGTCGGGCTGAAGAAGTTTCCAATATCGTTCTGGAGGACCAGGACCGGACGGGTGCCGCCCTGCTCCGACCCGACAACGGGATCCAGGTCGGCGAGGTAGATATCCCCGCGCCGGTAGATCCAGTTCTTTACGGAAGACGGATCCCGGCGGGATGCCTTACTGTCGTTATGAATCATCATATGGCGTTCCCTCCTTCAAAACTTCAGCGGAAGCGCTGTTTTGACGCTCGCGCCGTTATAAATCTTGAATACCTGGAACATATATTTTTTGTAGCCGCTCATGGCATCGCCCATCGCCCTGCCTTCACGGTAGATGGTAAGCGGGTCCTTCTGGCGGCACCGGCGAACCAGACGCTTCCGGTCGTATTCCTCCCAGTAGAGGTCAACAAAGGAACACATGGCGGTGACGGTTTCGGAGCGGAGCGCGTCCGGATCCCCGTTCCAGGCTTCCAGCAGGATGCCGATCGCCTCCTTGTATTTCTCCGGACCGAGCCGGGAGAATTCTTTAAATGCCGTCGAGACACAGGCGAGGCGGTTTTTTCCGCGTTTCTGGCTCATGTCCAGAATGGCGCCGGCTTCTTCCGTTGCCGCGATGAACTTCAAAACCACCTGATCTTCACCGAAGGCTCTTGCCCGGAGCTCGGATCCGGCGCCAAGCATCCGCGAAAACCCAGTCTGCTGTGCAAAGAGGAGTGCCTCCTCCTGTTCGGTCATGTTGAAATACACCTTGCAGAGAATCGGGAGCGGATTGCCGCCGTTCCGGTGTACCCGGGCCGCGATGGTGTGCTGGCCGTCGAAGACGAAGTAGCGGCCGTCGCGATAGCTGACCTTTGGCTCATTGGCGACTCTTTCATCAAAGTTGCGGGAGATCTTTGTAATCTGCTCCGGTTCCTGTCGGCGTTGGTAGGTGCTGCGGGGGACCTCCAGCTGGTCGCTGTCGATCATCATTTCCTTATAGGGCTTTACGTAGGGCTTTATGGTGTTTTCATTCTTCATGTGTTCCATCGTTTATTTATCCTCCTTGATGTGCTGCAGATAATCTATGCCTTTGGCGGCCAGGGACCGGATCTGTGTCCGGCATTCCTCCAGCGACGCGTTCGGCTGGTTTACGTTCAGGCAGAAGTCCCAGCGGAAGATCATGCCTTCCAGGGCGTCTGAGAGTTCTGCGATAATGGTTTCGACTGGTGTGTCCCGATTTTTCCTTTCCGGCGTGCTGGCCATGCTCTCCGAGATGGCGAGCGCGGAGGTAGGCCTTTCGGATTTCGGTTCCTCTTCATTGTCCGTTGGAGACGGCGGGCCTGTCGATATCAATGGCTCAGTCTTTTTCCTTCCGGGAGACGGTCTCGGTTTACGAAGTGCCTCTGCCAGTTGCGTCCGTTCTTCCGGCGAAGCGCGGGCAATGGCTGCTACCGACTTTTCCGCAGGCTTTATTGTCCCGGAGAATATTTCATGTTTGATACCCGGAAAAGCAGCCTCTGCGGCATCCAGACCTCTGGCGAATTCTTCGGAGCGGCGAACGTAGCGCTCATTTTTCCCTATCTCTTTGGCAATCCTCTCACTGGTTTTTTCCGCAGGAGGTTTGTGGACATTTTGTCCACTAACCTCATCGGTGTATTGGTTGACTCCAAGGCGATTTCGTATAGTGGCCTTTTCTGCTGCATACTGTTTTCCGACCAGATATTTTTTTTGAGCCTCAGTCAGATTCCGCCGCCCCAGCTGATTCCTGCAGATCCAGGCAATCGCTTCATACCGATCGGAAAACTCTTTCCGGTGTGTTGTATAGCTGATCTCCGGATGCGCCTGAATGATCCTGTAGCGGTTATGGCCGTCGACGATGACGCCGTTCCAGACAATGATAGGATTCAGCACAGCGCCTTCCGAAAGGATGTTGGCTTCCAGCTGCTCATATTCTTCCTTTGTCAGCGGCGGGATCTTTTCGGCAAACTCCGGATCGATTTTCAAATCCATCGTCTATGTCCCTCCTTATGGTTGATCAGGTTTAAAAACCTATGTAAAGGGGCCGCAGAAGCATGAGCTTTGCGGGCCCGCTGTAATCTCTTTGTTATGGTGTTCTCGTATTTGTCCCAGACACCCCCGAGATGGCGAGAATGAATATTCTGCCGGGAAGTCAGTCAGGTGTCTGCCTGCTAAGCAGCGCTCATTGGGCGTTACCCCACCCCGCCTTCATTGTGGCCGGGCCGCGAATTACGGAAGTCTCATTATGGTGTGATACTTCTTTGCCGGGCTCGGAGAGCAACTCCGGACTTACAGGCCGGCATTCCGCTCGGGCCATTCGGCCGTCGTGGCAGATACCGCTGATGCAGCTCCATATCACACATTCGTACCTGATTGAATGTGCACTATTCAGTTGTCATGGTGCATCTGATTTCTCAGTTCGTAACAACTTTGTTGTTACGAGTAGAATTCTATGGAAAAATGGACGTTTCCACAGGGATGCAGCACGACCCGTTTTCCCTGAAAACAGGCCTTTATACGACCCCTTACTCATTTCAGGCTCTTCATGATGCCTTCGAGGATGTCCTGGGCGGAGGAAATCTGCTTTTGAAGGTGCAGCGTCTCAAAGGATCTGCCAGTCAGCAGGTAATCCGTGCTGGCATCAAAGAAGCTGCTGATATCCAGAAGAAGGCCGATTGAACAGCCGTGGCTGCCGTTCTCGATCTTCTTGTAGTGCTCGTAGCTGATATTCAGCTCATCCGCCATCTGCTGGAGCGTATATCCGTTTTCCTTGCGAAGTGCTTTTACTCTCTGTCCAAATTCCGCCTGATTAAAATACATGTTCTGTCCTTTCCGCATGACGGAGTGAGGACTCCCTCGCCGTACGAAGAGAACAGGCATTTTCCAAAAATAAGCAAACGAAAAAGGCACCGTCGAATCGAATCCACAAAGGGTATAGTTGCCCCTTGAAAGGATTCGGCTTCGTACGGTGCCTGGTAGTTTTTCAGTCCCGGCAGTTACCGGGAGCCTGCTCCGCTTGCTCGATTAAAAGTCGTGTTGGTAATATTCAGTTGTTTGGTGTTATTGTTTATTCCGACTGTTACCGGATCTTACGGCTGGCGTATTTCCTCAGCTGCTCGTTATAAGCAGACAACCTCTTCACCCGGCGGAAATATGCCGGATCCAGTGCGCCGGTAAACTTGCACTTGTGGCATTTTACAAAGACGATCTCCGTCTGGGTTACCGGGATGATCTGGACCAGATATCCGCACATCGGGCAGTGCATCTCTCTGGTCTTTGTGCTTTCAGCCTTCTGTCTGGAAAGCTCCAGATGATACAGAACCTCCGGAGGAATGCTGCCGCTTCCCGTCCTGCGGTCATTTGGCCGCGCGTACCTCATAACGCGCCTCCCGGAATCATCTTATCCAGATACTCCTCGATGGGGTGGTGCTCCAGAAGGTCAAACTGCCTGAGCCGGATCAGCAGGGCAGTGTAAGACACACCGATCTGCGATGCCATGCGGCTGATTACCTTTTGTTCCCGGCCGGCAAACACATTGTCTCCGTAGACTACAATGTGCTGTCCTTTATGAAAATCCTTCAGCACCCGATCTATGGTAAAAGGCGGCATCAGGATCGCCGCCGCCAGCCGGTCCGCCTGGCTTTCGATCAAATTGAAATGCTCGTGCAGCGATGCCGTGGAATAATTCTTTTCAGCATCGAACACTCTGTGAAACTGCGGGGCAGGTCTGTGCTGATTGATCACATAGTGCGCGATCTCATGCGCGATAGTAAACCTGCATCTGCCGCTTTCTCTGTCCTGGAGCAGAAAGGAATCCACGACGATCGTCCCCAAAGGGAAAAGAAATGAGACGATCTTCTTATTCTTCCTGATCATCAGGGATGTGGTGCCGTCTGCGAGGAATCCGATCTTATCCTGATCCCGCTCGGCAAACTGTTCATAGACAACGGTAAGTCCAAGAGAATTCGCAAGGCCTTCGATATCGATGCATTTCTCAGCGCCCTGCATGCCGGACCGTTCCAGATAGCGCCTTACAAGGCCGGCGCCCAGTTCGTCCAGCTCACGATTTGAAATGTAGTTCAACTGGTGTCCACCTCCGTATGGACCGGATGAACATACCACTGTGTGCCCATCCGATAGATATATTTTTCCGCACTACCGATCAATACCGTGTAGCGAATTCCTTCAAATTCATCTTCCACAGGCTCTGCGACATGCAGTGTCCTGCGGATATCCCAGGCCCTCCCGTCCGGAAGGATCACCTTCTGCGGGCGGAGAGTGCCGTCAGCGCGGTGTTCGCAGCTGACATTCACAAAGAGTTTATCCATATCAGACCGCCTTCTTCTCCTTCAGGACGTCCGCGAGCGTCGGCCAGTCCTTAAACATCTCCCGTGCATTCTCCGAGATCAGCATCGGGAGCGTATCCGGATTATACGGATACATGCGGTTTACCTTCCCGCATGACTCACACTCGTAATAGCCGTCGGTCTCATCCAGATCCAAGTTGTCATTCCAGGTGCTGCAATGAGGGCACACCACACTATATCTATACATCATCCATTCCTCCATTTTTATGTCAGGCACCCACCCTGTGCCGCAAACAATTCCTTCATTTCGGCAGGAGTCATCTTCTTTGCAGTGGACTTCGCAGCTTCCACCATTTTCATGAACTCTTCGAAATCAAAGGACTGATAAAATCTGGCACAGGTTGTGAATTCATCGCCCTCCGGCTCGATACCGCCAATATGTGTCCAGCCGTTTTGCCCCATCATCCATCTGCAGATAAAAGGTTCATCCGGGCCTTTTCCTCTGACATGTTCAATTGTAAAGAAACCCGGTACTTTCTCACTTTTAACAAAGAACGTATAGATCCTGTAGCAGTCTGTAGGCGCTTCCGGTTTGGGGAACGTGAACATTAAAGCTTCCGCTCCATTTTCGCCGTACATCCTCGAAACAGAAAAGTCCTTCGGCTGATAAGGATTGGATTCACCGTTGTGATTACAGAATTCATCGTATGTCAGGAACAGCTCTTTTTCGTTTGTGAGCATCCTTTCATTGAACCGGTTCGGATCATCCATGTAGGCAGATCGCAGCATCCGATGCTCAAAGCGGTGCAGCGCTGACACTATATTTCTCTCCATCATTCCACCCCCTGTATCCCCGGACTCCAGCCGGTCACTTCTTTTTGATCACGTGGCTGACAACGCCCTGGCAGGTCAGGCTGTCCACGTAAATCACCTTGTCGCCATACGTGTCCTTATTGCAGTAGAGCAGCATGACCTTGTGGTTCCGGCTGTTGATACCGCCGTATTTCTTCAGCGTATTGCGGTTCTCATTGTCCAGAGCAATCACCAGATCTCCGCACTTCGGATCCGCGTTAGACTTTACGACAACGAGATCACCGTCCTCAATGCCTTCATCCTCCATGGAATCGCCAGAGGCGTGCAGTAGATAGAAGGGGCCAGTGCCGAAAATCTCTGTCGGGAGCGTCATGACGCATTCGACATTTTCTTCTTCATAGGTGAGTTCTCCGCAGGGAACACTGCCGACCAGAGGCGCTTCCGTGCGCTGCAGACGGATCTTACTCATCTGATCAACGGAAAGCTTTCCACCCTCATAGGAGAGGATGCCTTTCTTGTTCATGGCAACCAGGTAGTTCTGTGCCGTACTTCGGGCGATTCCGAAGCGGTTCGCAATCTCCGTAGTGGACGGAGTGCGGTCGTTTGCTACGTAGAACTCGCCGATATATGTATTGATCTGCCTCATCAGTTCGGGGTCTTTATGTCTTATAGAAGGTCACCTCTTCCTGTGTAATATTTCTATCGTGAGCAGTTTGCTTTCAATCTGTGAAGCAATCATAACAAACGTTCGTTCGGTTTGCAAGCGTTTTCACAAAAATTTTTCGCAAATTAAAAGACTTGCCACAAATATGCGGCAAGTCATATAAATTTTGAGCAGTTCAGACTCCGGGTTCATGGACGAGAGTGAATTTTTCATCCGGAACACTCCATGTCTGACCGTCATAATCCGCGCTGTACACTGCGCAGGTACCGATGTATTTCGACCAGTATGATCCACTCGATCCCGGCGTCAGATATTCCAGAGCACCTTTCATAGCAATGGCATGGGTCGTGATCAGAATATTCTCTGCCGGCTCCTCTTTGATGTCTTCCAGGAAATCTCCCAGCCGCCGCGTCACCTGCGCAAGGCTCTCCATCCCATCCGGTGCCGGGTTATGGACGAAATCGCTGAAGAAACGGATGATCTCTGGCGGCGGATTTTCAAGGCTTATGCCTTCATACGGTCCGTAATCCATCTCCAGTAAGCGCGCATCCGTCTGAATCTCTTTGTTCTCTCCTGTAATGATCTGCGCCGTCTGTACCGCCCTTATCAGAGGACTGGAAAACACTATGTCGAAATAGATGCCCTGAGAGACGAAGTATTCCCTGACTTTTTCCGCCTGTGCCTCCCCAGCTTTATTTAACGGGGCATTGCTCCGTCCCTGCAGAAGCTTCTCCCGGTTTTTAGCGGTTTCCCCGTGCCTCACAAACCAGACTTTCATGCCAAATCCTTCGCGAGATCTGCGTTGAAATGCGTGATCAAAATCTTCATTGTGTTGCCTCCGATGTCATCTGTTCTTTAGTGCTTCACTTAAACGGTGCGGTATGCCTCTCGGACCTCTGACTGCATAGATGCCATACTCGTTCTTCAGATTCTCAAAAGTAAACCTGTCCCCCGGATAGCGCTTTTGGAGTCTGATCTTCATGAGTGCCTTGATCGTCAGTTTCCCGTCTTCATACCGGTACGGGATGTCCGTCTCCGTGACCTTGCATTTGTAGAGGATCGTGGACACCGGCGCTGCCACATACATGTAAACGGTATCGCCCTTTCTGATGCCGGCGCCCTGCTTCCAGTCTATTGTGTCGGTATCGTCAAAAGCATGCTCAATGTCGTAATACTTTGGATTTACCGGGATGATCCATTCCTTCGGACTTCGCAGCTTCTGCTTCTTTTCTTTCGACGCCGTCACCTGATAACATACATCGATCCAGCCGCAGATCTCTTCAAAAGGGACGGTTCCATCCAGTAGGATCGTAATCCAGTTCCCCTTGTTCATATGATATCCCGGGTAATACCCCGGCTGCTGCAGCAAAATATCCTTCAGCAACGGATCATCCAGCTTAACATCCAGAATGTCGATGAGGCCGTCACCGGAAAGGCCAAGCCTGTCACGCGGAATGCTCATGATAATGCCATACCACTTCCGGTTATCCTCATGCCGGAAGACAGCATAGTCCGGGTACCTTGCCCAGAGATATTCGATTTCGCTTTTATATTTCTCCCGGACATACCGGAAGACCTGCTCCCGCAGAGAATCACCCGTTATAGGATCCATGATATATTTCTCGTGCTTTCCGCCCCTGCGCTTTTTACTGATTCACCCACCGGTCCACTTCATCCTGAGAGGCAGCAGCCTTCAATCTGTCTGCCTTGCCCCAGATGGCACCCGGTGCTGAAGCCTTCAGCTCATTTACGGTATTACCCATACCGCTGGAACCGGACGTTGCAAAGAGGTGGATGGTCTTGCCGGACAGATCATACTGCTCCAGAAAGCTGTTAATAATGTGCGGCGCCACATACCACCAGATCGGGAAACCGACATAGAGCGTGTCGTACTGATCCATGTCCTCGACCTTCTCCGCGATCTCTACGCGGCTGGATTTATCCTCCATCTCGATCGTACTGCGGCTCTTTTTATCCATCCAGTCCAGATCCGCATTCGTATACGGAACGACCGGTTTGATCTCAAACAGATCGCCGCCTGTTGCCGCAGCAAGCTTCTGTGCCAGTTTCTTTGTCACTCCGCTTGCCGAAAAGTATGCTACTAATGATTTCATCTGTAATTTCCTCCTACAATTTGACCTTCTATAAGATCTATTAAGTAGTAGTTTCCCAACCGGTGAGACTATATCGACAATGACATAGTCTCAGGTGGATGTTCTCTTCCGTGACCTATTGTTACATTGATGGCTCTGGCGGAGCTGACTTCGGCTTGTTTTTGCTGCCCGGCGGTCTGCCGCGTTTACACTTTACCGGCTGCTCCACCTGATCGGATGGTGCTTCAGTCTTCGGACGATTCTTGCTTCCTCTGGGCCTGCCCGGTTTCTTCTTCGGCGGTTCTTCCGGCTTCGGAATGAGATCCAGCTTTTGGAGGATCTCCAGGTGAGAAGGATTCCTCCGTACAAGCTGCCAGTTTTCGCTTCCGACACGCGCTTTCTTCGCCCGGATTAGCACGGAGAAGATCTTTCTGTAGGTGTAATCCTCAAGAAGACCTGCCTTGTCAAAGGCATCGATCAGGCGAAAGGTCAGGAGCGTTGAAAGGAAATTACAAAACTCACTGCCGATCACAGTATAATGGTCTCATAAATTAAGACACTTTTTCGGACAGATTTTAATGAATCTGATATACTACAATCAGTATGAAAGAGAGGATTCAAAATAATGTCCAGACAAAGAAGAAATTTTAGTGCAAAATTCAAATCAGACCTTGTTATCGAACTGTTAAAGGGTGAGAAGGAACTCAATACCCTGGCAGTTGAAAATAATATTCAGCCAAATCTGCTCCGAAATTGGAAGAAAGAGTTCCTCGATAATGCGTCCGTTGTGTTTGATGACAAGCGTGAGGAAAACCTTAAAGAAAAGCTTGCCGAAGAGCGCAAGGAAAAATCGGAGTATGCCAAAAAGGTTGGTCAGTTAACCATGCAGGTTGACTGGCTCAAAAAAAATCTGAAGAAATTTGCGGACCTGACTACGAGAGTAAATTTAGTCCAAAACCTTTTGACGACTAAGGAATTACCCGTTTCTGTCGGAGCAAAGCTGCTTGATATCAACCGTACAAGCATTTACTACAAGGGGACGCCTGTATCAGAAGTCGAACTTGCCTGCAAAGAGATTATTGATCATCTTCATACCGATAACCCGGCATGGGGTGCAAGACAGATGTCCGCACAATTGAAAGCACATGGTTATCATGTCGGTCGACGTAAGACCAGACGTTACATGAATGAAATGGATATTTATCCAATCTATCCGAAGATGAATCTTTCCAAACGGATGCAATAGGCTAAGGTATGTCCTTATCTCCTTAGAAATGCCGTCATAGACAAGCCAAATCAGGCATGGTCTATTGATATTACATATATTCCGATCAAACGCGGCTTTTTATATCTGACAGCTGTTATCGACTGGCACAGCCGCTGTATTGTCGGCTGGGGAGTTGATGATACACTTGATACCAGAATGGTCATCAATGCTTTGAAAAAAGCATTTAAGGTAGCCAAACCACAGATACTGAATTCTGACCAGGGATGTCAGTTTACCAGTCAGCAATACATTGATTTCGTAAAAGAAAACGGCATCCGCCAAAGCATGGATGGAAAAAGCCGCTGGGCGGACAATATCATGATTGAGCGCTGGTTTCGAAGCTTCAAGTATGAGGAAGCCTATCTGACACAATATAATAATATCAAGGAAGCCAGAGTTGCCATCGGACAGTATATTCATACTTACAACTTTGAGCGGCGTCATTCCGCACTTGACTATCAGACACCGGCTGAATGCTACTATCCAGCAATGCTGCTGACATATGTAGCTTAGCATAAATGGTTCAGGGGAGAGTTACACTATCCTCCCCGTGTTCCCTTGTAACTTATCCACAATATTAGTTCATTATAAAAATCTTAGATTTTTGTCTTGACAACTGAGCCACTATAAACTATACTCTTTTTAAGCTAATAATAGTAAAAGTGAAAGAAAAAGGGGCTGTCGCACTAAGTGATTAGTGCGGCAG
>NZ_KI273117.1:0-608 GCF_000469565.1 Oribacterium sp. oral taxon 078 str. F0263 | reverse complement strand
TAAACGAGAATTTAGCGGCTTAAAAGTCAATGTCGGAGACATCGAGTTCACCGGACATCAACCTTGGTAACAGCGAATCCCTCAATTCAGACAGTTTGTTGGATTCTTGCGTGTTCTGCTGAATGGTTTGGTACATCGGAGCAACGATACCTTCAAACTTAGCGAATGTATCTGCATCTGGAATAGAGAGCTCCATTGCGTTCAGTATGTCAGTAGTCATACTTGGAACAGCAGAACCGGAATTAAGAGAAGCGAGGTCCTTACTCTTTACGAAATGAAAAACGAACTTAGCCACGTTGGGCATTTTCATTTCTGTAAAGAACATGGTGTCTACCGACCAAAACGGCTCATTTACATACATGACGTTGTTGAGAGTTCCTTTTCGTGGAATAAGAACGGATTCCTTATCATACAAAGGCCTCTCCACATAACGCATGATACCGCCTGAACCGTAAACAGGATATGCACCATCGGCAAGTTTCTTGTGATCCTTTCCATAACGGACAGTGATAAGGTCGGCAAGGTGTCCAAGCTGCCATGAAGGGCTGGTATTGGTGATGAACATATCACAATAAATGGCCTGTGCCTGCTGAAGTAAATTCTCGTTT
>NZ_KI273116.1:71994-154262 GCF_000469565.1 Oribacterium sp. oral taxon 078 str. F0263 | reverse complement strand
ACGACGAATTTCCTTATCCTGATCTTTGACCTGCCGATGAAGCACGGATTCCTGTATCTGACAGCCATCATTGACTGGCACAGCCGCTGTATCGTCGGATGGGAACCGGATGACACGCTGGACACCAGAGCCTGTATCGAGGCCTGCAAGAAGGCGTTCCGCGTGGCCAAGCCAGAGATTCTGAACTCAGATCAGGGCTGCCAGTTCACCAGCCAGGAGTACAAAGAATTTCTCAAGGAGAACCATGTACGCCAGAGCATGGATGGCAAGAGCCGCTGGGCTGACAACATCAGGATTGAGCGGTGGTTCCGGTCCTTCAAGTATGAAGAAGCCTACCTGACGGAATGGCACAACATCAAGGAAGCCCGGGCCGCCATTAGCAGCTACATCCACAACTATAACTTTGAGCGATGCCACTCAGCAATCGGAGATGTCACGCCGGCTTCGGTATACTATCCGGCAATGCTCTATGAGGCAGCCAAGAGTGCGGCATGATCATCAGTGACGCGGGAGTTATCCACACTCCCATAATCATGGATATCAGTTCATTATAAAAATCTTAGATTTTTGTCTTGAAAACTGACCCATTATATTACGCTTAAATTCTGGTTCATACTTTCGTGACATAATGATTTGCTCCTTTACTAAGCTTATTATACTCATTAAGCCACTGGTGTTACAACGTTAGTATATCACCTCAGGGAGAGATGATGACGGGCTGGGCGAATGTCGACGGACGCTGGTATTTTATGGACAGCTCCGGCGCCGTGCGCTATAACTGGATAAGCGACGGAAATGGAGAATGGTATTATCTGAATCCTGTTTCTGACGGAACCAGGGGCGCGATGCTCATCGGATGGCAGCAGATTGACGGCAAGTGGTATTATTTCCATACGGCTTCGGATGGTACCCAGGGAAGGATGCTGAAGAGTCAGAGATCACCGGACGGATATCTTCTGAATGAGGATGGAAGCTGGGATCGGAGTGCTGCGAAGCTATGAAATCCCTCAATGAGGGGAACTGAAAAAAATACCCCCATGTTTGTTTTGTCCTGGTAGAATTGAAACTGTAGGTTTTGTCGGACGGCGTCGGATCGGCGCCGTTCTTTTTTCTGGGATTCTTCGAAAAGGCCATTGACAATACGCATAAGATGGCTGTGAGGAGGATGAGGATGAAGCAAAGAGATTTGATTAAAAAGCTTAGAGTCGGCGGGCTTTCAGTTCAAAGAGCATGGACATGATCATGATAAGTATGTCAGAGGAAGTGATACGGAAGAAGTTCCGAGGCACAGAGAAGTGAATGAGCGGCTCGCAAGACACATTATCAAGAAATGGGGCTTATAAAAACCCCGACCCTTGCTTCATTTTGAGATCATAGGAGGAGATGGCAAATGGCTGAAACGAATATAGTTTATCCGGTTATTATCAAAAAAGACGGGGATACCTATTTGGTTTATGTTCCTGATTTTGATGGAATGACAGAGGGGACTTCTCTTGCTAATGCAATCGAAATGGCAAGGGATTATATCGGGCTTGCATGCCTTGAATTTGATGACCGGAAGGAAGCACTGCCGAAAATGTCGACAGCGGAACAAGCAAAGATGTTGGCAAAAGAAAAGGCAGATGATGAAGAGTTTGCTTTTTCAGACGGAGAGGTGACATATGTTGACCTGAATTTGCCTAAGTACAAGGCTCAAGTTCGCAATCAATCCGTAAAGAAAAATTGCACCCTTCCGCAGTGGCTTTCCGAAGAAGCCGAAGAAGCCGGAATCAATTTTTCGAAAGTGCTGCAAGACGGACTGATTGCGATTCTTAGATCAAGAGCATAAGCGAGATACTTAACTGTGACGACCAAGCTGCAGCTTGGAGGGGGATCCGGCGGGGATCTTATCTGCTTTCTAAAAATTGCCTGGAGCATATCCGGGATATAGCTGGCAGGAGGACAAGGAAAAGGTCCTTAGGCGGCTTATGTCGGGATGCTGAGTAGTTTTCCAAATCAAAGGGAATTATTGCTTGACAGGGGAACGGCAGCAAGGGTATTTTCAGGGAAAAGAAATTTTGTGGAATTCGGGGCGTTTATAGGACGAAGTCCGATAGGGAGCGAGTACACTGATTTCGTGACAAGATTCGTGACAAGATTTTTATGATAAATGTGGCGTATGCTGCGCCGGAGGCGGCAAAAACGAAAGCTGAAAAGCATGAAAAAAGCAAGGAAGGAAGCCATTTCCGGCGGATTTCCTTGCTTTTTTATGAATGGAGCAAGCGAGGCGGTACTCGAACACGTTGCCATTCCACCAGCCCATTGTTTTTGGCCCGTATATCGTACTACGAATTGCAGCGTAATGTAGACAAAGCCCCAAGAACTTCGGTTCCTGGGGCTTTGTCTTATCTGCATTTTCGCATTTAGATGTCCATAAAATCCCACGGTATCAGCGATACCAGAAGCAGGAGCTCGGCCAGTTCTGCAGTGATCGTTAGGAGGCTGATCAGGGCGATCCTGCGCTCCTCCCTAGTTGATGTACTGCTTGCCATTGTAGTAAGCGGCCAGCCAGCCGGATGGTGTTCTGATCCAGATGTTCTCGCCATCCAGCTGTATCTCTTTGCAGGTCACTTTCGTACCCGGATCCATGACACCGGTGCGCGTACTGTCGGCCTGCTGCCCGCTGGCCGTGAGTTCGCTGTGCTTCTTTTTGCGGTAGTTCGTCCCCGGTCCCGTGCGGACGTTGAGAGAGATGTTCACCGTGCAGGTTTGTCCCGGTGTGTAGGTGACGGCTGGCTTGACTGCTGTGGTGCCGCCCTTCAGCAGGGCATTGACTCTGGTCTGCACGGCCTTGTAGTCGTAGCCCGCAGCCGTGAGGGCCTGCTTCCTCGCGTCGCCGCTGCCCCACTTGCCTGCCAGGACTTCCCGGGCCAGTTCGTCCAGGGTCTTCCCCGTGGTAGCCGGGTCTCCGGTGTAGCGGAGGATGCAGTCCCAGCCTCCCGTGTAATTGTAGTAGCTGCGGGTCCAGATCTCACGGCCCGTCTGATCGCCGACCCGGCCGCCAGTGGCGCCGCCCTTTTCGTTGATAGACGCCTGCACGATCTGGCCGGAACCGATGCTCATGGCCGTGTGGCGCGCCTCTTTCAGCAGGACGTCGCCACGCTGGAGGCCCGCGCCGGTTGTCAAGTTCACGCTCTTCGTCACGTCGGCGAAGCCGTTCGCCAAAAAGATCTTCTTCATGTTGCCCGTGTAGGTTGCGCCAGCAGTCTTTACCGGGACGCCTGCCTGCTCCCATGCCTGGATCACCAGCGCACTGCAGTCGTAGTCCTGCTTCCATCTGTTGGCTCCCTGATCATAGCCATGGCTGTCGTCGTTCGCGATGCCGACGGCCCAGGTCACGGCCTTCTCTGTCTTTGTCACTTCGTTTTCTACCTCCTCATTGAATAATTCCACCTCTGTCAGAGGTTTTTAAAGCTCTTTGTTATGCTGGGCTGTGCTGATGCCGAGAAGCGCCCCCAGAAAGGCATCCGCCGCAGTGATGGTTCCGACGATCTGCTCGCCATAAGGCAGGCCCCAGATAGTGGCCAGAGCGAAGTAGAACGTGCCCGCTGCGGGCAGGGCAATCTGCGCGATGAACTTCAGCGTGTCGTAGGTTTTGTCAGTCATTTTCATTTTTCGATGCCGTAATCCTTTCTCTTGATGGCCGCGTCCCGCTCTTCCGCCTCGTCGTCTCCGATGATCGGGAGCTTCTGGCACTCGTTAAATCCGGTCTCGCAGTCCCCATTGCCTCCGAGTGCTCTGTAGGGCACGTATAAGTAGTTGAGATTAGTCTTCTCTTTGAGGGTGATGGCGCCGCGCCTCATGAATTTATCTGTTAGGTAGAGCAGCTTGTCATGTCCCAGTCCGAGGAGCATCTTGGCAAGCGCGCTGTCGTTGCTCTTCGCCTCGTCTCTCAGCTTGTCTCTTCGCTGGATCTTGTACAACACGATGCTCAGGAGACCGCTGGAGAAGACCGCAGAGATCAGCGCGGTGATGATGGTCTGTATTGCTGGAATCATTAGTCCGTTACCTCCTCTTCCTTTGGTGTGCGTTCCCCCGTGCAAGCGGCGACCACTTTGTGGAGGCTGCGGATCTTCGGCACCTGGTCGATGATCTGCAGCCCTGCGTAAACCTTGCTGTCGAATATCATAGTGTTATTCCTCCTCTTCTATGGACCTTTTGACATTGACACGTTTTAATCTCTATGACGCTTAAAAAATTGAGAAGGCCGGGCGGACTCCTCCAGAGTTACCGGCACCGTTGCTGCCTGCGTTACCGACAGTGGTCACGAAAGCGAAGGTTGCCGCGTTTGCCACATCGCGGAGCCAATAACCGCCTCTGTCATGGATCTTAGTTGGATCCAGCGCAAAGAGCGGGTACTGGGACTTGTCGATAGTGTGCTGATTCGCGAAGCTTGTTCCCTGTGTGCAGTTCGCGAAAATTTTGCCGCCGTAGACGTTCTGCTCCGTCATGAGCTCGACTGTGCTGTCATACCAGGAGCTGCCGGTCTCGCAGCCATTGGTGGCTTTGTTTTTCAGAAGCTGACGATGGCTCAGCACGTGAGAGCCGAAAGCCGCGCTGATCGTACTCTTTGCTGCGTCCAAGCGCGCCGTGTACATCTCGCTGCCGACGTATGCGCCGACGGTGGTGTGTGAGGAGTTCATCAGAGCGTAGTAGAGAGACTTGTCGGGCACCAGTGTGACGTGGTGCTTCGTACAGGCAGTGTCTCCGGTCTGCAGATAGTAGTCGAAGGCTGCGATGCGATAGATCACGCCGCCGATCGTCCAGTAGTCTCCGATGTACATGCCATCGAAGGTTCCGGTGCTGATCGCTGCGGCTTGCTCTGTGCTGAGAATGGTTCCCAGATTCTTGCCTCTGTAGATGCTGTTGTGGACGCCTGCGCCGCCATAGTTTGCGATAATGTCCTTCAGAGCGTTGATCTCATTGATCAGGTGGCCGGCCACATCCCTGTCGAGTAGACCCTGGACGCCTGCGAACCAGGCATTGAAAGCGCTCTGACTCGTGCGCTGGAACTCTTTGAGATTTTCATTCACTTCAGTGAAGCTCGCCTCACCCCGTGCCCGGAGATCCTTGGTGTAGTCGTCGATGGCAGCAGTGAACGTACTGTACGCTGTGTTGGCCATCATGTTGAACGTGTCATAACTGAGGTTTGACTTATCCACGAACTCCTTATAAAACGCGTTGAACTGTGCATAGAATGCCGAGGTGTCAATGGAGTCGATGAACTGAGTGATGTAGCCACAGACAGAGCTGTCTGCTCTTGTGTCCGTGATCACGCTCTGGCTGATCGCCGTTTGGTTCACGCCGATCTTGACCGTGGCCAGTCCGAGCTCATAGTAGTCACCACTGGCGGGCTGCAGGAGCTCAGGAGCCACCGGAGAAGATGCTGGCGTTCCCGTCTTGACGATGATTTCGCAGCGGCGGTCCAGGTAGTTGCAGCGAAGCACGACGCGGTCGATGCGGCTGTAGGCCGTCGGTGCCGTTTCGAGCGGGATCGTCTCTGCGACAGCATCGTAGGCGAAAGCGCCGTTGATCAGGCCGAAGCCTGGCGCTATTACAACGGCGAGGCCGGACTCTGCCGCTGTGACCTGGAAGGTATTGGCCGGCTTGGCCAGAACTCCATTGGTCAGGAGCTTCGCAAAGAGGAGCCTGAAGAGCTCCGACGTTTCGGCCCTGTCGAAGATCGGCATGCCCTCGGAGTCGACTCCGGTAATCTCAGAGTCAAAATATCCGTATCTCATAGCCATTTTTTAGCTTGCCTCCCTTTTGATGATCTTGGTGATGGATGTGGCCGCACCAGCTCCGAAGGTCACACTCAGCGTCTTCTTGCTGCCTTCATAGACCTCCTGAACCTCTGTGATCCTCTTGGTCGTTTCGATGCCCACCTCCGTGTAGCGATAGGTGCAGAGATCGCCTAGGTCGAAGTCCGTCATGTAGACCAGGTTCGCCTCCGGGTCGACGTCGCTGTTGACTGTCTCGACCTTCTCGTATTCTGCGAGCTTTTCCAGTCCGCGCTGTCTGAGCATGGCCCTGTATTGTGCGGCTGTGTATCTATGCTCTGCCCCGCTGTCGTCCTGCCAGGTGCTCTGCAGGTCTCTCGCGTCGACGTAGAGCTCCCGGCGCTCCTCTGCAGCACTCCCCCGGATATCCACCTCAACGATGCTCCGCGCGGCGCCCTCTCCTTCTCCGGCGACGTAGGCGTAGTTCCTGTAGCTGCCCTCGTCTCGGTCGTAGATGGCGTTTTTGATGTTGTAGTAGCTGTCGGCGAAAATGGCCCAACTGTTGGCTGTCTGACTGTCGGCGCGATCCTTGCCCTGCCATACCTCGAAGACGAGGGTGTTGGTCAGGTAGTCGTAGACCAGTCTGTGGCTCAGTTCCTGAGTCTTTTCGATCTCGTACAGCTTCGACCCGAGGTCGCCGCCGGTCGACTCGACTGTGATGCCGGAACCGAGCCCAGCACTGGCCCCTAGGACGATCTGCGGGAACCTCCTGTCAGAGTCTGATGGACTGATCAGGTACTTCTGGATCAGTGCCCTGCTGATCGCTTCCGGTGTGCCGGTCATGTTGACCGACGTGTTGATGACGCGATTATTCAGTAGCGACTCGGCGAAGTAGCCCTTGCAGTAGGCCGTTCCGGCTCCCTTGTCGTTTCTTGCGAATTTGACCTCGCGGATCACGCCGAGCTCCTTCCGGTCATTCCGGTAGAGGTAACGCCCCGTGTTCATCAATCCGAAGAAATCAGCAGGAGCATGCAGCTCGAAAACGCCGGCGTCGTAGTAGCGCCGGGTCCAGAGGAGTGTGTTGAAAACGCTGACGACGCCCAGCGTCTCGAAGTTTTCGTCCAGAATTATGAGATTCATAAGCTATACTCCCAGATACTTCGGTGTGTAAAACAGATTGACGTCCAGGTTCGTGTAGTTTTTGTCGGCATCGTATTTGAGATAGTTGTCACCTACTGCCAGCTGGAACGGCTCGCTTCTGCGGTCAATGCGCTGGTAACAGTTCACCCCGTTCAGCGTGATGACCTGGTGCCTGTCGTTGGTGTCGATCAGGAGTACGTCACCCTGCTGCATGGCTATGTTGACGCGCATATACTGACCGGTCTGTGTGTTGGTGATCTTCGGGTTCATAACGTCACCGCGAGTCGCGACGAACTGGATCTGGACGCCGGTGGAGACATCGCCGTCATTGGCGAGGACGACTTCCTTGTGCAGCGTTCTGTAGCCCATTGTGAAGCCTCCCAGCATCATGCCGCGGGCTTTCTCTGGGTAGTCCAGTTTTCTGATGGCTCTCTTCTCTAAAACTCTCCACGGGAACGCGAAGAGCGGGGAGATGCTGGCCATATTCTTGCCGAAGTTGTCGACGCTCAGCATGTATGGATCCGGGCAGATGAGGTCCACCAGAATCCCGAGCTTCACGTCCCAGTTCGGTGTCTGCTTGAAGGTCCAGCCCTCGAGCTCGTACTCAATATTGCGGCTGATGCCCATGTTGGTGATCGTAGCCTTGCCGGTGTACTTCGGGTTGAAGAATTGGATCAGCTTGGCCCTGTTCTGCGGGTTGTTTCTGTTACTTTTGAAGCTGGCCTCGATGTGGATCGGGCGTGGCTTGATCTTCTTGCCGTCGACGCTGACGCCATCCACCAGAGCGGTATTCGACGTCGAGATCTCCAGCTCGGAGGACTCCAGGCCGGTGATCTTGGTGATGTCGATGTCTTCACCCGGCCCCAGGCGGAGCACCTTGCCGTTGCAGGCCAGCTCAATTGCGATAGTGTTTTTGGTCATTACTGGACACCTCCTACGAGCTTGCGCACTGCCTCACGCTGCGCCTTTGCCGTCTCGGACGGTGTGGCCACCGGAGTGTTGTACGTGTTGGTCTGCTCCACATGGTTGTCGTTGTTGATGATCGTGCCGCCCGAAGCAAGGGCCGCCGCTCCTGTCGCCGCGTTGGCGTTGAGCGTGAGATCTCCGGCGCTGGCCTTGACCGATGCCTGCATCTCCTCGACCATTCTAGCGGCCTGCTGCTTCATCATCTTCAGATTTCCTGGCATGGCTCTAATGACGCCTCGGGAAATTCCTGCCGGAATCCAGCGGCCAACGCCCTTCTCGAATTCTTTCGACGGGCTGTTGATGTCCAGCGCGTCCTTAGCAGCATCCAGGAGGGAGTCAGCCAGATCTGCCACTTTGTTCTTAAGCCAGTTCCAGCCGGAGCTGATGCCGTTCCAGATGCCGGTGACGATGTTTTTGCCGATTTCGGCCATCTTCTCCGGCAGGCTTTTAACGCCGTTGACGATCGCGTCGAAGAGGCCCTTGGCTGCTGCTGTGCCCTTCACGGCCAGATCAGCGCCCCAGCTCACGACCTTCTGAGCTGTGTTGGCCAGCCATGTCCAGACCTTCTCAGGGAGCTGCTGCACCCACGAAATGATCGTGTGGAGCATGTTGCTCATGGCTGCACTGGCGTGCTGCACCATGTTCTGACCCCATTGGATCAGTCGAGCGACGGTGTTGGCCAGCCATACCCCGACCTTCCCGGGAAGTTGCTGCACCCACGAGATGATTGTGCTGAGCATACTGCTCATGGCTGCGCTGGCGTGCTGCACCATGTTCTGGCCCCATTGGATCAGCCGAGTGACGGTGCCAACCAGCCACATCCAGACCTTCTCAGGAAGCTGAGATACCCACGAGATGATCGTGCTGAGCATGTTGTTCATGGCCGTGCTGGCATTCTGAACCATGTTCTGACCCCATTGGATCAGTCGAGTGACAGTGTTGACCAGCCAGGTCCAGGTCTTCCCGGGGAGCTGAGACAGCCACGAGACAGCAGTCTGCAGCGTACTGCTCATAGCAGAGCCGACGCGGTCGATCACACCGCGGCCCCATTCGACGAACTTGCTCCAGACCTCGGCGATGAACTGCCCGAGTTGGCCGTAGAAATTGGCCTCGAATTTCATCCACTCGGTGATGATACTGGCCAGTGCATTCCAGATGTCCGGCAGCGCTTCGAGGAAGCCCTGGGCGAGGCCTTTGATCAGGGTGAGGCCGGCAGTCACGAGCTGCGGCAGGAACTTGATCAGTGAAGTCAGAATGTAGGCGGTGAGCTTCACCAGCGCAGGCATAAGAACCGGCAACGCTGTCGCCAGTCCAGAGGCCAGACCCTGAATCATTTTGCCTGCCGACGTCAAGAACTTACCCACACCGTCGCCGTCGATAAATGTGGTTATACCGTCTACAATCTTCCGAGCGGCTCCCGCCCAGTCGAAGTTTGCGATGCTATCGGCGGCCTTGTTCATCATGCCCAGCATTGCGTCAGCGACGCCCTGGAGGCCGTTTTCGCTCAGGCCCTTTGAGATCTTCGCCAGCGCGCTCGAAGCGCCGTCCGCGGCTTTTGCGAGCGGGCCGGAGGCCATCTGGAAAAGAGACGTCGCGATGTTGCTCATGGACGTCTTGATCTGCTGGCTCTTGAACTTGAGCGTATCACTGACGGTGGCGTATGCTTTGCCCACGACATCCGAGTCGGTGCTCATGCCCTGCAGATCCTTCCGGAAGGTCTCGCCGCCTTCCGACGCAATGGCCAGGGCGGCCTTGCCGGCCTCGATCGAGCTGAACATGTCGACCATGCTCTTGCCGTTCTTATCCGCTTCGCCCTGCATCATGGCCAGGACTTCGTCGAGAGTGGCGCCCGCGTCCATCATCTCGCCGAAGCTCATGCCCGCATACTTGGAGCCCTCGGCCGCCTTCGTGAGATTGTTGGCCGCAAGCGTTCCGCTCTTGCCCAGCTCTGCGATCAGACCGTTGAGTTGTGTGGTTGCCTGAGCTGTCGGTGTACCTTGTGCAGTCATGACTGCCAGAGAAGCGCCGACCTGCTCGAAGCTGACACCGAAGGCGGCAGCTGTAGGCGTTACCTGTGCCAGGCTGCTGCCGAGCTCGCCGACGGTGGTGATGCCGAGGTTCTGGGTCTGCATCAGAACTTTCTGAACCTTGCCGATGTCTTCCTCGCCGGACATGCCGTAGGCGTTCATCGTCTTAGCCGTTGCCGAGAGGGCTGTGTCCATGTCCGTGAAGCCGGCCGCCGCCAACTTGCTGGAGGAGTCCAGCATCGTGCCAAGATTCCCGGCCGATACACCGGCGGACTCTGCAGAGTAGGCCGCCTCCGCGATGGAATCAGCAGACAGTCCGGACGCCGTCGAAACGTCGAGCATGGTCTGCTGCAGCTGCCGGAACTCTGCATCTGTTCCGGTGAAAAGTGTTTTTGTTTTGGCACTGGCCGCCTCGAAGTTCATGCCGCTGCTGAGCGCTTCCTTACCTAGTGCAGCGACGCCTTCCACGGCTTTTGTCATCATATTGCCGGCGAACACGCCCAGGGCGTTCTTAGCTATGTCGCCCAGACCGCTGGCGCCCTTTTTCATCCCGCTGGTGTCCAGCGAGGTGTCAAAGGTCAGTGTGCCGTCGGATCCGAATAGTGTCAGATTAAACATGACCGCGAGCTCCTTATTGATCGAGTAATGCGGCAGGGCTGCCGCCGTTCATCAGTATGGTCGCCAGGTCACTCTCGAGCTGCTGTCTGTTTTTAGATTCCGGCAGCTTGTACAGCCGCTTCATTCTCTCGTAGTACTGCTTCTGCTCTTTGCTGAACTTGTTGGAGATCTTGACCGTTCTGAAGCCAATGATTTTCATGAACTGCGTCGTCTCCGGCAGTGATTTGAACAGCGCCCGAAACTGCCACCAGTGGAGCTCGTTCTCAGCCAGGTCGATGTTGTACGCCTGCCGGAACGCTGCATAAATGTAGTCGGCATCAATCTCGTAGTTAAAAGGCTGGACTTCTTCCGGGCCGTCGCCTCCGATCGTCTCGTCCGGATCTGCGCCGCACCTATAGAACCAGGTGATCTTCTCCACAGCTTCCATGATCGCTGCCTCGGTGTTGAGACTCTGCCCTGGGATATAGAGCCCCAGCATCGTCTCGATCTTCTCCAGATCATCCATAGATTGGTCTAGGATCATCTGCTCGAAGAGGATGCCAGTGCGGAAGCTCGTCTTGATCGGGATCATCCGACCTTCAATCTCAATGCTGTCAGGCAGGCCGTCGATCAGGAGGTTCATTTCTTACCGTGGAAGACGAGGCCAGCCATC
The DNA here is from genome assembly GCF_000469565.1 of Oribacterium sp. oral taxon 078 str. F0263. NCBI lineage: Bacteria > Bacillati > Bacillota > Clostridia > Lachnospirales > Lachnospiraceae > Oribacterium > Oribacterium sp. oral taxon 078. Next base: position 143,100 of record NZ_KI273116.1, on the reverse strand, counting down.
TGTGCCTTCTGCCGCTGTACCTGTGCTGCCTGGCGCTGGGTGTACTTGTTGGTGAAGTCGTTGAGCCTCTTCTTCTCAGCGTTGCCCCAGTCTGTCAAAGTCGCCACGGCTTGGAGGTGCGCCATGAGGTTCTTCTCCTTGCCTGCGAAGATCTTGTCCGCAGTTCCTTCCCCGAAGATCTCGTTGAAGTACAGGTTGACCACTTTGATCTGCTCAAGGTAGCCCTCCTTCAGGCTGTCGTAGTGCTTGACCTTCTGCGCCAGCGCATGCTGCTGGAGATGTCGAGTCGCATCCTCATACTGTCCGATGAAATCGGCGTCCATGAAGTCCGCCTCGAGTTTGATGCCGTTGATTTCTATCATTGTTTTGTTCTCCTCTGGTCGGTGCCTATATTAAAAGTGTCAGCAGGTACACCGTTACCCGCTGACACTCTGGCCAATCCCTGCAGTGCAGTCGCATGGCGCCAGTATTTGCGATTCTGTACGCGACTTAGGTGTCGTATTTTCCGCTGAAGTCTCCCGCGGTGAAGGTCTTGCTGACGGTGTCGAACTTGCCCTGGATCGGGTTGCCAACTGCGTGGAGCGTACCGCTCACGCTGATCTTCTCGCCGCCGTCGCCCTCAATGTCGCTGACCTCGTTGGACACTGTGAACTGTCTCGCAGTGTATGCCGCAGAGGTCTCGGACACCGCGCCGATCGGGTTGAACAAATCGACGCGGACGTAGGTGTGAACCGCTGCGTCTCCGGTTGCGTGATCTCTGCCGTCCTTGTAGAGCATGTAGATCGCCTTTTGGGAAGGGATCAGTCTGGACTCGTAGGAAAACTCGGTTTCGTAGCTGGTGATATCCGTCGAACTCGTGGTCTCGTTGATGTAGGTCTCGCTGTCCGTCTGAGCGCTGGGCGATTCATTGAGGGACGTGAAGCCGGTGCCCATGAGCTCGAACGCTGCGCCGACTTTGATGTAGTCCGCGATTGCGTTACGAAGCAGGGCAGTTCTGCTCTCGCCAAAGAGCTGAAGGTTGAACTTCTTCATGGCTATGCCTCCTTGTGGTAGGTTAGTTCTATTTGTATCTGGTAGCGGGCGTTCTTGCCCGTCTCGTCGAACATGTAGCCCGGCGATAGGGTGGTGATGCTCTCCGGATGGCAGCCTTCCGGCAGCTCCGGAAGTTCCCCCGCCTTATTCTTTCTGTCGATCCAATCTGCCAGATCCTCATAGAAAGTACTGTTGGTGATGTTCTGGATCCGGTCCATGCTGTAATACTCGCGGCTGCCGAAACTGAACTGGAAGCGGCGATCGCTGGAGCCGTCGATGTAGTTCTCGATCACCGGCGTGTAGATGCCGGTTTCGATCGCATACTCCGTGGGCTGATCACCCATGGCATCGACGCGGAGCGGGCCGTCTCTCAGGATTGGGCACTGGAGCATCCAGGCGCTGACGCCTTCGATGATTGACTTAACCATTGCCTCCTCCGATCAATTTCAATATGGCCGATTTATTGGCCGTTTTCATACGCTCAAACCACATGCCGCCGCGCCGGGAGTCATAGCTTCTGGACCGGGCGGTGCTGTAGTACTGGTGACGGGCGTAGGGCGCGATGTATTTGACCTCTCCGGAGCCGATCACTGTGCCAAGAATGCCGGACTTCTCCAAAGTGCCAGTCCGCAGCGGGACCATCGAGCTGCAGAGCCTTAGGACCTCGCTGTCGATGATCTTCTGCTTCTCGCTGAGCAACTTGTTCATCCTCGGAGCATAGGACTCGTTCCAGACGAGTCTGGCCTGTCCGTTTGGCCCTTCGATGATACTGCCCGCGGGCGTCGTTATCTCCTTAAATGCCATCATTCACCTCCGATCCGCCAGTGTTTGACGGTGTCAGTGCCTCGGATAGTGTTGTCCGCGTACTCCGTGACCGTGATCGCATCGCGGCAGGAAGAGCGGATCAGGGCTTGCAGGGCCGCTTCATCGATCGGTCCTGCCAGGGCCGTCTCTTGTGTCAGCACGATGTCGCCTTTCTGGATGGTCCAGTGCCGCATCGCCTCGTCCGCTGTCAGCAGCTTATAAGCCGCCGCACTGACATAGGTACGGCCGTCTTGTGCGATCGCGTTATACGGGATCCGCAGCTTGTAGCTCAGCTTCTCGCTGCGGTTTCCTCCCGTGTCGTGGCTGGAGCTCTTGCCCTCGAAGTAAGAGGCGCTTGCGACGCTGCAAGGGAAGAACATATCCCGGCGATCTGATCCCAGTCGTCTGTTAAAGACAGTAATCTTCACCTGCACATTCATTGCAGCATCCTCCCGTCTTGACCCTGCGCCGAAGCCATCCAGTCGGCAGCAGGTAGAGCCTGGCCGCCTCGTAGACCTTCTTTCGAAGCGCTTCCTCAGCCGTCTGCCCATCCTGCACCTCTGCAACGTAGGTGACGCTGTAGCCGTCATTACTTTCGCTCTTGACGCCCTTGGCCGCTCCTTGGCCGCTGGACGCCAGGCTGTTGTAGTAGATCACCTCCGCAGCTGCACAGACAGCCAGTTTAACGCGGTCGACGTCTGGCTTTGCGAAGATGTCCCCGTTGATGCAGGTGAAGTAGCTGATGTGCGCCTCCGCCTTTGCCTCAGCGACGGGGAAAGCCGCCTCCGGGATCGTCTCACCGAAGGCGGCCTTGAAGTATTCGTAAGTGACGTACATCAGGCTGCCCTCCCTTCAGACCTTAGGCGGTGAGAATCGCAAACGGGAAGCGGGAGGCGGCTTCGGACTTGCCCTTCAGTCCGGTGACAGGATTCGGGATCTCCCAGCCGAGCCTCATGACGGCACGAAGAGCGACCATGTCGTTCTGCATGAGGTTGTACGCGATGGTGCCGTCCGTGTTCTGGACCACGCCCTCAGTGAAGAGCTTGAAGGTGATGTCCTGGCGGATGCTGTAAACCAGCTGAGTGAAGTCGCCGGAGATCATGAGCGCCTTAGTCTTGTCAAAGGCACCGTTGCGAGGGAACTGGATCGCAGAGCCGTCCAGGCTGTAGTTACCGGCGTTCTGGATGGAGTTCAGGAAGAGCGGTCTTCCGTCATTGTCCTTGAGGCCGCGGAGTTTTGCTCTCATGGAGATATCCGCCACGTGACCAGATACAAAGTAGCCGGACTCTTCTACCGCGGAGATGGTGCCTCCCTCAGCGAGGAGAGCGTTAAAGAGGTCCGGAGTAGTCGCGAGGGATACCTTGGCTCCGGCAGGAACGGAAGGAACCAGTCCGGCTCTCCAGTTGGTGGGCTTGCCGGTACCGAAGAGGATGGCCTCGTCAATGACCTTGCCGAAGGCCTCCTGGACGCGAGGCCTTACCTCTCCCCAGATGTCGTACTCAGAATCGTCGAGCACTGCCTCAGGGATCGGAATGATGACGGCGATCTCTTCGGCGTGGATCGTCTTCTTGGCCCATGCCAGGTTTGCTGTTTTCTTCTGGCCGGAGTCTCCGTCGACAAAGTAGGCGACCGGAAGAGAGTCGAGAACCGGAAGCTTGGTCTGCTTTGCAGTCATGTTCGCCAGGCGACGACCCATGGATAAAGCGGCAGACTGCTCGACGGTGCCCTGGATGATTTCACGGGCGCGCTCCTCAGGAATGAGCGCCTCGGCTCCACTTCTGTCGATACCTGTGGCGGCGTCAAAGATCTGTAAATCAAAAATGAAACGCTTTTTCATCATTTTCCTCCTTATATTCGGTAACCCGCAGCTCTGCGGATGGCGTCGTTGATGCTTGTGTTCCCGTCAGCGCCTGCTCCACTGCCCTGTGAGCCATCCGGTCCGGTCCTGACTCTGTAGGATCCGGTCGATGTGAAGCGAGGGTTGTCCTTCAGGAACTTAGTGACAGCTTTTTCAAAGTCGAGTTTGTCGTCATTCTTCATCATGACGCCCACCTTAAACTGAACATAGTCAAGGTCCTCATCGCGGACGCCCTTCGAGCGAAGAGTCGACTGATGTTTCATTGCCTGGAGCTCTGCTCTGGCGTCATCTCTTTCCTTCTCGATTGCTGCTACGTTTGGCTGACTCCTGGCTCTATTGGCTTTAAAGTCTGCGATAGCCTGCTCGATCTCGGTCTCGCTCATGCCCTGCTGCTTGAAGTAGCTGCTGAGTGCAGCTTTTTCCGCCCTCTGAGCTCTTGCATTTGCGATCTCTTCAGCCTGTGCAAAGCTAAAGCCTCCGGATCGGTTTCCGTTTCCTCCGGAGTTCTGGCCTCCGTTGCCTTCCCCAGCGTTTCCGCCCTGTGCACCAGAGCTGCCCTCGCCGCCGTCATCAAAGAGCTGTAAGTCGAAGATTTTCTTCTTCATGTTGTTTTTCCCTCCGCTTTTGTTAATGTGCGTGAACATTCTCCGCTTTAGGCCCGTCGGCCATAATTAAAAGTACCGCGAGGGCGCTCAAATTATCAGTATTTCGCCATACGCATCTTGAATCCGCAGAATACCGAGGAACCAAGTGCTGATTAGCGAGGAGCCGATGTCGCTGATCGTATCCCACTCAATCACAACGTCACCTGTCTCCGCCGAGTAGGCGATGCGATCCTGCGCGATGTCTTCCAGTCCGCTGATCAAGGTAAGCGTCAGAGCTGAGACAGCCGCGCACACGATGTTCTGGCCGGGCTTTGCCCCTTCTGGCCGTGATGCATGCCCTTTCACTGTGATGATGTGTCTGTCAAGGTGTACCTCAATCAAAACTCTGCCTCCTCAATTCTTTTCTTTGACACTTGAAAGTACCCAGGGTCGAGCTCTATGCCGTAGAAATCAAGCCCCATATGCATGCAAGCGACTCCGGTGCTGCCAGATCCCATGAATGGATCCAATACGGTGCCGCCTTCTGGCACCAACCGCAGCAAGTTCTCCAACAATTCCACCGGCTTTTCCGTTTGATGATGCTTATCTTTCGACTGGACCCCTGGGATGCTGTAGCATCCAGCAGCGACCTTGCATCCTTTTACCATCGGGGCCGACCTTGGACCGTTTGACCCCCATACGAGATACTCACAGTCGTTTCTGAAGCGTTCTGGAGTTGGCCTGCTTGTTCTCTTGTCCCAGACCACGATGCCGAGCCAGATGAAACCAGCCATCTGCAGAGCGTCTGTCATCGCTGGCAGATTTCTCCAATCAATAAAAGTCCCCAGGATCCCCCCCTCCTTGACCTTTGACCTGAGAGTCGTGAAAACTTCACGGCAGAAAGCAGTGAAGCTTCTCTGATCCATGTTATCGCCGGAAAAGTTCTGGAAACGCGCAGCGCCATTGTGTTCTGTATCGCAATACTTTGTTCTTGTATCCTGTTTTCTGCTTCCGGCGAAGAGCCCGCCGGAGCTGTATGGCGGATCTGTTAGCACCATGTCGATGCTCCCGTCCGGGATGTTGTTAAGCTGCAGCAGACAGTCGCCGTTGAATAGCTGATACATGCTTTTGGTCCTTCTTTCTGATTTTGGGCACGAAAAAACCACCTCGCTGCTTCCAGCTTGGTGGTTCTTAATTATTATAATAAATGCGGTCGAGTATTTGCTCGGCTTCTCGACCTAACTCGTTGAGCTCTTCGAAGTTTTTCGGGCCGTAGCCTTTCTCTGTCATAAAGCCGTCGATCTCGTCGAGCAGGCCTTCTACGTCATCTGCTTCGATAAGCGCTGCCGCCTTATCAAGGTTCTTAAGCAAGAAGGTCTTATCTTTCTCCTCAATTATCATTTTTTGCCTCCTCTCGGGTTTGCCTGGATCAGACGGTGGTCCCTCACGCTGATAGTTACGTTCGCTTTTTCTCCTCGGTACGTTCTTCGCACATCCCCGTCAGCCATTATCCTCTCTGTAATCTTCTCGGGCTTCGCCAGTGCCTCGTTCACAGCTTCGATGGTTGTGGCCTCTCGCATACCTTCATGCGGCTCAGCCGTCTGCCCTATCACTCGGTCGATGAAGTGAAGTGCATAGGAATCTATTCTTACTCCGTCGGATGTCGTACAACCTACGACGCGTTCCTGCACATCCGCTGCCGTCTTTTGATACTGCTCAAAGCCGACCAAGGAGTTGATGTCACCCTTCTCGACCGCTCGGCCATATCCGCGGAGGAGCTGATACTCCTCGGCTTTATTGTGCTTTGCCTCCTTGTACTTGTCAAGGGTATCTAAAGTCGTGCTCGTCGCCCCGATGTCTTTGAGCCACTTCTTGTGATCGGCCGCCCTCTGCGCTGCCTCCATGTCTTGGCGCCTGCGATTTTCCTGCCGCTCCTTTTCTTTGTTAATCTGCTCGGTCTGCCACCTTGCGAAAGCCTGAGGACTCGGCGAGATTCTTCCCGGAGTTCTTCCGGTGTAGACTCTCTCCATCTGCTCTTCCAACTGCATGCAGCGGCTGAAGCTTCGATACTCTTCGAGCTGAGCCTGATACCTGCATTGTGCCTCTACTATGGCGTCATGCTCAGCCCCAGCCTGCCGGAGCAGCTGCACCTTCTCGCGCTTTGCCCGCAGGGCCGTCTCCATTTGTCTTTGCTTCTGGGTCGCTTCGTAGGCGTTATAATCCTTGCCCCTGTAACTCCGCCGTTCTGCCTCCCTTGCGGCCATTTCCTCAAGCTCTGAGTCTGTGTAATTGCGTTGGCTCACGCCCTTGATGAATGCATAGTAACCATGATGGCAGTTCCATCCGCAAAGACCTCCTCCAGACCCAAGCCCGCAGACATCAGTCAGCTGCTGCTTAGTCCAGACGCGCCCCTGCCATGCCGCGTGTGAAGGCCTGGCCGCCGCATGCGCGGAAACCTCGAAGAGAGTGGTGCCAAGCTGCTGGGCGTTCCTGTCCGTCACTTTCCCGGCTAATTGGCTGAAGCCGGTCAGCAGGGCGCGTCTGACGGCCACATCGATGCGGTTATGCCAGCCGCTGGCATAGTCAACGCCGTAACTTGTCTGCGTATCACAGAATACGTGATCGGTGCGAAGCCCTGACTTCGTCATCATGTTGGTCGTTTTTCTGATTAGCGTGTTGTAATCATAAGCTCCGCTGGCCATTCCCGTGATGGCGTCGTCCAGATAGCTGTTGTAGATGTCGGACAGCGGCGTATATACCGTCTTGCCGCCCCCCTGATCTACCATGAAACCGGTCGACCCAGTGATGTTGTAGAGCTCCTCTGTGGACTGCCGGATCAGCGCATCGGTTATCTGGCGGAGCTCAGCATTTTGTTCGTACGGAATAAACTCCTTTCCGACGGCCTCATAGATGGCCTTCTGGCTGGTATATTCTCTTGCGATTACTTCTTCATAGAGCTGGCGGACCATTTCCTCATTGCCATCCACAGCCTCGGAAATCAGCGCCCTGATGTCCTCTGAAGAACTTCCCAAGATAACCAGGCGCTGGATCTGCCAGTCGGCTGCTGAGGTGATTGTACCGGCCATCCGGATACGTCGCACCACGTCCTTCATGATGCTAAGCTCCAGCTCTCTGTACTTCTTCTCTACGCCTGCCGCGAGCAGGCTATGGTAGCTCTCATCCATTTATCAGAAAAGTACGCCGGGGCTCTGCTCGGGGAGCCGTGCAGCTGCAGCCTCTTCCGTCTCCCCGTACCACTTGGCGCGGTACTCAGGCAGGCCCATGACGCCGATGGCCACGTCCTGGCGGTCTTCCTGCCTCTCTGTTTGCTTGTCGACGATGATCGAGTCGTCAAAGTCTATCGTGATGTCAGTGTCCTCGACCAGTGCGGTCATTCCTGCGGTCCTGCCGAGCCTTATAATCGCACGGATGAGGTCGATCAGCGCCTGGTTGAGAATGATCTCATGCTTTTTGACATTTCGGTACATGTCCGAGTTCTCGCTGATGACCTGGGTGGCCGTTACGATTGCACCCTTCTCAAAACGATAGCACTGCGTACCGAAGCCGCACTTGAAGCTGAGAAGGTTCAGGTCATTGTTGATAGCCTGCTCATGCTCCTGTACCCTCAGCGACATATTGACCTCATGCATTGCTTCGTGGGACTCTTTGAAGAAATCTTCAGGAAGCTGATAGAAGACGCTGTCGTCCGGGTCAAAAACCTGCGAGCCGTCTGCGTCTGCCAGCATCTCAGGAGCGACAAAGATGCGCTTGCGCCCCAGCGTAAACTCATTCGAGTAGCTGTCATACTCCAGGTCAAGCTTAGCCAGTACGTCCACACTGTTGGCGAAGATACTCACCCCCATCGGGTTGGTATCATCTTCATCCACATTGTTTACGATGTTCAGTCTGTCAATGACAAACTGAGGCTTGGCCGATCCAGTCTCTACTCTCTCAGCAAGTCCTGAAAAGCACGGGATCTCGTCCCACTGCGCCGGCGTGAGTTCCTTACCGGCTCCATCTGACGCAAGCACGACACTGTTTTCAATGACATACTGAAAGCCAAGGTCCTCACCGTCTTCCCCGATCATCTTTTCCCTCTTGTGGTGCTGGAACTGTGCATACTTCTTACGCTTGTAGGTCTTCTCAAACACGAAGATGCATTCCGTGATGCGCGAGCGCTCCCAGGCGGTTGGGAATATGTTTCTGGCCACCACATAGTCCAGCTTGACATCAGCGCTTACTACGCTGCCGTCCTTCGCTATGATCATGTTGGTCAGATACGGCACATATGCCACCGTTCCGCAGGCTGCTTTCCTCTCCTGGTACTCATTCCCCTGCACGGTGAAGTTCGCTTCCTCAAGCACGCCTTTGACAAACGCCTCCGTCACGGGGTCCTTAATTGTAATTTTGACCTTCTCGTTGAGAAGCAGGTCGCTGATATCCTCGCAGAGCTTCTTCGCCATGCCGAGGCTCTTGCGGTGACAGCGTGTGTAATTGGATGCGCCTCTATACACGCGGTACCAGTGGAACTTCTTTACGTCCGACCTGTACCAGCTGTCCCACATTGTGATCTTGCTGTAGAATGAGGGGTCAAGCGTGTCGATGCCCTTCTTCTTGAAATACGTGAAGATATTCATGTCAGATTGTCCCTTCTGCTTCTTCGTTCTCCTCCTCTTTACCCTGCGCCGGGAGATAGTACTTCAGCTTCGGCCAAAGGCCCATCACCAGGTAGCGGATCGCGTCCATGCAGTGGTCTTCCGCCTTGACCGGCTTCTCCCGGCCTCGCTCAATGCTCTTCCTGTCGTATTCATAGAGCCCGAATTCTCTCCGAGCGTTCTCCTGCTCCGGGGAGACCGTGAGCATCCCGAAGGTGAGGAGTTTCTGCACCCTGGAGATCCCCAGGGCGACATCGTTCTGGGCGTCCCGCAGTCGGACGCTGTAACCGCAGCCGTGGATCGCCCGCTTGATCTCCTCGGCCAGACCGGCAGCAGACGGATCGATGAAGACGTAGAAGCTGCTGCAGCGGTATGCTTCGTGCAGGCCGTCCAGGAAGGCGACGAAGTCCTCCGCATATCGGCTCGGGCTTTTCTGCGTTCCGGACTCCCTGCCGCTGTGGTAATACTCTGCCAGGCCTTCCAATCGGTGTTTCGCCATGTTGAGGCCAGCCGCCTGGTAGGTGGTGGCGTTCTGCTGGCCGTAGTCAACGCCCACGCCGATCAGCGGAAAGGCGTCCTCCTTTGTCCTGGCGACGTTCTTGCCGCCGAACATGTAGTAGATCAGCTCGTCCACGCCGATCGAGAGCCCCAGCCAGAGCCAGCGCCACTGGCGCTCGTCGATCTGTCTCAGGATCTCGGCCGACTCTAGGAGCTTCTTGCCGATCCAGGCCTCCGGCACGTCTCTGTAATCCACATGGACGTGGATCGTGTCCGGGCGCTGCTCCATCTTGCGGGTCCACTGGACGACCGGCGCATTCGGGTTTTTCGGCGGGTTGTAGAGGTAGAGCATCTGAAAGCCCTCGTCGTTGCCCCTGACGAAGGTCGCTTCGATGTTCTGAAGCTCGTCCTCGCCTTCGCCCTGCTCGAAGAACTCGTTCACCTCGTCGATCATGACCAGCCTGATCGGCTTGCTCTCGTCGATGATGCCCTTGGTGTCGTCAGTATTATCGGAGCCTGTGAAGTAGATCGTGTTCCCGTTTTCCAGGAACGTGACCTCCATCGGGCTCACGGTGATCTTGAAGAGGCGCTCGTCGAGGCTAAGCCTCTTGATCGCTCTCTTGATCTCCTTATACACAGTCTTCCGGAGCTTGTTGTGCCGCTTACGGATGACGACGGCGCAGCCGTTGACGCCCTGCACGATCTTGAAGACTGTCTCGATCGCTGCCTCTGAGGACTTCGTCCCGGCTCGGCCAGAGGTCAGGATCTTGTGGGTGTGCTCTTCGTCATTGAACACGCCCCAAAATTTTGGAATGATCAGGTCACTGATCCGGATCTCGCTGCTTGGTGTCATTGATGATTGTCACTCGCTTAATCTCACCGGAACCGCTGCCCAGTTTAGCCCGCAGGAGCTCGAGCCGGAGCTTCTGCTCTTCGGTGGCGGTTGCGCCGCGTTCCCGCAGCATCTCGGTGTACTGTTTGATTAGGCCCCGGAGGGAGTCCATGGCGCGGCTCTGAGCCTTCATGAAGTTGGCCTGCTTGTCCCAGGCCTCCTGCACCTCCCATCGCGCGCCTATGATGTTCCCGTCCTTCTCTTCGACTCTCTCGATCGTCTTATCCTGCCAATCCCTGACATAGGCGATCTTCTGGGCTCGGATGATGGCCGTGTACTGTAGTTGAATATTGTGCCAGAGCAGATCCAGCGGGTCCGCCTTGGCCACTGCCGTAAAGACCTCCAACGTCTCCTCCGGCAAGTACCTGGCGAAAAAGCCGTACTTCTCTGCCCGCTTATTTCCCAGGGGCGCCCCAGTGGCGTTGTGATTCCCCGGCTGCCCGCCACGTTTGCGAGCGTTCGCCTTTTTTCGTTTCGAACGTTCGCTCTTTTTGCCATCCCAGCCTTGGGTGCATTTCCATCGGCGGACAGTGCCCTGCGGAACTTCGAGCCTAGCTGCTATTTCCACAAGTTTGAGACCCTCTCTGTATAAAGCCAGGGCCTCGTCCGCCTTCGCGTTCTTCGCCCTTGGCACGGCCTCACCTCCTCGCTCATTCGTCTATTTCGCGGATAGCAGAAGAGAGCAGGTGCTCCTTCGCCTGCTCTCATACGTCTCACACTATCATAATAGCACATTCATTTTTGCAATGTTTGCCGACTTTTAGATGTCCTCCAGTACTATCCCCAAGTGTAGGACTCCTTGTTTCCGGAAGTAGTACGTCCTCCGGACGCTGTAATTGATAATCTTGGCCACTTGCGCCATTGGCACCCGGCCGATGTAGAACTCAGCCAGGACCGTCTTTTCGTTGTCATCCGGCAGCAGCTCGATGGCGTCGCCGATCTCGATGATCAAGAGAGCCTTTTCCTGCTTCAGCTGCTCGATCTGCTCCTCTAAATCAACGACCTTGCCGATGATCTCGCTGACCTTGTCGGTCGGAGAAGTCTGGACGCGATCCTTGTCGTACTGGATCGCGCCGGCCCCCAGGCAGCTCCTCAGCTCCTCGCACCGAAGCTGCTTCCGCTTGATGGCGTAATCCTTCTTGCGGATCCGCATCAGGTAGTTATAAGTATCTTGTAAGTCCATGGGTCCGAGCCCTCCCTCTGCGTGCGTCGCAGCGATACCCTATGCAAGCATAGAGGCTGCAAGCTCGGCATTCTGCTTCAGCTTTTCCGCACGACTTACTGCCATTTTGAGCCGCCAATGGTAATGCCGATAGTAAGATAGTGCGTCGCGCTGTACTCGTCTCGTGTCTCGCAGCTCCGCCTTCAGCTCCTTCAGCTGCTTTCGGCAGCTGCGCTCTCCCTCTCGAGTGCGAAAAGTCCCAAGATGCCGCTGCGTCGATGTAACCTGATCCGTGAGCCTGCTGATCTTCGGCTTAAGCCCGGACGCCTCGCGCCAATACTTTATCGACTTTTCCGCTAAATCCTTTCCGTGGTCCAGCGATTCCGCTGCGCGCTCCCTGCAGTGCCGGACGATGTCCTCCCGGATTGCATCGCGATGAGACACGTCCTCCCTGATCATCTTGAGCAGCTTCCGGAGTCGAGACGCCCGGGCCGGGAAAAAGGTGTCCAGCACGATAGTCGCGTGGCCCCTGTCAAAAGAAAAAGAGATTACCTTTCCGTCTGTCATGATCTTCCCTCCTTTATCGCCTGAATCGGATTCTTCAGCAGAGCCTCCAGGGAGATCACGATCTTGCCCATGGCCAAGGCATAGCCAAGCTCCCTGTTGGCGCCCTTGCTGCTTTCCCATCCCGGCAACTGTATCAGGTAGTCGGCCTTCGAGAGCATCAGCATATCGATCTCCATGATGTCCTCATAGCTCAGTGCTTCGATCGGAATGACATGGTGCAAGGCTGCAGGATTGATCACGTTGTAGCCCATATGGACGAGCTCCTTGGCCGTCCATGCGAATTGCTTCTTGTAGTCGGGGTTGCCCATTATTGGACCGCTAAGATATCCGATCATCTGTATCTCCTCCCAGTTTTCTGATCCTTCAGATGGATCCTGTTTGTTATCTCGTAACCGGCCAGAGCCGCCGCGGCCTTGATCGTTCGAATTAGTTCGCTGACCTGCTTCGGCTCTTTGTCCCCTCTTCTGACGGCCTTGTCAGCCGTTGGGTCCGGATAGCCTTCTGCGTTCACTTGGTCCTCCTTTCTTTGAGCGCCGCCAGCAGTGCGGCCTGACTCATGTCTTTTGCTTCCAGGGCCTTCATTACCTGCTCATCCACGGTTCCCTCCGCTACGAGGTGATGGATGATTACCGGCTTCTCTTGGCCCTGCCGGTATAGTCTCGCATTGGCCTGCTGATAGAGCTCGAGACTCCAGGTCAGGCCGTACCAGACGATCGTGTGGCCGCCGTCCTGCAGGTTCAGGCCGTAGCCTACGCTGGCCGGGTGCGCCAGCAGTATGCGGACGCGTCCTTCGTTCCAGTCTTTGATGTCCTTCGGGCCCCCCAGCTCTCTGGCTTCCGGGATGGATCCCCGGATCGCTTCGAGATCATGCCGGAAGGAGTAGAAGACCAGGACCGGGCTGTCCGTGTCCTCGATGATCTCCTGGAGGGCTTCCAGCTTCTTCCGGTGGATGTCGACTGGCTCTCCCTCCGTGTTGTAGGCCCTGCCGTTTGCGATCTGCAGGAGCTTCGTCATGACGGCCGCCGCACTCAGGGCGACGATATCATCCTCTTCGGACAGATGGAGAAGCTGCTCGCTCTCCAGGGTCTTGTAGAGTCCTAGCTCCTGCTCAGACAGCTTGATCGGGATCACGTTGTCAATCCTCTTCGGCAGCGTCAGGTAGTCCTTCGCGCTCATGCTCACACAGAGGTCGCTGATCCGCTTCTCGATCGCCTCCCGGGCGCCCTTCCTCAGGTCCCACTTGTAGACGATATAGCCGTTGCGGGCGCCTGGCTGGAAGAACTCCTCCCGATACGCTCCAAGCGTTCGGCCCAGGCGCTCACCCCGATCCAGCAGGTACACCTGCGCCCACAGGTCCATGAGACTGTTGGGGCTTGGCGTACCGGTGAGGCCTATGACGCGGGGGCTCTTGACGATCACTTTGCGAAGGGCCCGGAAGCGTTTGCTCTGCGGGCTTTTGAAGCTCGAGAGCTCGTCGATCACGATCATGTCGAAGTCCCAGCGCTTGCAGTTCTCCACCAGCCAGACCACATTTTCGCGGTTGATCACGTAGATGTCAGCCTCTGCTTCGGCTGCTGCCTTCCTCTGCGCTGCGGTGCCCAGGATCTTGGAGATCCGCAGGTCCTTCAGGTGGTCCCACTTCTCGGACTCACGGCTCCAGGTGTCCTCCGCCACTCGCAGTGGTGCAATCACCAGGACCTTCGTGATGTTGAAGTAGTCATACATGAGATCCTGGATCGCCGTCAGCGTGATGACGGTCTTGCTAACCTAAGCCCATATCTAAAAACAAACCGATCTTCGGCTTCTCAATCGTTAATTCAATTGCCCGCTTCTGATAGTCGTGAGGTATGAACTTCATCTGGCATCACCTCCTTCCTCGTAATTGTGCGGCCGGTACGCCATCGGCTCCCGCCTCCCGTCCGTTTCCGGCCATCTCGCCAAGGCGCTCGATCCACCAGCTTCTCGCCTCGTCCATCCCTCTGATCACGGCCACCCTGGCGCTCCGTTTCTTCATGCGCTCGATCTGCCAGCCCTGGAGAGCGCTCAGCCTCCCGGATACTGTCTTCAGCTCGATGAACCAGACCCGACCCCCCGGCAGAATGGCGATCCGATCGGGCACACCATCGTTCCCGGTGCTGGTAAACTTGAAGGCTAAGCCTCCCATGTCCTCGATCCGTCGCCGGAGCCAATCCTCTATGTCTCGTTCTCTCATTTGATCCTTCCCGTGACAACTTCCATTTTTTTTTGCCCGCCTATATACGCGTATTACGCGCGCGGGCGCTCACAGGCGCCTATTACGCGTGTTATAGGTAAAATATCAATAGTGTATAAGAAAAAGTTGTCACACTTGTCACATGTTCGTGCTTGCCCCTTTGTTTATGTGGTTTTCGAGCCGTGACAACGCTGAGACAAGTCCTGAGACAAGTGTCACTTGTCTCAGCTTCTGCTGATGTAGTCGTTGTGACAAGTCTGCCTTGTGACAAGTGTCAGTGTGACAACTTTCTCGTGTATGGTCTCTGCTGTCCGTAGCCCTCGATCCGGTCTCTTTTGCCGGATTTTTCCCATTCCGGGAGCTTGGCCATGATGCCCGCAATCTCGTAGCCGTCTTGCTTCTTCCATGAGCCCCCCGGACGTCCGAAGCATTCGACGAAGATCTCCTTTGCGCTGACCTTCGTCCGCTGCATGGTGCCTTCCTGTTGCTTCGGATCCAGGACGTCGCGCTGCGCGAAGTAGTCCCGCCGCTTGTCCAGGTCCCAGCTGTACCAGTCCTCCGGCAACAGGGTGTCGAGGTAGTCGAGCACCTCACCTTCACGCTCGTCGTACAGGAGCGCCGCCTGTTGAGCCTTGGCAGCTTCCTTCTCCATCTCAGCATCCAGGAAGCTGTCCTCGCCCTCCGCGGCATAGGCGGCCGCCTCGGCCCAGATCTGTGCCCTGGTGGCCTCTGTCATGTCCCAGATTGAGAGCCTGCCGCCGCCTTCGACGGAGACCGGCCAGAAGCGCCGGTTGCCGGTGGTGTCCCGGAGGAAGCCCGTGGTGCTGTTGGTGGTGCCGCAAATGATCGCGGTCCTCGGGTGCCTTTCGACCACTCGGCCATAGGCTGCCCGGTACTCGTCCACCTGGCGGCTAATGAAGCCCTTCATCACGTCGATATCGGCCTTTCTGGTGCCCTGCATCTCGCCGATCTCCATGATCCAGACGCCCTGAAGCTTCTCGGCCGCCGTCTTGTCCCTGGTGTCAGCAAGGCTCAAGCTGTCGCTGAACCACTTGCCGCCCAGCTTCCGGAGCAGGGTGCTCTTGCCGATCCCCGGCTTGCCGTCCAGCACCAGCACGGTGTCGAACTTGCAGCCGGGCTCCCAGACTCTCTGGATCGCGCCGATCAGGGTCTTCCTCGTGACGGTCCGGACGTAGGGCGTGTCCTCTGCCCCCAGGTAATCCACAAGGAGCGTGTCTACTCTCGGCGTGCTGTCCCACTCCGGCAGACCCCTCAGATAGTCCTGCAACGGATTGAAGCGCCGCTTGTCCGTGATCTGAGTCAGCGCCCGGGTGAACTTGTTCTCCGGGAACTGGACCTTGTACCTGTCAGCCACCCAGATGTAGAGCTGGGCGTCGTCGGCGTCTCTCCAGTATTTGTTCGGGCGCTTCCAAGGCAGTTTCCCCTGGACCTCGATCGCGCTGGTCAGCTCGTTGAAGCGGATCCCCTGAAGCGCCGGATCGTTCTCCAGGATCAGCGCCGCGTTGGTGATCACTGTCCGAAGGGTGCCGTTCTCGTTGAGGAGGAGCTTCGCCTTCCAGCTGTCGTCCTCGTCAGCTGCCTTCGGCAGCTCGTTTTCGAAGTCCAGCGAGGCAGAGTTCTGCCGGTCTTTTGAGGCTGTGATCTTGGTGTCCGGATCTTCGGATGCGAAGGCCGCCATCGCCTTGTAGCTGGCTGCGTCCTTGCCGCTCTTAGTGCTGTCATCGTCCATGTCTCCGAACTTGTGGATCCGGACCAGGTCGAAGGCGTTGCAGAGCTGGCCGCTTGCCGGATCGGTACTGTGATTCGAGAAGGCGAAGACGTCTCCGTCGTAGACCACGAGGCCTGCAGCGGTGGAGCCCGCAGCGTAGGTGTAGCGGTCCGGCTTGGCCGTCTGAGTGTATACATTCGTCAGGAACTTCGCGATCGCCTCGGTGATGCTGTACGTCCGGCAGAAGGCTCCGACGATACCTTTCTTGGCAAGAGGGTCTCCCTGCTTGTCGGCTTGGCGCTTCCGGATCCCGCCCATCCTGGACGACTCCGGCCAGAAGCTCGTATCCGTCCAATCCGGGTATTCGGCCAAGACCTCCTCAGTATTTAGGAATGGCGCGTCATAGAATTTGAAGAAGGGCTCCACATCCGCGCTGTTCGACGGCCAGTACATGAGGCGCGTCGGCTGGAAGGTGGAGTCGTCGAAGTAGTCAATCCCGATCTTCCCCGCGACTTCCCTGGCGATGGCCTCGTACTCGTCCGGGCTGACCGCTCTGTCGAGCGGCATGATCAGGCGAAGCCGTGGGCGTTCCTTTGTGTGCTTATGGGTCGAGTAAACCGCCAGGGCACATTCGATCTCCAGGTTGTTCATGAGATCGTCCCAGAAGTCGGCCGGAGGAAAGTCCAGGTCCAGGGTGAGGATCTGGCGGGCCAGGACGTAGCCGGTCTTCCGGCGTCCGTCCTTTAAGTGCCCGCCGACGAAGCCGCCGATGTCCTTGATCCGGTCCTGCTGCTCCTTCGAGAGCTTCATATATTCGGCATGGGTCTCCGGAGTCTCTACGGACTTCGAGAGCCTCAGGAGGAGGGCAGACCAGGAGATGGTCTTGTTCTTCCAGGAGGTTTCGAAGCGGCTTTTTCCCAGAGCGATGATCAGCTCTCCGTCGTTGTCTACAGCCATGCCGCTATCTGCGAGCGAAGGTACTGCGCTGCTTTTCATCGTCCCATACCTCCTTCGTCTTTATTGTTGAATCTGCCTAGTCTGCCGTATCTTCTCCCCATTAGATCGATCAACTTTCCCATGGGCTAATCCTTTCTGTAAAAGTAACAAGAATAGCCGTCTCCCTTCAGCGGCAGGCCAGGAGCCCAGTCGATCGGGTAGGCCATGCAGCTGTTGATGATTTCCGGGGCATCCTTATCTTCAATCGGCACATCGACGATCATTTCGTCGTGGACGTGCATGACAATCCTGTAGCCGCGATTACTCACGCTCCTCATGGCGACGGCCAGACAGTCGCGGGCCGTCGCCTGTACGATGTTCTCAACGAGCTTACCGCCATAGGTCTCCGTCTCCTCCCACTGCCTCGTGGTCTGATTGGTACCCATGTACACGATGTGGTCGCGTCCGTCCTGCGGATCCTGTTTCAGCCTGGCGCCCCAGTAGCAGAGTTCACGGCCGCTCGGCAGCCTTATGAAGAGGTTATGATGGATGTAGCGGAAGGCGATGCCATGCTGGATTCGGACGGTCCGGTGCTCCTGGATGGCTGTCTTGGCCGCCAGCTCGCAGGTCCTCCAGAGCTTCTGGATCTTCGGGTTGGCCGCTCGCCACGCGTCGACGATGCCCTGGAGTTCCTCCTCTGGGATCGTCCCACCTTTGTCCATGCGCTTCATCGCGCCAACGCCGCCTTGATAGCCACAGGCAAGTGTTGCGACCTTTCCCTTCTGTCGGAGCTCACCGTTGACGCCATGCTTCACGACCGGCACGTGGTACATCATGGACGCTGTCTCGCAGTAGATGTCCTTGCCGGCGCAAAAAGCGTTCAATACCCAGCTTTCTCCGGCTATCCACGCGACCACACGGGCTTCAATGGCGGAGAAGTCACTGACCACGAAGCGGCAGCCGGGGGAGGGGATGAAGGCCGTGCGGACGAGCTCCGAGAAGACGAAGGCCGTCTCGCCGAAGAGGGTCTCCAGTGTGTCGAAGTCACCCTCTGCTGTGAGATCTCTGGCCAGATCGAGATCCGGCAGGCTGTTTCTCGCGAGATTGTGGGTCTGCACCAGGCGGCCCGCCCATCGTCCGGAGCGGTTCGCTCCATAGAACTGCAGGATCCCGCGCAGGCGGTCATCCTCGCAGATGGCCTCCAGCATGGTGCTGTACTTGCTGACCGATGTCTTGCCCAGTGCCCGGCGGATCTCCAGCACGCGGCGGACCTCTTCGGGGATTTCTTCCTGCAGCATGGCTGCGATGGTGTCCTTGGTGAGGTCGGCCTGATGGATGCCCCTGGCCGCGAGCCATTCCTTCAGTTGCGCGAGGCTGTTCGGGTTGGCCAGTCCTGTGATCTGTCTGGCTTCTTCCTGCAGCTTCTCGCGGTGCTGTGTATCATATTCGACGATCCTCTGGATCATGCTGCGGTCCAGCTTCACGCCGTGGTCGTTCATGTGCTGATCCAGATTCCAGAGCTCCTGCTCTTTCTTTGGGATCTTATAAATTGCCAGCTTCTTCAGGATCTCCTGCTCGGTGACGACGTCTTGACGATTGTAGGATTTGTAGAGGCTCCACTTACCCGGATCGTGCGCCGGCATGTTCCGGCTTCTCTGGCCGTTGGCCCTTGTAGGCTTACACGGCTTCGAGAAGTACTGGATCAGGACCTTGCCTTGTGGATACTTCAGCTTGTTCTCCGGCAGCCCCAGGGCCATTCCTGCGCCTGCCAGACTGCCCGGCAGCCCCAGCATCAGTGCCTTGACCATAGTGCAGCGCCACTGCTCCGGCGGCATTTCCTGCCCGGTCCACCTGGCCAGGCAGGTCCGCTCGAAATTGGCGTTGAAGGCGGTCTTAATCACATCCGGATCATGCAGAGCGCCCAGGAACTCGTCCCAGGTCATGCGCGGATCCTTGGTCGTGTCGATCTGCCTGACTTCTTCCTCGTCGTCGAATTTATAACCGATCAGTAATACGTCAAAGTCTGGCGCCTCCACATATCGGTAGACGCCAGACTTAACGAGATCCACGGAGCTGTACGTCTCAATGTCTACGCCCATGAATCTGTGCATCTTTACCTCCCGGTGATTAGAAATCCTCGTCCTCGTCACTGTCGTCGAAGTCATCGCCGAAGTCAGACTCTGCCGATGCTCTTGCCGCCCCGAGACGGTCGCCGTCCTTCAGCTTCTGGATGTTGTTGAGGCTGACGCCGACGCCTTTGTTGCCGTTGGTATTGAACGGGAAAAAGTTGATGGACGCGCGGCCCCAGCATCCGCTGTAGACTTCTTCCGGGTCGAGGATCTCATTCAGATCCTTGTCGACGATGCCGGGCTTCTGAGTGCTGTTGCAGTTGAGGAAGTACATGTCCTCGTACTCGGGGGCCTCGTCAGCTCTCTCGGCGTCTCCGTCGCGGAGCGGGAGCTTCAAGTTGGCCGGTTTCTTGCCTCCCCACTTGGAAGCGGTGCCCTCCTGGACGGCCTCCTCGATGGCCGCCTTGATCTTCTTGAGCGTGGCCTTGTCTTCCTTCGGGATCAGCAGGCACACGCTGTACTTGGCGTCCTGTCCGGCCTGGAAGGCGCGGCTATTAAAAATGTTGACGTAGCTGAAACGAACCTTGCCGGTGATAACTTTTGTACTCATGATTTAATCCTCGCTTGTATTGAAGTCGGCCTTTGCGGCCTCTGTCGTGTTGATTGCTTCGCGCTTGTCGCTCTCTGGGACCAGGACTGGCTTACCCACCGGTTTGATGATCAGATCTCCCAGAGTCTCCGTGAGTTTTTTCTTGCCGATGAGCTTTTCCATGGCGGTGATGCCGTAGAGCTTTCGTTCGTAGAGTATCGCCTCATCATAGCCTGCCTCCATGAGTTTCTCGGCCACCTTGATGTCGTTCGCATACTTTCGGTTCGCTCTCCCTTCCACCAGCTTCCAGCCGTAGAACGTGTGGCCGGCCAGGGCCTGCTGGAGAGCGTAGTCACTGACGTCCTTGACCCAGTGCTGCAGCTCCTCCGCCCGCCGGAGCACTTCGCCGATTTCCTCGTCCGTCAGGAGCGGCGGCAGCTTGAAGTCGTGCTTGGCGAGTTCAAGGTTGCACTCGGCGTGCTTCCGGCAGACTGCCTTCGCAGGGCAGAAGCGGCACCAGTCGCCGACAGCCGTGTAGTCTGTGCCGTCCATGGCCATTCGGGCCCTCGGTGCGACCTCTTCCTCCGCCCAGAGCAGCAGCTCCTTCAGCGGGAGCTCCTCCGTGCTGACGTGATTCAGGCGGGGCTGGATGATCGTGACCTTCACGGTGTCGAAGTCGTAGAGGTCGCCGAAGAGGTTCGCCGCGCCCAGGCCGTACAGCCTCAGCTGCGGATTGTTGTGGGCGTCGACCTTGACGCCTTGGCCATACTTCAGGTCGATGACCTGGATCGCTTTGCCGCCGATCACGACTGCGTCCGACGTTCCGAAGCCTTCCGGCACCCATCTGTCGAGATTGAACTGCTGCTCGATCATGAGCTCGGCGTCCTCACCTGCCGCCGCCAGGGCTTCAATAACTTCGTCAGCATAGAAGGTGGCGGCCTCTTCCATCTCTCCGCAGTAATACTCGTTTTTGCGAATCTTCTTCATCCTGGCCTCAAACTGCTTCGGAGTGAGCTCACCCGTGATCTGGCGAAGCTTCAGCTCTCCGAGGGAGTGGGCCAGCGTCCCCCTGTCCGCGTCACTGCTCGAGCCGGGGGCGGGGCACTGATCCGACAGCGCCACGGAGCCCGGGCAGTTGATCCAGCGGAAGGCGCTGGAGGCGGACAGCTTTGCATGCTTACCCGGCATTTTTCAGGGCCTCCTCAGCCTTAGCCTGGAGCTCTGCCAGTCGGTCGTCCGGCACGTTGGTCAGCTTATCGAAGCCGAGATCCGCGATCAGGCGGCTGGCTGTGTTGGTTCCCGTTTTCTTGTTGAGGGTTGCCAGGATCTTACGGACGGTGACGCGGTCGACCTTCTTCGCGGTCGTCTCTTCCTGCTTCGCTGCGGCCTCTTCCCGGGGCTTTTCGTCCTTCGGGGTAGACTTTATCGCCTCAGGCTCTTCAGGGGCCCTCCGGGGCGTTTCTGCGTTCTTCTCGGCGGGCTTTTTGACCTCTTCGACGGGTGCGTCGACGACTGCCGGCGTCAGGTGCAGGCAGCTCTGGAATTCCTCCAGGCTGTCGAAAATAACTGTGATCTTCATCCTCCTAGTCTCCTTTCTATGCACTTATCATCCACAACACGGAGAGCGACAGAATCGCGATGCACTCCAGGGCTGCGATCCATCGCCAGAGGATCGCTCTGCCCAATGCAGTGTTTCTATCATCAACGGCAGCCCTCAGGGCCGATACGAGGAGAGAGGTCTTCCTTTTCAGCTTATTGAGCTCCTTGAGCTCCCTAGCCATCTCCGCAGCTTTCCTTCCTGCGGCCATTGTCTTCAGATCAGGGATCTGCAGTTCTGTAAGCTTCATCTTGCCTCCTCCACTTTTCCACCATAGGCGAGCTCATACTGCCGGATCTCCTCCGGCTCCAGGGGCCTGGTATAAAGCGCCAGGCCCCAAGCTTCGTTCATGATCCTCTTGCATAGCTTGCACCCGTTAAAATCCTTGATCCGGAAGAGCCCCTTTGTCGGCAGCGCTCCCGGTGCCGGCGGCCTCCGCAGGAGATAATATTTGTACAGCTTCATTTCTTTCCCCTCCTTCCTAGTCAACGCTTAACTCAACTAAGTCAACGTTTAGTTGAGCTAAGCCGGTCAGTTCCTCGATGTCTTCCGTATTGGTAGCCTATGGCTGACCCCGTAGATTGCGAGCAGCAGCCCGATATTTGCGCCGATCGCGGTGCTGATCAGGTTCTCCCTGAGCATCTTCCTTTTCCATGCTTCTCCGGATCGCAGCCAGTGCGGCCATGGCCAGCAGCGTCAGATCCGGAGCTTCGTCGCGTGTCGTCATTATGGAGGGCCTCCTCGTGTTGGGCATGATTTTCCTCCCTGTCCCTTCCCTTAGTCTGCAAACAGAACGATCTGGTCATTGTAGAGCTCGTAGTTTATCGCGCCGCAGTCGAAGCGGATGTAGTTCCAGTCGGTGGCGTTGTAGAGCGGCAGGCGTTCTACAACGCCAGTCCTCCTGAGGTGCCTATGGCGGTTGATTTCATAGGTCGAGACGCTGTGGTGGATCGTGGTCTTCTCCTTCGCGAAGCCAAACCAGCCATAGAGCAGCTCCTTCGCTTCGGCGTCTGACATGATCCTCGTGTCGTCGGTATTCCTCAGGTGTTCGTAGTCGGCTTGCTTTACGTTCCCGGGCATCTCGTAGGGCTGCCACTCTTGCTCTTGATCCAGGGCTTTCTTCAGTCTCTCGACTTCTTCCTTCAGATCCTTGACTTCTTTCTCCTCCTCGCTTCTGTCAGCCTGGAAGTCTCGCATCCTCCTCTGGCTCCTGTTGTTAGCGTCGCACTGGATCCTCTGGGCAATGCCGTCGTGGTTCTCCCTAAAGGCTTTGCAGAAGTCGTCTTTGCTTCCATCGAACTGGTAGTAGTGTTCTTCGATCACCCGGTAGGTCTCAACGCTGGGGTAGATACCAGCGCGGGCTTCAAATTCTTCGATCATCATGGTGGTGTGCTCTCCTGTTTATGCTTCGTGCTTGTGGCGTTCATCCTGCTCTGCTACGGGGCGATAAATAAACCTTAACTTGATTGATTGGGCAAAAAAATATTATCCTGAGGGATTCCGTAGATTTCACTCAAAAGCGTAAAATTTGCCGTATCAATGACTGTTCTTCCGTTTTCCCAGTTCACTATCGTCTGCTTGGTTTTCCCCAATTTCCGGGCAACATCCGATTGCGTCAGTTTGGCATTGACTCTCGCCGCTGCCAGACTGATCTTTAGCGCATTCCCGTTCAAAGTCCTTTCCTCCTTTCGCGCGCTCCTATGCGACAAGTGTATTGTATATCAACTTAAACTTGACGTCAAGCAAAAAGTTGATTTTTTTTGCCTTTGGTATTGAATAAATCAACTCTATATTTTATACTTCTATTTCAGAAGGGGAGGTATTAAACGATGCCAGAGAATATACAAAAGATTTTCACGTCTAATTTAAATCGCTTGCTATCCCTCCACGGAAAAACGCAGCTTGAATTGGCCAAATATCTTAAAGTCAGCAATACGACGGTAAACAACTGGGCGAAGGGATATAACACTCCTAGAATGGATAAAATAGATCGGATCTGTGCCTTTTTTAAAGTGGCAAGGGAAGATTTGTTGAAGGACCAGAAGGACGGTGCGCATACACCTGCCTATTATACCGATCCTGAGACGGCGAAAGTCGCACAAGAGATCTATGATAACAAAGAGCTTCGCGTTTTATTTGATGCTGCAAGGAATGCCAGTTCTGAGGACCTTGCTACCGCAACAAACGTGTTAAAGGCCCTTTTGGCGAAAGAAAGAGGAAGCGAAGATGCTGATTGAAGATCACGATGAAGACCCGGATGTCTATACCTATTTGGTGGATTTTGAGACAACGGGTGTGTCGGAAATGGTTCGAATGAATGATGACGGGAGCTATACCGTGCTTCTTAATTCCAGGATGAGCCGGGAGAAAAATCGGGAGTCCTATCTTCACGCGAAGAAACACATCCATAGCCATGATTTAGATACTCGGGATGGAAAATCCGTCCAGGAGATAGAACAAAGGACACATGCAAAAGGGGTATGATAGCAGATGTACACGTACAAGTCGCTTACAGCGGATCGAATGAATCTTATTTTGACGGAGGGCCCCTGCAGCTCATCGGCTGAAAAATATGGTCTGCAGCTGGGAAACAAAGCGCACCGTCATCAATGGGCATCGCCTCCGCTTTAACGGAACAGCGGTGAAGCTCTTCGGGAAATGGACCGCTATGTATGACACAGGCCCGGATACGATTCTCACTCATGGGGGTGTGGAGCATGAAGTCTCGAGGACAAGCATGAAAGAAAGATCGGAGGGTGAAAACTATGTTTTTTAATTCAAGAAAGAAACAAGAGGCCCAGATCCTAGCCCCTCAGTTGTTGAAGATCATCGAGGAGAGCTGTCAGCTTGTTAACCTGACGCTGAAGCCAGACGTCTTCTTTTTCCGCTACGAGTTGCTGAAGGAGACGTCTAGCCGGCTCTTGGAGCTGTCAAAGTATATCAAATTGAAAGGCACGAGCCCATCTGATATGGTGGCCATGATAACAGCAAAAGAGCATGCCGCGACCATGGACTTCCTGCATCGGTATTTTGAGAGCGTCGAGCAGACTGCCGCAGAAAGAAAGACCTTGAAGGGCACACGGAACCAGTTCGACCGTTTCTATAAGTCGCTTCAGCCGTTCTATTCTCGGATGGACGCAGAGCATATTGCTTATATCGAGGGAGCATACGGCCGCAGCGTGGCCGAGTTGAGGAGGCTGTGATGCTGGGCGTGATTTATGCGAGATATTCAGAGGGCCCGAAGCAAACGGACCAATCGATCGAAGGCCAGGTTGCCGATTGCATGACCTACGCAGAGCGGAGTGGGATCGAGGTGGTGAAGGTTTACGCCGACCGGCATGTCAGCGGCAAGAGCACGGCAGGCCGCGATGAGTTCCTGCAGATGATCCACGATGCCCAAGAGCATCGCTTCGAGGCCGTGATCGTGTGGAAGATCGATCGTTTCGGTCGTTCCCGCCAGGATATTGCCATCAATAAGATGAGATTGAAGAAAGCCGGCGTGAGGCTGTACTACGCCCAGGAGGCCGTGCCGGAGGGCCCGGAAGGGATCATCCTGGAGTCAGTCCTGGAAGGCCTGGCTGAGTATTACAGCGCAGATCTCCGGCAAAAGGTCAACCGAGGGATCCGCGAAAGCGCGAAGAAGGGCCGTGTCAATGGGGGTACGCTGCCGATCGGCTACAAACTGAATGGAGACCGTCATCCTGTTCCGGATCCGGAGGTCGCGCCTCTTGTGCAGCAGGCCTTCCAGATGCACATAGCCGGAGCGAAGACGGCAGAGATTCGGGAGCTGTTCATCAAGGCGGGCGTGAAGGGCCGTCGCGGTTCCGCCGTTTCGAATGCTGCCATCTATAGGATGCTGAGACAGGAGCGCTATACTGGTACCTGGGAGATCCAGGGCATCCCGTTAGACGTGGAACCGATCATCGACTTGGCCACCTTCGAAGAGGCGGCACGCCACTTTAAGACGAGCCGATGCAACGCGGCAGGGAGGGCGAACGTGGACTACATGCTGAGCTGCAGATGCCACTGCGGATATTGTGGGAAGCTGGTGCAGGGAGAGTCCGGCACGGGAAAGGGCGGAAAAGTATATAACTATTACAAGTGCGGAGGGAAGAAACGCGGCTCAAAATGCAAGCTGAAGGCGATCCCGAAGGATCAGCTGGAGATGGCCGTACTGGAAGCAACGATCACGGATGTCCTGACGGACGAGATGATCGGGAAGCTGACGGACCGGATCATGAAGATTCAGGAGGATGAGCACGCCGATGATCCGACAGCTGCTTTTATCTCACGTCTCGATGGATGCCGGAAGCGTCAGCGGAACATTGTGGAGGCGATCGAGGCCGGAGGGGGTGCCGCCCTGGTGACTCGTCTGTCCGAACTAGAGGCTGAAGAGAAGGAACTGCAGAGGCGGATCCGCGCTGCAGAGATCGAGCAGCCAATGCTGTCGAGGGAAGTGATCGCGAAGTGGCTGGATAGCTTCAGGGATGGAGATGTTGACGACCCGGCTTTCTGCGCCCGTCTTCTTGATACGTTCGTGGCCGACATGGTCCTCACGAATGAGGAGATCACAATCTTCTACAACATAACAAAACGCACCGGCTCGAGGTGTTCGAGTACGGTGCGCCTAGTGGACCTGACGGGAGTCGAACCCGTGTCCGAAAACAAATTCCCTTTCCTTCTACTATCATAGTACGCTTTTGTGATTCCCCACCGCAGAAGGATGCGCACGTCCTGCTGAGGCCGGTATCCCCGGATACGCCCATGAGCGAGGGGAAGCGCCCATGTCGTTTCTCATATAAATGAGGTCAGATTCTCAGACTATGAGTGGACTGAGGCTGGCCGGCGGCCCTTAGGCTGCCAGTGCGTAACTGTTGTCGTTAGCGTTTAAATTTAATTTGAAGTTTAACGCGACTGTCTTTCGGATAGCTTCTAAAGCTGCATTGTCCCCGTCGAAACCGGTACAAGCCCATAGAGATACAGAGTAAAGACATGAGGCCTATGGATAAGCTTCTGCCTGAAGCTCTGTTAAATGCATTCTACACTTTTTTCAAATATTTGTAAAGCCGCAAAATATATTGCGGAGGCAGCGGTATAAGCTGCGGATGCGATAAGGCGGAGGTGGAATCTTACGGACAGCACCGAGAAATGGATGCGTAAAATGTCCGGTGCTCCGATAAAGCACGGGAATCCGGAGGTGAAATTTCACGGGGCGCATTAAAAGGATCGAGAAAGAAGGAAGAGGAACCGGGAGGATTTCATAAAGAATCAAAAAAGCGGCGTTTTTGCATTTACTGTAATGCAGAGACGCCGCTGTACAGGCCGAACGGGAAAGCTTGGAACCGGGCTGTAGACCGGGGGAGGGATGGAGCAGCGCTCCCCCAGGGAAACACTGACTCAATCAGAAAAATTTCGTGCCAACGGGCGTGATGCCGAAAAAACGTGCGGAACGCCGGTGCTTAATGAACACGAGTGCAAAAAGGTGTGAATTTAGTACCGCTGCGTGGAGCCCCGAACGAGAGTGTCCTTTGAGGCAAAAGGCATGGCGCATGAGTCATGAATAAATCAGTATTTCCCTAGATCTCTGTGCTCCCCTCCCAGGTTCCGACCTCCCGCTTCGCGGATTTTTCGTCGAACCAGTGAGTGGTCACGGTCTTTGCCCTCGTGTAAAAGCGGACACCGTCCTTTCCGAGTACATGCAGGTCCCCGAAGAAGGAGTCCTTGTTTCCGGAGAAGGGGAAGTAGGCGGTCGGAACGGGGATGCCCACATTGATTCCCACCATGCCTCCGTCGGTATCCATGACGAATCTTCTGGAATAGTAGCCGCTCTGTGTGAAAATGGCGGAACCGTTTGCAAAGGGGTTTCGATTCATGATTCTGACGCCCTCTTCATAGTCCCGAACCCGTTTGATGCAGGTGACCGGCCCGAAGATCTCACAGTCTCCGACTGACATTTCCGCTGTGACATGATCGAGAATGGTAGGACCGACGAAGAAGCCGTTTTCATAGCCGGGGACCTTACAGTTTCTTCCGTCCAGGACGAGCTTAGCTCCCTCATCGATTCCCTTCTGGATCCAGTCGCAGACACTTTTTCGATGCGCGGCGGAGACGACAGGGCCGAGCCTGGTATCCTCCTCATAGGCGCAGCCGACCTTCATGGCCTGGGCCTTCTCCTTCAGGAGCGAGACAAAGCGGTCTGCGATGGATTCCTGGACACAGATCACGGGGAGAGCCATGCAGCGCATCCCGGCGCAGCCATAGGTGGAATTGATAATGGCATTTGCGGCACTCTCGAGATCGGCGTCCTCGAGAAGAAGGGCGTGGTTTTTCGCCTCGGTCTGAGCCTGAACTCTCTTTCCGTGCTCTGCTGCGATGGAGTAGATTTTCTTTCCGACGCCGGTGGTCCCGACAAAGGTCACGGCCTTGATGCGCGGGTCCGTGAGGAAGATCTCGGCCTCCTGTCTGCCGCAGGTCACGAGATTGACGACGCCCTTCGGAAATCCCGCCTCCTCATAGAAAAGCTCCAGGATGCGGATGGAGGTGAGGGGAGTCTGACTGTTCGCTTTCAGTACTACGGTATTTCCGGTGGCGATGGCGAGAGGGACCATCCAGCCCCAGGGGATCATGGCCGGGAAATTCATCGGCACGATTCCGGCTACGACGCCGAGCGGGAAGCGGTAGCTTGTGCTGTCATAGCCTGTCGTCACATTCATGGAGGCGTCGCCCTGAATGAGGGCCGGGAGGCTGCAGGCAAGCTCTGTCGGCTCAATGGCCTTCTGCACGTCGCCGCGGGCCTCTCCTATGGTTTTTCCGAGCTCTTTTGCGCAGAGCAGGGAGAGCTCCTCCTTATGCCGGACCAGGACATCCCTCCAGGTAAACATATACTGCTGGCGTTTTGAGATGGAGAGGGAGCTCCAGGCCGGAAAGGCGCGGTCCGCAGATTCGATGGCCGCCTCTGCCTCCTCTTTCGTACAGCACGGCGCCTCGGCGATCAGCTCTCCGGTGCTGGAGTCGGTGATCGGCATATAACGTTCCGCCTTGGATTCCAGCCATTCTCCGTCGATGCAGTACTTTAATCGTTTTACTTCTCCCATAGCACAGATCTCCTTATGAAACAGAGCCTTTGACCGCGAGAAGGCGGCCATGGATATAAGTGTATAAGCCCCTGCCCGGCGGGTAAATGCGAAGCAGCCTTGCCTGCACAGGCGCGCGTGGGACTTATCCATATTTGTGATGCCGGAAATTCCGGAATGAGTATTTATTGGGTATAATATTATCATAAAATGGTCATATGTCAATATTTTTCGAATAAAATAGCAAAATAAGAGCACAATTTAACAATAAAAGAATAAAAAAATGAGCAAATTAAGAGCCTTGTTCCGGAAATTAACTTGAGTTTTCCGAAAGGAAAATTATAATGATAGAAAGAGCAGGAGAAAAGGAAGCCTATGAGAACGCCGTCAAGGCTTGGACTTCACTACGAGGAGGGACTTTACGGTATGTCTTCGGACGTTTTCCCGAGGAATGGAGATCGGACGGCGGAAAGGATGGAACAAAGAGGAGATGAGAGAGAAGCGGCTGGATGCGATAGAGCAATATATCTTTGAGAAGAAGAATGCAAGTCTGGATCTTCTCTGTCAGGAGTTCCAGGTCTCCAAGAATACGATACGGAGGGATCTGGAGGAGCTTAGCCGCCGGGGCAATATCCGAAAGGTATATGGAGGGGTTAAGCTCGCGGGAGACGCGGCGGGGAGGGTGGAGCTCTCCGCCTTCGATGAAAGGACGATCTCACACAGGGAGGAAAAGGATCTGATCTGCAAGAAGGCGGCCGCCCTCGTGAAGGAGGGGGATACGATATTTATTGATACAGGGACGAGCTGCACGAATCTTGTGAAATATATCGGAAAGATCCCCTGCAGCATCGTCAGCAACAGTCTCAGGGTGGCATGCAATGCACAGCCCTACGAGAAGCTCCAGCTTATCATGCTGCCGGGGACGCTTCGGAGAGAGACCATGTCCTTTGTGGGGATTGAGACGGTGGAGCGGCTCCGGATCTATAATATCGACAAGGCCTTCATGGCGGCGACCGGCCTCTCTTTGGACCGCGGTCTGACGAATGCCTCGGTCTACGAGTATAATATCAAGAAGGAGGTAATTTCCAGAAGCCGGAAAAGATTTCTGATGGCGGATCACAGTAAGTTCGGAAAGACGGCGCTCTACACCTTCTGCGATTTCGAAAATCTGGACGCCGTAATCACGGATATGCCCCCGGCGGCGGAGTATCGGGACTACTTCCGAAGTCAGAATATAGAGCTTTTGTCATAGGACTTCCCCCCCACATTCGTGAAGGCACGGAGTGGGGGATTTTTTGCGTTCAGATCCATAATATACCCAATAAATACAAATATAATACAAATATATACCCATAACTTGCTTGACAAAAAGGGGTATTCCAGATAATATTAACGTAAATCAGAGTTGGTCGGGCGAAAATAGAGGTAAAAATAACCATGCCATTGGTGAAAATGAGTAAGTTGCTTTTGCGTGCTCGGAGGGATGGAAGAGGCTGTGCATCCTTCAGTGTCTACAGCATGGAGTCTCTGATCGGCGTGATGAGGGCGGCGGAGGAGAGCGGGACGGCTCTCATCCTGCAGCTTGCGGAGGCGAGATTCGGGACGGCGCCCCTGGAGCTGATGGGCCCCATGATGATCGCGGCAGCGAAGAATTCCGAGCTTGAGATCGCGGTTCATCTGGACCATGGGACCAGCTTTTCCGCGATTCAGAGAGCCTTGGAGCTGGGCTTTCGCTCGGTGATGTATGACGGGTCCCTCCTTCCCTTTGAGGAAAACGTGGAGGGGAGCCGGAGAGCGGTGGAGATGGCGAGGGGCTTTGATGCCGATGTGGAGGCGGAGCTTGGGCTGATCGGAAAGGGAGAAGGAGGGGGGGAGGACCACGGAATTCTCTATACGAGGGCGGAGGATGCGGAGGAATTCGTAAGGAGGACCGGCGTAGATGCCCTGGCAATCGCGATCGGGAATAAGCACGGGAACTATACCGGGGAGCCGAAGCTCCGCTTTGATATCCTCCGGGAGATCCACAGAAGAATTCCGGATGAGATTTTGGTACTGCACGGAGGGAGCGGGATCTCCGATGCGGATTTTCAGCGTTCGATCAAGGAGGGAATCACAAAGATCAATATCGCGACGGCGATTGCGGATGCCGTGGTGCGGGCCTCCGGAGACTATCTCTCTTCGGTAAAGTGCGATGGAAGGGCGGATTTCTACCGGATGAGCGGAAGGATCGCGGAGGAGGTACGCGAGGTGGCGGAGCATCATATCCGGGTCTTCAATGGGGAAGAGCTTTGAATAGGGGAGGTTCTGGCATGGGATATCTTGATTTCGAGAGAGACAGGGAGCTGGATATCATTTTTCTCGGGCGCATCGCCGTCGATTTCAATCCGGCGTACAGCGAGAAGGTGAAGGAGGGCTTCAAGCCTCTCAGAGAGGTGCATTATTTTGAGATGTTTGTGGGAGGCTCTCCGGCAAATTCCGCCTGCGGTGTCCGAAAGCACGGCTTGAAGGCGGGCTTTTTCGCAAGGATCTCGGAGGATCAGCTCGGAGATTTCGTGCTTCACTTCTTTCGGGAGAGAGGGATTGATGTCAGTCATATCCGGCGCTGCAAAAACGGGGAGAATATAGGGCTTACCTTTACGGAGATGCTTTCCTCCAGGGAGAGCAGGATTTTAATGTACCGGAACCGGGCGGCGGACCTGCAGCTGGATGTCTCCGATATCGACGAGGACTATCTGAAAAAGGCAAAGGCGATCCTGATCTCCGGCACGGCTCTTTCGGAGAGCCCCTCCCGGGAGGCCGCCTTAAAGGCTGTGATGCTCGCCAGGAGGAATCGGGTGAAGGTCTTTTTTGATATCGATTACAGGGCCTATAACTGGAAGAATAAGGATGAGATCTCCATCTATTATGCCGCGGTCGCAAAGGAGGCGGATCTCATCATCGGCTCCCGGGAGGAGTTTGACCTCACAGAGCGCCTGATCCGGGAGGGGATGACGGACCGGGAGAGCGCCGCGTACTGGATGAGGCATACTGCGAAAATTGTCGTCATAAAGCATGGCATGGAGGGCTCCAGCGCTTACACGGACGATGGGAGAAGCTACAGTGTAAAGCCGTTCCCGGTGGAAGCGAGGAAGGGCTTTGGCGGAGGTGACGGCTACAATGCGGCATTTCTCTCCTCCCTGTTTAAGGGAAGGGAGATCATGGACTGCCTGGAGTACGGCTCCGCCGAGGCGGCGATGATGGTGAGGAGCAATAATTGTTCCCTCGACCTTCCGGATGAGGAGGAGCTGGAGCGCTTCATTAAGGAAGAAAAGGCAGTCTACGGGGAGAGGATCGCGAGAGGGGAGGACAATGGATAAGACGATTCGCATGACAGTGGCGCAGGCCATCGTAAAGTTCCTGGACCAGCAGTACATCCTGATGGACGGAGCAGAGAATAAATTCGTCGAGGGCTTCTTTACGATTTTCGGACACGGGATCGCGGTGGGACTGGGGGAGGCGCTGGACAGCGATCCGGGCTCTCTTCGCGTGATGCAGGGGCGGAATGAGCAGGGGATGTGTCATGCGGCGATTGCCTTCGCAAAGCAGAGCAACAGAAAGAGGATCATCGCCTGTACCTCCTCCATCGGACCGGGGGCTGCCAATATGCTTCCGGCCTGTGCGACTGCCACAGTGAACAATATCCCCCTTCTCGTCTTCCCGGCCGACAGCTTCGCGAGCCGCCGTCCGGACCCGGTACTGCAGCAGCTGGAGCAGCCGTCCAGCCTCGCTCTTACGACAAATGATGCCTTCCGGCCTCTGTGCCGGTACTGGGATCGGATCACTCGCCCGGAGATGATCATGACGGCGCTGATCCAGGCGATGCGTGTCCTGACGGATCCCGCGGATACCGGGGCCTGCGCGATCGCCCTCTGCCAGGATGTCGAGGGGGAGGCCTATGATTTTCCGGAGTATTTCTTCCGGAAAAGAGTGCACCGCATCACAAGGCCTGTCGCCGCGGAGGAGGAGCTTACGGATATTGCGGAGGCGATCTCCGCATCGAAAAGGCCGATCCTGATCGTGGGCGGAGGTGTGAAATATTCCGAGGCCGGGGAGACGGTGGAGAATTTCTGCCGCGAATTCGGTATCCCCTTCGGGGAGACGCAGGCGGGAAAGAGCGCGTGCCGATCCTCGGATGAGAACTGCCTCGGAGGAATCGGCGTGACGGGGACTCTTTCGGCGAATCGAATTGCGGCGGAGGCGGACTGTGTCATCGCGGTGGGAAGCCGTCTGTCCGATTTCACGACCGCATCCAAGTGGCTCTTCGGGAGGCGGGATATCCGCATCGTGACGATCAACAACAGCCGCTTTCATGCCTGCAAGATGGACGCTGTAAAGGCGGTCGGAGACGCGAAGCGGACATTGCTTTTGCTCTCGGAACAGCTGAGAGAGAGGGGATATCACAGTTCCTATACGACAGAGATCCGGGAGGCCAAGGAGATGTGGGAGAGAGAGATGGAGAGACTCTCCGGCATCCGCTGTACCGGCCCTGATTTTGAACCGATGATACGGGAGAGAGATCCCCGCACGATTCCGGAGTTCTTGGAAAAGACAGGAGGGCAGATCACGCAGACCGCGGCGATAGCGGCACTCAGAAGACTCATGCCGGAGGACGGCATCGTCATCACGGCGGGGGGATCTCTCCCAAGCTGCATGCAGAGGATGTGGACGACGGACAAGCGCGGAGCCTATCACGCGGAGTACGGCTACTCCTGCATGGGCTACGAGGTCGCCGCGACACTCGGCGTCAAAATGGCGGAGCCGGACTGCGAGGTCTACTGCGTGGTGGGAGACGGGAGCTTCCAGATGCTTCACAGTGAGATCATGACGATACAGCAGGAGAAGAGGAAGGTCAATATCCTGATCTTTGATAACTGCGGTTTCGGCTGCATCAACAACCTTGAGATGACGAGGGGGATCGGAAGCCTCGCGACGGAGTTTCGCTACAGCGGCGGGGGAAAGCCGGACGGAGAGCTGATCCTCGTGGACTATAAGAAGATCGGCGAAGGCTATGGGTTAAAGAGCTACTGCTGCCGGACGATCCCGGAGCTTACGGCGGCGCTGGAGGATGCGAAGAAGGAGAGCGGGAGCTGCCTTTTCGACTTGAAGGTCCTCCCGAAGACCATGACGGACGGCTATGAGGCCTGGTGGGATACCGGGCTGGCCGAGGTCTCGGAAAAGGAGAGCGTCAGGAAGGCCTATCGGGAGCTTTCACGCTGTCGGGAAGAGGCGAGAAAATACTAGGGAAGGGAGCTCATCATGAAAAAGGTCTTTGGATATCCGGAATTTGACGAAAATGGAGAGCAGCTTCTCACAAGCTATGACAATGAGTATGCGGATATGCTGATGGACATCCGCGTCTACCGGATGAAGGAGGGATCGAAGAGAGAATTCCACAGGGAGGGGGAGGAGACGGCAATCCTCCTTCTCTCCGGGAAGATCCGCTATCTCTGGGAGAGAAGGGAGGAGATCGCATCGAGGAAGGACGTTTTCCACGAGGGACCCTTTGCCCTGCATGTGCCCGGAGGGACGCCGGTCTGCGTCCGGGCCGAAACACAGGCAGAGATCCTGGTGCAGTGCACGAAGAATGAAGCGAAATTTCCGTCTCATCTCTACCGCCCGGAGGAGGCACCCTGGAAGTACAGCTGTGTGGGAGAATTCGGAAATACAGCGAAGCGGCGGGTGAATACGATTTTCGACCATGAGATCTCCCCAAAGTCCAATATGGTGCTGGGGGAGGTTCTGAATGATCCGGGGAACTGGTCCGGATATCTTCCGCACCGGCACGCGCAGCCGGAGACCTATTATTTTAAGTTTGACAGGCCGGAGGGCTTCGGGGCGAGCTTCGTCGGGGACCGGGTATTTAAGAGCGTGGACGGGAGCTTTTCCGCGATCCCGGGGGGCGAGCTCCATCCGCAGGCGGCCGCGCCGGGCTTTCAGATGTATACCTGCTGGATGATCCGGCATCTGGATGGAAGGCCCTGGCTTCAGACAGACCGCTGCGAGGACGAAAGATATACCTGGCTCCACGATGCGAAGTTTTAGACATATGTCTCCGGTCGGATTATGCGGGAGACGGCCATGCCGGAGACTTCATCGCCGCTGCGGATCCTGAGCAGACTGTCTGCCGTCCCGGCATTTTGTGATTTGATCTTTCGGGGTGCCCGCGCATCGCTGTACAGGAGAGCCGGGGCGAGACTAAGACCGCCCTGCGGCGGGCGCTCAGATGCCGGAGAAGGCGGCAGCAGGTCTCTTCGGGGAGATAGAAAGGATAGGAGGAGGAAGAGAGGATATGCTGGACAAGAACAAAATTTCACTGGGAATCGCGCCGATCGGCTGGACAAATGACGATATGCCGGATCTCGGGAAGGAAAACAGCTTTGAGCAGACCGTGAGCGAGATGGCCCTCGCGGGCTTTCAGGGAACAGAGGTGGGGAGTCATTATCCGAGCGACCCGATCGTTTTGAAAAAGGCGTTGGATCTCAGAGGACTTCGGATCTGCAACCGCTGGTTTTCCTCCTTTCTGATCAGCAGACCGTATGAGGAGACGGAGGCCGCCTTCCTCAGGGAGCTCTCCTTCCTAAAGGCGGTCGGTGCGGAGCGAATCGGCGTATCGGAGCAAAGCTACAGCACCCAGGGCATACTGGATCAGCCTATACTGGAGGGAAAGTATGTCATGAGCGAGGCGGAGTGGGAGAGGCTCGTCACGGGCTTAAACAGGCTCGGGAAGCTCGCGGAGGAAAGGGGCATGAAGCTCTGCTATCACCACCATATGGGAACGGTGGTGCAGACGGAGGAGGAGATCGACCGCTTTATGGACAGCGTGGATCCGGAGCTTGTATTTCTTCTCTTCGACAGCGGACACTGCTCCTTTGCCGGGATTGATCCGACGAAGGTCCTGAAAAAATATATCCGAAGGACCCGGCACATCCATTTAAAGGATCTCAGGAAAAAGGTCGCGGAGAGAGCCGCGAGGGAGAGGTGGAGCTTCTTAAAGGGTGTGAGAGAGGGCTGCTTTACGGTGCCCGGGGACGGGGACGTCGATTTCGCTCCGCTCTTTCAGATCATAGAGGAGTCCGGCTATGAGGGCTGGGTGCTCGTGGAGGCGGAGCAGGATCCCGCAAGGGCGAATCCGCTGGAGTACGCAATCAAGGCGAGAAAGTATATTGCGGAGCATACGGGACTATAAGAGGATCGGGGCAGGAAAGACAGAGCCGATATCGTCTATACAATGAAAAGGGAGGAATAGGATGAAGGATAAGCTGAAGATCGGGCTTCTCGGACTGGGGAGGATCGGGAAGCTGCATGCCGCGAATGTTCAGAATGCGATCCCGGATGCGGAGATCACGCTTGCGGCGGACCCCTTTCTGAATGAAGAAATGGAGCTTTTTGCGAAGGAAATCGGCATTCCGAGATGCACGAAAAATACAGAGGAGATTTTCTCGGATCCGGAGATCGACGCCGTATTCATCTGCTCTTCGACGGATACGCACGCGGATTTCATCGTTAAAGCGGCGGAGGCGGGGAAGCAGATCTTCTGTGAGAAGCCGATTCACACAGATATTTCGAAGATCAAGGAGGCACTTTCCGCCGTGGAAAAGGCGGGGGTCAGGCTTCAGCTCGGCTTTGTGAGAAGATTTGACAAAAGCCATAAGAAGGTCCGGGATATCGTCGCCTCCGGGAGGCTCGGAAAGCCCTGCGTAATCAAGGTCTGCTCCAGAGATCCGGAGGCCCCTCCGATGTCCTATGTGGAGGTCTCCGGGGGAATCTTTTTGGATATGATGATCCATGACTTCGATATGGCGCGTTACCTGGCCGGGAGCGATATCGAGGAGGTCTCCGCGTTTGGAGCCTGCCTCATCAATCCGGACTTCTCAAAGTACAAGGATGTGGACACTGCGGTCGTGACGCTGAAGTTCGAAAATGGCGCGATCGGAGTGATCGATAATTGCAGGCAGGCGCCTTATGGCTACGATCAGAGAGTGGAGGTGCACTGCGAGAAAGGCTGTGTGCAGGATAAAAACCACCTGGAGAATGAGGCCTTCATCAGCTCCTCCGCCGGAGTGGAGTCCGCGAAGCCGACCTGGTTCTTCCTGGAGCGATATAATGATGCCTTCATCGAGGAGCTCAGGGCCTTCATCCGGGCCGTCCGGGAGGGAGGGGAGATTCCGGTCGGAGGCCGGGACGGGCTTGAGTCCGTGAGAGTCGCAATAGCAGCGGGAAGGTCTCTCTCAGAGGGGAGAGCCGTGAAGCTGTCGGAGATAGAGGCATAGCGAAAGAGGAAGAAGACCGGCTTTCCCGGGGAGAGCGGCGTTTTTCACCGGGACAGGAGATGGGAAATCGATCCGCATTTCCTGGGGGAAGGCCGGCGGAAGGTCCGGGAGGACAGAAAGGATGAGATATGTTTAGGAGAGGACTTTGTGTGATAGCGGCGGCGGTGCTTCTTCTGGGCTCTGCCGCAGCCTGCGACAAGGACAGCGGCGCGGAGAAGGCGGGAACGAGCGGGACGGAGGCAAAGGCCGGGACAGAGGCCATGACGGAGGAGAAGAAGGACGAGAGCTCCGCCGGACAGAGCGCGGAGAAGGCGGAGGGAAAGAGTCAGGAGGGAGAGGATCCTCTTGCCGGAGCGGACCTTTCCGGAAGCTACAAGATCGACGTGATTCTTAAGACGACCTCCTCGGAGTACTGGAGCTATGTCGTCGCGGGGGCCAAGGCCTTCGAAAAGGAACACAGCAATATAAAGGTCGATGTCAAGGGAGCGAGCTCCGAGACGGCCTATGACGAGCAGCAGAATATCATCGAGACCGACTTAAACGCCGGGACCTACGACGGCTATGTGATCGCGCCTCTGCAGGCGGATCTTGTGAAGACATTGATCTCGGGGCAGAAGAAGCCCATCATCGCGGTGGATACCAATATCGACGCGCCGGAGGTGCTGTCCTTTGTCGGAACCTCCAATAAGACGGCGGCGGAGGAGGGCGGAAAGGCAGCGGTTGAGGCCGCGAAGAAGGCCGGATGGGAAAAGATCGAGGCGATCTCCATCTCCGGCGTGCAGGGAGACGGCACCGCGACAGACCGCTTAAAGGGCTACCAGGCGGGGATCGAGTCCGCGGGAGGCAGCTTCCTGGAGGCGGAGATCCAATACGCGGATGCAGTGGCGGATAAGGCTGTCACCTCCATGGAGGCGATCATGCAGAACCACCCGGAGGGGATCGCGATCATCTGCTGCAACAATGACGACATGGCCATCGCCGCGGCGAGAGCGGCCAAGGGAAATGAGGCCTATAAGAATACGGTATTCATGGGCTTTGATGGAATCAAGTCCGCCTGCGATGCAATCCTTGAGGGAAGCGAGACGATGTCCGTGGCGCAGGAGGCCTATGAGATGGGATATAAGTCTGTGGCCGCCGCGGTAGCGAAGCTGAACGGGAAGGAGCTCCCGAAGTTCATCAACTCCGGGGTATCCATCATCACCGCGGACAATGCAAAGGAGAGGCTGGATTCTCTGAATTCCTACCTCGGAGGCTAAGCGGCATCCGGATCTGCCCGGCGATGAGAAAAGCCGAATCGCCGGGCGATGTGGAGAAGGACGGACGAAACGGAGGAATCGGCGGCAAAAGGGAGCGCGGCCTCAGCTTTGCCGCTTGAGAGGGAGCGATACGGAAGGGTGACTGCCGATGAGTGAATATATCGTGGAATTAAGAGATGTGAGGAAGAGCTTTCCCGGTGTAGTCGCACTGGATGCCATGAAGCTCGGCGTAAAGCCGGGGGAGATTCTCGGGCTGATCGGCGAAAACGGAGCGGGAAAATCCACCCTGATCAAGGTGCTCACCGGCGTTCACCGCCCCGACAGCGGGAAAATCATCGTGGACGGGAGGGAGAGGGTATTCCGAAATCCGGAGCAGGCGATCGAGGCGGGGATAGCCTGTGTCTACCAGGAGCTCAATATCGAGAAGCTTCTGAGCGTCACAGACAATATTTTCATCAATAAGTGGATCCGAAAGGGAGCTCTTTTGGACTATGCCGCCATGCACAAAAAGGCTTCGGAACTCTTAAGGGGCCTGGGACTGGACGTCGATGTGCATAAAGCGGCGGGGCTCTACGGCATGGGCGTGCAGCAGATGATAGAGGTCTCCAAGGCTCTCTTGACAGATGCAAAGTGCATCATCATGGATGAGCCCACCT
Organism: Oribacterium sp. oral taxon 078 str. F0263; assembly: GCF_000469565.1. Taxonomy (NCBI): domain Bacteria; kingdom Bacillati; phylum Bacillota; class Clostridia; order Lachnospirales; family Lachnospiraceae; genus Oribacterium; species Oribacterium sp. oral taxon 078. Next base: position 104,622 of record NZ_KI273116.1, on the reverse strand, counting down.
CCTCCCTCTCGGAGAAGGAGGTGGAGCAGCTTCTGAAAATCTGCAGGGGACTTCGGGAGAGGGGGATCGGGATCCTCTTTGTCTCCCACAAGCTGGAGGAGCTCTTCCTCCTCTGTGACCGCGTCACCGTGATCCGGGACGGAAAATATGTGGATACCAGGGAGACGAAGGACTGGGACAACGATGCGCTCATAAAGGCCATGGTGGGGCGCTCTCTGGACAACCAGTTTCCGAAGGAGTATGGGAAAAGAAGCGAAAAGCCGATGCTCGAGGTCCGGAATTTAAGCCGAAGCGGCGTCCTTCACGACATCTCCTTTCGCGCCTACGGCGGGGAGGTGCTCGGATTTTCCGGGCTCGTGGGGGCCGGACGGACCGAGACCATGAGAGCGATATTCGGCGCGGACCCCATCGACAGCGGAGAGATCCTCGTGAAGGGGAAGAAGGTAAAGATCCGCTCCCCCAGGGATGCGATCCGGGAGAAGATCGCGTTTTTGACGGAGGATCGGAAGGGACAGGGGCTGGTTCTCGCGGAGAGCATCCAGAACAATTTGATCCTAGCGAATCTTAAGGGCTTCTCCAGAGGGCTTTTTCTGAACAAAAATAAGATCCGCACGCAGGGAGAAAAGAGGATGTCGGAGCTCAGCATCAAGGCGACAGGGCAGGAGGAAAGGGTCAGCCAGCTCTCCGGAGGAAATCAGCAAAAGGTCGTGATCGGGAAGTGGATCAACACGGATGCGGACATCTATATCTTTGACGAGGCGACCCGCGGCATCGATGTCGGGGCGAAGGTGGAGGTCTATCAGGTCATCAATCAGCTGGTAAAGGAGGGGAAATGCGTCATCATGGTTTCCTCCGAGATGCCGGAAATCCTAGGAATGAGCGACCGGGTGATTGTGATGAGAGAGGGAAGAATCACCGGGGAGATGGGACGGGAAACCGATGCCTTTAATCAGGAAGATGTGATGAAGGCGGCGTGGGAGGTATAAGTGATGAAAAATAAATGGAACGGACTTACGAATTATATCGGAACCTTTGCCGCTCTGATCATCCTCTGTGCGGCGCTCTCCATCGCTTCGCCGAATTTTCTGGACAAGACGAATCTGATGTCCATCCTGAAGCAGACCTCCTTTAACGCGCTGCTCTCCACCGGGATGCTCCTGACATTGATTACGGCGGGGATCGACCTCTCCGTGGGGGCTACCGCGACCTTCGGCGCCTGTGTGGCCGGTGCGATGGTGAGGCTCGGCGTGCATAATCCCATCGTTTTGTTCTTCTCCGTCCTCGCTGTGAGCGGGACGATAGGACTGATCAACGGGCTGCTTCTCACAAGACTTCATCTCCCCCACCCCTTTGTGTCGACGCTTGGCATGAAGAACGTGCTCTGGGGAGCGGCCCTCATCATCACGGCCTCTCAGATGATCAGCTTCAGCAATACCGGAGCGGAGGGGATCATGCTCCTCGGTTCAGCGACGATCCTGGGGGGATTTCCCATCAGCTTTCTGGTAGTCCTCTTCATCTATATCCTGATGCATATCCTCCTGACCAGGACGGCGCTCGGAAGGTCGATCTACTGCGCGGGTGGAAATATGGAGGCGACCCGGCTCTCCGGCATTCATGCGGAGAATGTGCTGACCTTTTGCTATATTATGTCAGGCCTCATGGCGGGCTTTGCGGGGATCGTCTCCATCGGGCGCTCCGGGATCTGCAACGGAGCGAATGCGATCCAGCCCTACGATACGGATGCCATCGCGGCCTGCATCATCGGAGGCGCCTCCTTTATGGGCGGAAAGGGAACCATGGTGGGGACCATGCTGGGCGCGCTGATCATCGCGGTGCTCCGAAACGGCTTCACCCTGCTCTCCGTGCCGTCCGCGTGGCAGAATCTGGTCCTCGGCCTTGTGATTATCGGGGCGGTCCTTCTGGATGTGACGAGGGAGAGAATGCAGCGGAATAAGAGGCAGAAGGAGGCAGGACAGGAGAAGGGAGGGAAAAAAGCATGAAGGAGATCAGAGTCGGCATCGCGGGGCTCGGGAGACTCGGGAAGGTCCACGCGGAGAATCTGGCCTTCCATATCCCCGGGGTCAGGCTCACAGCGGCCTGCTCCATCGTCTCGGAGGAGCTCTCCTTTGCGAGAGACCGCCTGGGGGCAGAGTCCGTCTTTTCCGACTACGACGAGATGCTTTCCAAGGCGGAGCTGGACGCCGTGGTCATCGTGACCAGCAGTCCTCTCCACTGCAAGGAGCTGAAAAAGGCCCTGGAGTGCGGGAAGCATGTCTTCACGGAGAAGCCCCTCGGTGTCAATGTAGAGGAATGCAAAGAGGCGGAGAAGGCCGTGGAGGCGCATCCGGACCGGATCTTCTTCCTCGGCTTCATGCGGCGCTTCGATCCCTCCTATCTCTACGCGAAGAAAAAGATCTCGGAGGGCGCGATCGGAAGGCCCTATTTGGTGAAAGCCACCGGCATCGATCCGGAGAGCGCTGTGGAGGGCGCGATCCGCTTCGCTCCCACAAGCGGAGGACTGTATATCGACATGGCCTCTCATGACATCGATCTTATGCGCTGGTTTTTGGGGAGCGAGGCCAGAGAGGTCTATGCCCTGGGTGCGAATTTCAAGCATCCGGAGTTTCCGGAGGCGGGGGATGTGGAGACGGGCTGCGCGCTCTACCAGTTTCGAAACGGCGCGATCGGTATGCTGCACGTGGGGAGGACAGCCGCCCACGGCTACCATATCGAGACGGAGATCGTCGGGACGGAGGGAAGCATCCGGATCAGCCCGACACCGGCGAAGAATCTCGCGCTTCTCTACGATAAACGCGGCGTCGTGACGGAGTGCGTCGAGGGATTTCCGGAGAGGTTCCGGGAGGCCTACCGAAATGAGATGCAGGAGTTTATCCGCTGCGTGAGGAGCGGGGAACAGCCGGAGGTCTCCGTCTATGACGGGACGAGAGCCACAGAGCTCAGCTTCGCGACGACGAAGTCCTTCCGGGAGAAAAGGCCCGTGGCGCTGTAGGAGGAGTAAGGCCGCGAAAGGGGATATTTGCAGCTTCCCTTTTCGCGGCCCTGTGCAGTGCTCGTTTTTACCTTTTTGTGGTAGCACGTTCCCGTTTTACAGCGATCAGGAGCTCGTCTTGTCGGGCGGGGGTTCTGAGCGGTTAACTGCGCGGCGGAAGGGAGAAGCCTTCGTCCTTAGGAGAAAGCCGCACGGACTCGGAGAAATCCTCCGGGCAGGGGCGGTCGATGATTTTGATTTCCCGCTCGGAATCCGGGAGCTCTTCCCTCAGGAAATGGCGCTCCCAGCGATTCTCGGAGAGCCCTCCCCAGCAGATCTCCAGGGAGGCCTCATTTAAATCAAAGATCATGCTCTTTAATGTCCCAAAGGAGCATGGATAATAGCTCATTTTCCATCCGTCCGGAAAATCCGTCAAAAGAAGAGAGCGAAGTCTATCCGAAGAGACAGGCTTTTTCTCGAGATAGCTCCGGAGGATCCTCATCCTTTGAACGGAATGCTTCATGGCGAAGGGGGAAAGGCGGATTATGGCGTCAAGATGGGCATGATTTGCGGCGGCGAGAAAGCCCTCGGGATTTTCCCTTTCCATGCGGAAAAATGCCTTCCGGCCCTCAAAGCTCTCAAAAATCGCCAGCTCTCCGTCTTTGTCAGCGAGGAGAAAGTTGGCATTGCAGGCGATGGGGATCTCTTTCATTCGGCACAGCGCTTCCTCGACATTTTTTGTATTCTCCAGGATGGTTCGGGTGACGGCCCAGAACTGCAGTCCCTCGACCGCGAACTCTTTTTTATCGAAGGGGGGAAGTGCGCTGCAGCCTATGGCGAGTCCGTGCTCATTGATGCCCTCTCCCCGGCCAAACTGCATGATATTTGTCCCAAGATGAGCATAGCGCCCTTTTACCATTGTCCTGCAGAGGACCCAATCATCCATTTCCGGAAAATAATCATAATTCCTAGCCAGATAGACATGGCCGTTTTCCGTGAGCTTTGGAGACAGGACGAGCTGGCTGCATCCGGGGGAGATACAGCTTGCCGCATAATAGAGAACCTGGGAGCTGCAAATCTCATTGGCATCCGAAAAGCCCTGCAGCTCTTCATTTAGCCCCGGGCAATACGAGCGAAAGATATCCTTCAGGCGCTTTAGTTTCCTCTCGCTGATCGGCCTGCTCTCGGAGAGAAGCCGCTCTCTTAAGGGGGCCAGAGAATGTACCAGAAGGCCGAGCTGGTAGCCTATCGCATAATGACTCCCCTTTAGCTCCGTGCAGTGAGAGACGAATTTTTGCTCCATTTCTTCTTCTCCTTTCTCTCCTCTTCTTTTCCGCTGTTCCTTTCCCTTTCTCTTATCCTTTTCTTCTCCTTGTATTATCCGTCTTATCCGTCTTTTTCTCTTCCTGCTGCTCCTTCAGATACCGTTCCACCTCTTCCGAAGAGAGCCTTCTGATTTGGGAGTCCGGAAATTCCCGATAGGGGCTCATCGTGAGCAGCGCCTCCATGGATTTACAGTGCTTCCCTTTGTTTTTTCTAAGATATTCCCGGAGATCCTCAGAGTCGCAGAAGATCTTAAAGGAGCTTCTGCCTCCGGGAGAAGTTATCTCATAAATCCCGCAGGACTTTTTTCGGCTCACATCCGCAGTGCGGAGATAGAGCCCTGCGATTTCCAGGGAGCGGAAGGGGAAGTTCCATCGCTGTAGTCCCCTCTTTTCATCCCGGTCGATGCAGATGCATCTGCCGCAGGATCCGCAGATGTACTGTAGATGCTTTTCCAGACAGTGCCGGGGCTCGATCAAAGGTGTGATTCGTCTCCTCTCGGAATAGCATTCCTCGCAGATTGTACTCATCTTTTCTCTCCTTTCCGCATTTTTTAATAAAGAAGGCGCTGGACCTCTCCTTTCCTTCCGAGAAGGATTTTGTCTTTCACATAAGCTTTTGTTCGCCGGGGAATATTTTGTTTCTCGGGAAATATTCTAAGCTCTGCATCCGATGTAGAGTCAAGCGGAAACGACAGGGATCGGCGGAAAAGCCTCGGAGTTTAAAATACTTCCGATTCTGAGAGAAAAGAACTCGAACTCAGGCGGAAAAGCTCGGAGGCGAGCGGAAAGGATTTGACAAGTTCCCGGGACTATGCTTTTTATTTTATAGGATATAAAAGCCCAGGGAGGGAGGACGCCATGCTGCCGATCGGGAAATTCTCTGCATTATCCAATATCGGGATACGGACGCTTCGCTATTATGCGGCGCTCGGACTTCTGGAGCCCGCCTATATCGATGAAGCGAGCAATTACCGCTATTATAAGGAGGAGCAGCTGGTGCTCGCAAACAGGATCGAGGCGCTCCGCTCCATGGGTCTTAGTCTTCGGGAGATCGGAGACATCTTAAAGGACTATGAAAGCGAGGAGAGACTCAGAGAGCTTCTTCTTCGGAGGATCGCGCGAAAGGAGTCGGAGATCTTAAAGGAAGAAGAGCAGCTTCAGCTTCTGAAGGAGGCGTCGAAGCATCTGGAGGACGAAGGCTGTCGCTATGCGTTCAATATCACGGTGAAGGAATTTCCGAGGAGGAGGATCGTCCGGCTCCGTAGGAGGATAGCCTCCTATCAGATGGAATCCGCTCTTTGGAGAAGACTTTCGGATTATGCCGCGAAGCAGCGCATCTCCTTCTCCTCTCCGCCTTTTAATATCGCGGTCTATCACGACGGAGAATTCCGGGAAGGAGAGGTCGATGTCGAGGTCCAAAGAGGGATCTCCGCGTCTTTTTTGGAGAGAAAGGGAGAGAGCGGGGCAGAGCTTCCCGCGGATTTTATCTCTGTCAGGGGCCCGGTGCTCGCTGCGACGGTGACCATGCGGGGGGAGCTGTCCTTTTACCGCGGGCTGAATCGGTTCCTCCCTCGCTGGCTGATGGAAAATGACTATGAGCCGGACGGCCCCATGTTTTCGATCTATCATGTCGCGCCGAAAGCGGAGCGGGAGGCGGTCGTCGAGGTTTGCTATCCCATAAGAAGGAACGGAAAGGATCTCCGCAGGAGGCAAGGAAGAAGATAAATCCGCATTTTCCCCGGAGGAGCGGGAGCGGCAGTAGGGAAAGAGAGGAGGCAGAGCTCCGTCATGGAAGGAAGGCGAGTGAGGATCAGCGATATCGCGGAGGAGCTTGGACTTAGCAGCGCCACGGTGTCCAATGTGATCCATGGGAAGACAAAGAAGGTTTCGGATGAGACGCAGAGGAGAGTGCAGGCGCTCCTTGAGGAGCGGCGCTACATCCCCAGCATGGCCGGAATCCTTCTCTCGCAGAATTCCTCCCGGATCATCGGCGTTTTCCTCAACGACCATGAGAAGTACGAGGGGCATACACTGGAGGATGCCTTTATCGCCTCCTCCCTCAATCATCTCTCTGCGGAGATCGAGAGCCGGGGACAGTTCATGATGGTGAAGAAGGCGAAGAGGGCGGAGGAAATCCTGCGCTTTTCCTCTATGTGGAATATGGACGGTATGGTGGTGATCGGCTTTTGCCGTCAGGACTACCGATATCTGAGGGAGCATATCCGGATTCCCTTTGTGGTCTACGACGGCCTATGTGAGAAGACAGAGCGGATCGTCAATATCAGTCTCGATAACTTCGGAGGGGGAAGGCAGGCGGGGGAGCTCTTCCGGAGGCTTGGGCACAGAAGAGCGATCTGCATTTCCGATAATGAAATCGGGATCGACCGGGAGAGGATCGACGGCTTTCAGGAGGGCTTTTCTCCCGGAAGAGCGGAGCTTATGCGGGTTCCGATCCGAAAGAAGGAGCGCTGTAACGCCTATCTCCTCATGGAGGAGCGCTTTCGGAGGACATCAGCGGTATTTGCGGTATCGGATTACTATGCGATAGAGCTGCTCTTTTTTCTGAAGGGGAGGGGATTTCGGATCCCGGAGGATCTCGCTCTCGCCGGATTTGATGATATCCCGCTCTCCGAAATGATCTCCCCTTCTCTCACGACATTGCGGCAGGACGCCGCGCTTCGGGCGAGGCTCGCCCTGGAGGAGCTCCTGGCTCTGAAGGAGGGCGGGATTCGGGAGCCGGAGATCCGGATTCCCGTGCATTTGATCGAGCGGGAGAGCAGCGGGGGAATGAGAGAGGACGGACAGCAGGGATTTCGTCATTTCCTCTGATTTTTCGCGCGCATTTTTGGCTGTGGTTACGCGCTTAACCTTTGTGCTTTGTCATTCGGAAAGGTAAAATGAAAAGAGGATAAGAGAACAAGAGGATAAAAGGACGAGAAGAAGGAACGGCGGGATATGCTGCCGGGAGGATATTTTATGAGAGACAGAAAAGAAAAACATCCCTTTTTCGCATCGGTATGCCGCCTTGCGGTGCCGGTGGCCTTACAGTCTATCCTGCAGTCCTCCTTTTCCGCCGTGGATCAGATCATGATCGGACAGCTCGGCGATGTCAGCGTCGCAGCTGTTGGGATAGCGGGAAAATTCGCCTCTATTTTTTCCGTTGTGGTCTCCGCCGTCGGGACTGTCGCGGGGATCATGATCTCTCAATACATTGGTCAGAAAAACCGCTTTGAGGTAAGACGCAGCTTTCTCCTGAATCTTTTTCTGAGCCTTGGCATGGCAGTCCTTTTTTCCGGACTTTGCCTTTTCTTTCCGGAGAGAATCATGGGGCTTTATACAAAGGATCCCGGGGTCCGGAGAGCGGCAGCCGGATATCTCTTCATCATCGGAGGGAGCTTCCTGCCGCTCGCAGGCGCGACGCTGCTTTCCGTCCTCTTTCGCTGTATGGAAAAGGCGCGCCTCCCGCTGTATGCGAGTATTGCGGCCGCGCTTCTCAATACCGCGCTGAACTATCTTCTGATCTTCGGAAAGGCAGGATTTCCCCCGATGGGCGAAAGGGGGGCCGCCGCCGCGACGCTGCTCTCGCAAGGTATGAATTTTCTTCTGATGCTTTTTATGTTTTTCCGGCTGAGGGGAGCCGAGGCAGCGGGGCAGACAGAAAAGGGAAGCCGCCGGAGAGGGAGCTTTCGCTGGAAGCAGTATATGGCCATGCTTCTCCCTGTTTTGGTCTGTGAATTTCTGTGGAGTCTCGGCGAGAATGTATATACCGCGATCTACGGTCATATGAGAACGGAGGCGAGCGCCGCAATGATTTTAACCGGACCCATACAAGGCCTGATGATCGGCGCGCTCTGCGGCCTGTCCCAGGCGGCGGGGGTCATCGTCGGAAAGAGGCTGGGAAATAAGGACTATAAGGGAGCCTACGCCGCCTCGAAGAGATTGCTTCTCTACGGGCTGAGCGGCTCCCTGCTTCTCTCCGTCCTGATTATCCTGACAAGCCGCCTCTATGCGGGGATCTATCAGGTGGGGGACTCCGTGAAGCTTCTCACCGCTCAGATCCTGATCGCCTATGCGCTGGTCGCTCCCTTTAAGGTGCTCAATATGATACTGGGAGGCGGAATCATCCGGAGCGGGGGGAGGACGAAGTATGTCATGTTCATCGATATCATCGGAACCTGGATCTTCGGGGTTCCCCTCGGACTCTTTGCGGCCTTCACCCTGAAGCTTGAGGTCCCGTATGTCTATTTCATCCTCTCTCTGGAGGAATGCGTCCGCTTCGGAATCTCTGTCCTTGTATTCCGGAAGAAGAGGTGGATGCAGAGCTTAAAGCCGTCCGGCTAGGGGAGGGAATCCCAATACCGGGGGATGACATTGAGACTCATACCTGACGGCAGGCTGTCAGATTTTAGAAGATCGCGCTGTAGTTTTAGATCAGGATATGCTTTTAGGTCAGGCTATGCTTTTAGATCAGGTTATATTTTCGCGTCTTTTTCGGGAGACGCTTTCTCCGCATTTGCCTCAGCTCTTTTTAGCGTAAGAGGCTTGCAGAACTTTAACAGCCTTCCTCCCAATAAAAATATGCAGTAGGATAAGCTGCCGGCCGAAAATGTGATCAGGATCCAGATGATGTAGATCATCAGAAATGAGATCACATTTTCATGCAGGAGGGTGATCCAATTCTGCCTGCACCAGGCTTTATAGACGAACTCATTGTCATGGAGAAGATATACCATAAATGTTGAAGCTCCGATAAAGTTAATCACGCCATTCCTCGGAAGCTTTATTCTTCGGAATAATTCGAAGACAGCGATCCCGAGAAGAAGCGGGAAGAGATGATTGTTCGCATATTCCGGAATGGACTGGATAAATGCGCCGCCGCCTGCCGCATCGTATTCCAGGATATTGCTTGCGGTTTGAATATAGAAATTCCCGATAACGATAAGATCCGTCAAGAGGATGACGGCCAGGACGGCCCATAAGCGGATATTTTCAAACGGATTATATTTCCTTATATAGCCGCCCAGGGAGTACAAAAATATGCCGGTGGCTATGACATCCAGCCCTCCGCATAAATTGGAAAGGATGATCGCACTCCAGCCAAACTGAAGAAGAGAAAACAAAACCAGCAGGAACATAAGATAATTTTTCCGATCCAGCTTATTCAGAAATTGATTCAAAAATACCTTCGCGGTCACCATTACAATAAAATAATATCCGACAAACCAGGCCAGGCTGTTAAACACAGAGAAGGGTATCAGCCTGGGCGGAAAGGGATGTATATTCGTATAAAGGGATATCGATGAAAGGCCCAGCAGCATTGCCGCAAAGCCAAGCTGAAGCAGCAATTTCTTTGAGATCTTGGTCAGATCAATCGAGTCCTTATGCGCCATGAAATATCCGGAAATCATCAGGAAAATGGCATTTCCCGCCTGTCCCATCGGGGAAATGAGAGCCAGTATGCATAATCGTTTTGAAAAATAGGGATGGCAGAAGCAGTCATTCTCCGGAGCCGCAATGGACCCTGAATCTGTTAATTGCGCCTTGATGCAGTGAAGGAACAGGTGATAAGCGATGATCATAATCATCGCTGTGATTCTCAATAATTCAATATTAGAGCTTCTTTTCTTCATGATGCCTCTGCCTCTCTGCTCCTTTTTGGCGGAGCATTGCCGAGCAAGATGAGACGGTCCCCACCCCGGCTGCCGCATGGGATTTATACTTGTTGCGGCATCGGTATCTCCGGCATGACTGTTTTTCTTATAAAGAGCTTAGTTTATTCTTCCGGAGACAGTCAAGGGAGAAGAGGTATTGCAGGATGGAACGGATATCGGGAAGCTGTCCCGGATACCGATTTTCCGGACTTCGGGCTGTCACAGGCTAAGCCTTTGGGAGTGATAGACTCTCTCCCTGAGGCTTAGGCAGTCCTATGGGACTTTATGCATGCCTTCGCTTTGTGCTATCAGAAGCTCGGAGAGCTCGATCAGCTGCGGAAGGCAGGCCTCAAAGAAGATTCGAAAGCTCCTGCAATAACGGTTTCTGGGGCGGGGGTCTTCCCCCTCTATGCACCTTTGGCGAAAGCAGCCGTTCCTGCAGAGCGGATAGAAGGAGCAGCGTCTGCATTCCTCCGGTATGGGAAGAGAGCGTTGGACGAAATCCGTATCCCGGAAGCGCCGGTTCAGATCGGAGAAGGAATCCCGATTCAGGTTCCCGAGGCAATAGGAGTCCATGCAGTAGAAGTCGCAGGGATAGACAGAGCCGTCCGCCTCGACGGTGTACTGCAGGCTGCAGTGCCCCAGCATATCGCAGGCCTCCGGAGGGGCGCCGAGGAGGAGAGAGAGATAGTTCTCAAAGATTCGGATATGGGGGGGATCTCCTTTCTTAAAATCGTCATACCAAAGCTGAAAGAGCTCTATGAGCATCCTTCCGTAGGATTCCGGGCTCAGGTAAGAGCCGCATCCCCTATGTGAAGCTGCCGGAGGGTCCAGGCAGGGGATATACTGCTGGTAGAGACAGTTCAGCTTCCGATAGCTTTGATAGATTTCCGTGATCCGGGCGGCGCTGTCCTCATGTATGACGGTGAGGAGGTTGAAATCCACACTGCAGCGCTGCAGCAGACGGAGTCTCTCGAGGATACGCTGATAGCTGGGGGCGTCTGAGAGATCTCTTCGGTATCTGTCGTGACTCTCCCGGACTCCGTCCAGGGACAGGCCGATGAGAAAATGATGCCTTTTGAAAAAGCGACACCAGGCCTCATCCAGCAAAAGGCCGTTTGTCTGGAGGCTGTGCTGAATCCTCCGGCCTTTTTTTCCCTGCTTTTCCTCCAGCTCGATCAGCCTTTCATAAAAGGGAAGCCCCCGGAGCAGGGGCTCTCCGCCCTGAAAGCCGAGGAGCAGGGCATCCGGACTGTAGTCCAGTGCCCTTTTCAGGATATTTTCCAGTGTTTTTTCCGACATGATTCCGGAATTCCCGGAGTTTCTTTGGGAGATTTCATCCCGATAGAAGCAATAGGAGCAGTTCATATTGCAAAGGCCGGAGACCGGCTTCAGCAAAAGGGAGAGCATGACATTACCTCCGGAGATCTTTGCCTTAGGATGCGCTGTTCATAAGCTGAATTATGGCATAAATTGCAGTTAGAATCTAATTATATTCATGAGCTGCGAAGAGCGCAAGAAGACGCTCAGAGGATTATGCTTATCGCGATTACGCAGACACTTTTCCGCATCGTTGGTGGATTTTCCGCTATCGCACTCTACAGTAAACTTTCGCTGTCAAGAGAGATTCCCATTGCCTTTTTGCCTGCCCTGCATTATACTATAAACGTGAATTGCGGTGCGTCTCTGCGGAGCGTACTTAGGAAGGTTGGATGCGTCCGGCCTTCTTTTTTGCTAAAAATTACTGAGAGGTTTTTCGATGTCAAATAAACCTAAAACAATAAATGGTTTGATGAAGTATCTTCGTGATACGAAGGGACTCAATATTTCTGGTTCTTCCCAGAAGCAAAAACTGATGAATATAGGCTATTATCATGGATATAAAGGTTATCGCTATATAGATAAACCTGCTAATCGTGCTCCTTTTACGCAATTTGAGGAACTAATTGCAGTTTATGATTTCGATATGCAGCTAAAGGCTTTGTTTTATCCATATGTAATGCAGATTGAAACGGCTTTAAAAAACTACGTGTTGGAGGTTATTGTTGAGAGCGTACAATCGGACAGCTTTTCTGATGTCTATTCTAAACTGCTGGATAATTATAAGTGCTATTCAACAACTGGGACAAAATATCGTACGCTTCAAGATAGAAAACGAGCCGAGGATAAATTCAAAAAAGAGCTTCAAAGGCGCCTTGACCTGAGAAACAGAATTTATGGTGTCCAGGCTAATGCTTTCAAAAATGATAATAAGATCGCCCATCATTTCTTGTCGAAAGATAAACCACTTCCCATCTGGGGGATTTTTGAATTACTTAGCCTCGGGGAGTTTGGGCATTTTGTTTCTTGCCTGAACAAACACTGCAGAAAGAGAATTTCAACTAAGCTCAGGATTCAACAGTCTGATGACACAAATTCAATGATGACTCAGCGCCTAATCTATACCACTAAGGATCTGAGGAATGCCATTGCACATAATGATGTGGTGTTTGATACAAGATTTAAGACTGGTAGCATTGATAAACAGATGAGCAATGCCATTTCAAATGCAGTGAATGTCTCGGGGATTACTTTCGATACGATAACAGATTATCTGGTACTTTTGATTTATCAGTTAAAACTGATTGGCATAAGCAAGACAGAACTGCGCAAACTGATATCCGGCTTTTCTGAAGCGCAGGAGCGGCTGAGATCAGCGATTCCTACGAGTGCATATAGTCAGATAATACATACCGATAATAACCATAAAATTCAAGCGCTGAAGGCGTATATTGGAAAATAGCTTAATACTCTATAAACCAAAATATAATTTCCAAGAGAGCTGTCATAAAGTCCTTCCTTCTCTCCTGTGCAGAGGCACGTCGTGAAGGGAGGACTTTCGAGCTCGGCCTGAAAGGATAATTCCGCATGGGTTCGCTGCGGAGCAGCTCACACCATGCAGCCTTCTATTCGCATTTCGCGGGGTATCCCCGCTTCATGCTCATAGAGAGGCGTGTCATAAAGTCCTTCCTTCCCTCCCGTGCAGGCACGTCGTGAAGGAAGGACTTTCGACACTGGAATTATATCTCAAAATTTAAAAAAATGAATTGACATGAGGGGAAAATGACAATACAATTAACGTAAACGTTTACGTTAATGCGGATGTTTACATTAGTGCTGATGCTGATGCAAGTAAATCTAAGTATTTGATAGAGATAAAGCTTGATGTGAGTGCGGAGAGGGCTGGATGAGGCAGAGAGAGGATAAACGCGGGGGGAAGATAAGGCTTAAGGATATTTCCAGGCGCCTCGGTGTTTCCGCGGTCTCTGTCCACCGGGCGCTCAGCGGGAAGAGCGGGGTCAGTGAGAGCCTCAGAGAGAAGGTGATCCGGACGGCGGATGAGATGGGCTATATCCGAAATTATGCCGCGGCCAGCATGAAGAGAGGGATCTCAAGGATCGGCATCGTTCTTCCGAGGGATCACGGCACGCTCAACCTGTATTTTAACTATCTCTGGCTCGGGATTTCCGACAGTGCGGAGGAGCTCCGCTATCTGAATATAGAGACGGAGAGGCTGATCTGCGAGGATGAGAGAGAGCAGGAGCGGATCCTGGAGAGGCTTTTGCATTCGGAGAGCGGGGAATACGCCGGGCTTATTACCTTTTTCTTTACGAGGAATGAGCGGATTTTCGATCTTGTGCGGAGGATTTCCGGGACGGGAGTCTCCGTCCTCGTGATCGACGATGATCCCGAAGAGCTTAGCGATGTCAGCTGCATTCCGTCGAATGAGACGATAAGCGGTGCTGTCGCGGCGGACTTTGTCTCTTTGGTCGCCGCGGAGAACTCCTCCGTTCTTCTCTCCAGCGGAAGACTGGATTCTGCGGTTCACGAGAGGAAGAGGGAAAGCTTTATCGCGGCTCTTCGGGAGAGGAGGCCGGACTTAAGAGAGGAGATCATTGAGGGATATTCGAGAGAGCGGGAATCCAATGTGCCGCTCTGCGAAAATATGGCGAAGAGGCTCCGGGAAAAGGGGGAGGTCAGCGCGGTCTATGCCCTGACTTCACACGATAACCGGGCCATTGTAGAGGCGATCGAAAAGAGCGGAAGGAGAAGACAGATCCGGCTTTTGGGGACCGATCTCAATGAGGAGAGCATCCTTTTGCTTCGGCAGGGGCGGATGGACGCGGTGATCGATCAGGCGGCTTATCAGAAGGGCTACCGCGCTTTTCAGCTGATCAGCGATCAGATCATGAAGGGCCTTCCGGGACGCCGCTGTTCCCCTCAGCCGATCGACATCGTTATGAAGGCAAATCTGGACTTCCACACGCCGTGGAGGTTGAGAGAGTAAGAGGATATCGGAGGCAGAATGCCGCGGAGAGAGTAAGGAAATCGAGCGACAGCTATAAAAAAGGAGTAAGGGAACGGGGAGCAGGGGAAAAAGTAAAAAGTAAAAAAGCAAGAAAGTAAGAAAAGAAGAAAGCAGGAAAAAAGAAGGAAGTAAGAGAAGAAGGCAGGAAAAGAAAAAAAAAGAGCTGGGAATAAGGAACAGAGAAGTGAGCAAACAGGAAAAAAGGAATAAAGTCAGAAAAAAGGAAAGCGGATGCGGAGGGCCCGGAATTCTCCGGGATTATCTATAAGGAAGGAGTTATTATGAAAAAAAATGAAAAGAGATTTGCGGGAGCGCTGCTTTGTGCCGTGCTCGCCATGAACCTGCTTTCCGGCTGCGGAGGCAGCGGGGAGCAGAGCGGAAAGACGACGGAGGCGAAGACGGATGCCGCTTCCGGAGAGGCGGGGACGGAAAAGTCGGAGGCCGCGCAGTCCGGAAAGGGAGAGAAGCTCGTCTACTGGTCGAACTGGGAGGCCACAGAGCCGCAGGGCGTGGTCATCACAAAGGCGGTGGAGGCCTATGAGAAGGAGAGCGGCATAGAGGTCGACCTGGAATTTAAGGGCCGGAAGGGAATCAAGGAGGGTCTGATCCCCGCTCTGGACGCGGACCAGCAGGTGGATCTTTTCGATGGGCAGGGCAATAAGAGCAATTACGGAGACCGCGTGATTGACCTTGAGGAGCTGGTTAAGTCCCATAACTATGAGGCGGGCACGAATCCCACCATGATGGCGCTGAGCAGAAGCTATTATGAGGACGGAAAGCTGAGGGAGATTCCCTATCAGTTCAAGGCGAACGGATATCTCTACAACAAAAAGCTCTTCCGGCAGGCCGGCATCGAGACGGTTCCAAAGAACTGGCAGGAGTTCCTCGACGCCTGTGAGAAGCTGAAGGCCGCCGGCATCACGCCGCTGACCACAGACGACGCCTACGCGCCGCAGGCCTTCGGAATCCATCTGGCGAGGCTCATCGGGACAGATCAGGTGAAGAAGCTCGTCAAGGACGGAGGCTGGGATCAGGAGGCGGTGCTCAAGGCCGCGGGCGCTTTCCAGGATCTGGCATCGAAGGGATACTTCTCCTCCATGGTCGGTTCCAATGTCTGGCCGACGGGACAGAACACGGAGTTCGCTACGGGGAAGGTCGCAATGTACTGTGTGGGAACATGGCTTCCCAACGAGGTGAAGGGCATTACGGGGCCGGACTTTGAGTGGGGATTTTTCAACTATCCGGAGGTCCCGGACGGGATCAACGGGGAGAACGCCATGGTGATCGGGGCGCAGAGCTTCGGAATCACCTCGAAGTGCAAAAATCCGGAGGCGGCCTTCGCTCTGATCGAAAAGATCACGCGGGGAGAGTACGATGCGATGCTCGCGAAGGAGACGATCGGACTTCCGGCGGACAAGGAAAACCAGTCCTGGCCGGAGCAGCTCAAGGATGTAAAGCCGTATTTTGAGAACTGCACAGAGATCTTCGCGATCTCCGGCGGTGCGGAAAACAATCCCGAGCTCACGCCGGCGCTCAAGGAAAATCTGATGAAGCTCTACGCCGGGAAGCTCACGGCGGAGGAATTTGCGAAGAATATGGAGGCTGCGGCGAAATAAGGAAGGCCGCGGGAAGAGGGGGACGGACAGATGAAACGAAACAGGGCGATGCTTCTGGCATTTACGCTTCCGGGGACGATACTCTTTCTGGGAATGTTCGTGTATCCCCTCATCCGGACGGTGTTCATGAGCTTTTTCTCCATCATGGAAATCACCGATCCGGTTTCCCGCTGGCATTTCAACGGCCTCGGGAATTACCGCTCGCTTTTTTCGGCAAGCCTCTTTCGGCAGTCGATCTGGAATTTACTGAAAATCTGGACCTTGGGAGGGCTGATCACCCTGACGATATCCCTGCTCCTTGCGGTCATCCTGAGCAGCGGGATCCGGGGAAAGTCCTTTTTCCAGGCGGCCATCTACCTTCCCAATGTCATCAGCGCCGTCGCGATGGCGACGATGTGGATCCAGTATGTCTTTAACCCAAGCTACGGCTTCCTGACTCATTTTTTCCGGGCGGTCGGCCTGAAGCAGCTGGCGGAGCTCCAATGGCTGGACGGGGAGCATAAGTTCTGGGCTCTCCTTCTGTCCTACTGCTTTGGGATGATCGGGCATCATATGCTGATCTGGATCAGCGGAATCGAGAGGATCGGCAGGGAATATTACGAGGCAGCGTGCATTGACGGGGCCGGGAGGAGAGAGCAGTTTTTCCATATCACACTGCCCCTCCTCCGGGGGATCCTGAAGACCAATATCGTGATGTGGTCGATCAGCATCTCCGGCTTCTTCGTCTGGTCACAGCTTTTCTCGCCTCTGACGCCGGACACCTCCACGGTGGTGCCCATGGTCTATCTGTATGTCAAGCTCTTCGGTGCGGAAAGCGTGGATGCCATCTCAAGGGACGCCGGAAGCGGCGCAGCGATCGGGATCATACTGAGTCTCTTCGTTCTCTTTGTATTCCAGCTGACGAACCGCCTGCTGAAGGATGATGATTTGGAGTATTAAGACGGGGACTGCCCATCGGAGGAGATCCGGGAAGAGAGGGGAAAAATGGAGAAAACGGGAATGAGAGCGATCGAGAAAAAAGGGGGTTCGACTCTTCATCTTGGGAGGGAGCTGAGACTTTTACCGGGCTATCTTGTGCTCATCGCCTGGGTTCTTTTTACCGCGGCGCTGCTCTTTTGGGTCCTCGCGGCGAGCCTGTCTACCACGGCGGAGATCTTCTCCGGAGAGGTGCTGAAATTTCCGACGGGCTTTCACTTCGAAAACTATGTCAAGGCGTGGGTCAGCTCGAATGTCTCCGTTTTCTTCGGGAATTCCCTTCTCTATGCCTGCGTGTCCTGCGCGCTTCTCATCCTGATCAGCGCCCCCTACGCCTATGCTCTGGAGCGCTTTACGTTCCCGGGAAGGCGCTGGATCCGCTCCTCCCTCGCCGCGGCGATGGGGGTTCCGATCGTCATGGTCATCATTCCGATCTATACTGTTGTGGCGAGGGCGGGGCTGCTGAAGCACCCCTCCTCCAATAGAATCATACTGATTCTTCTCTTTGTCGCGGCGAAGATCCCCTATACGACCACCTTTCTCGGGACGTATTTTTCCAATATTCCGAAATCCTATGAGGAGGCCGCGGCGATCGACGGCTGTCACCCCATCGAAACCTTCTGGAGGATCGTATTTCCTCTCGCAAGAGGCGGGATCAGCACGGTGACGATCTTTAACTTCATCGCGATATGGAACGAATATTTTCTCTCGCTCCTCTTCGTGAATTCCGATGCGCTCCGTCCGGTGGCACTGGGACTTTTCTCCATGATCAACGGGATGAAGTACAGCGGGGAATGGGCCGGTCTCTTCGCCTCGGTCATCATTGTCTTCCTGCCGACCTTTATCCTCTATCTCTTCCTCTCGAAGAAGATCATCGGCGGGATCAGCGGAGGCATCAAGGGCTAGAGGAAGCAGAGGAGAGGAGGTCTTATCTTGGCAAACGGAAGGAATCTGATCTTTATCTTCGCGGATCAATGGAGAGCCGGTGCGATGGGCTTTGCCGGAGAGGATCCGGTATATACTCCGAATATGGACCGCTTCTGCGAGGAGTCCACCTACTGCGACCACGCCTTCAGCACCTTTCCCGTCTGCTCCCCGCACAGGGCGAGTCTGATGACGGGGAAATATCCGCTCAGCGCAGGCTTTTATACAAACTGCAAGAGGGGGCTTCCGCTGAGGCTTCGGGATGAGGAGCTTTGCATCGCACAGGTTCTGAAGGGGCAGGGCTATCGGACGGCCTATATCGGGAAATGGCATCTGGATGAGCCGGAGCAAAACCATTGCCCCGCTCCCGCCTCCGGCGCGAGGGACTGGGATGCCTACACGCCTCCGGGGATCCGAAGGCACGGCTTTGATTACTGGTGCTCCTACGGGACCTACGATCATCATCTCTCACCCCATTACTGGAGAGATGACGATACAATGATCTGTCCCGGAAAGTGGTCTCCGGAGTATGAGACGGATGAAGTGATTTCGTATCTTGAGAAGCAGGGGAAGGATGAAAGGCCCTTTGCTCTCTACCTCTCATGGAATCCGCCCCACAGCATCTATTCGGAGGTCCCGGAGCGCTATCTGAAGCAGTACGACGATGTGGCTCTAAAAAAGAATATCAGCCTGAAGGGACTCCACCACCACACGGGGGAGAGGAGCGAGATGAGCGAGGAGGAGCTCCGCCTGACCACAAGGCAGTACTACGCGGCTATCACGGGGCTGGATGAACAGTTCGGACGGATCCTTCATTTCCTGAAGGAGAGCGGTCTCTACGAGAAGAGCATCGTCGTCCTCTCCGCAGACCACGGTGATATGATGGGCTCGCACGGCCTGATGGGAAAGCACGTCTGGTACGAGGAGGCCATAAGGATTCCGCTTGTGATACATATCCCGGAGAACCGGAAGGACAGATGCCGTACCTGCATCGGCAGTCAGGACATCATGCCGACGGTGCTCTCCCTCTTGGATATCCCGGTTCCGGATACGGTAGAGGGGGGAGACCTCTCCCGCTATCTGACGGAGGAGCTCGAGGACAGGGAGCGGGTCTGTTTTCTCTGCGCCTGCCCCGGGAGGCTGGAGCTTGTGGAGGAATTTGCCCGGGAGAGCCTGCGCCCTCAGGACTTTGGCTGGAGGGGGATCCGGACGCAGGACTATACCTATATCATGGAGCTCGGCTATCATCCGGGGGAGAAGGCGAGGCGGCATCTCTATGACCTCAGAAAGCATCCCCTGGAGGAGAGGGAGGAGAGCGAAGAGGAGAGACGGGATCTGATGAAGGAGCTGGAGGGGCAGGTCATGGACTGGCTCCGCCGACAGCAGGACGGCTTCTCTAGGAGCTGGGAGACAGCCTGTGACAGCCTTTGAGAGCTGGGAGTGAGATAAAATCGACCCTTCTCTATAGGAGCTGGAAAATGCCCTGTGATAGCCTGTGAAAACGGGAAGTGAGATAAATTCGATCGTCCTTTTGCTTTAGATCTGATCCTCATGCGAAGCGGGGCGAAAAGCATAGAGAAGGACGAAGAAGGACAGAGAGTGAGGAGAGGATAGGAATGGAAAAGTGGATCGGGGAAGCGGCGCTCAGGGAGCGGGAGGAGGCCTCTTTCGAGGAGCTGGAAGGGGCCATGGACAGGGCCGTAAAGCAGACAGAGGATAATCTCCGGCTCTATCAGGGGGCCTTTCCCGAGGCCAACAGCGTGGGCGGATTCTACCCGACGGGGAAAAATACGGACTGGACGAGCGGCTTTTGGACAGGGGAGCTTTGGATCTCCTATGATTACGAGAAGGATCCGGAGAAAAAGAACTTTCTCCTCTCGGAGGGGGAGAAGGCGGTTCTTTCCTTTTCCCGCAGGATGGAGGAGCGGCATTATATCGATCATCACGATATGGGCTTCCTCTTCCTTCCTTCCTGTGTCTACGCATGGCGCTTAACGGGAAACAGGACAGCGAGGGAGACCGCACTCCTTGCAGCGGAGCAGCTGAAATCCCGCTACCGCGCGGAGGGGAGATACATTCAGGCCTGGGGAGAGATGCGGAGCGAGGGAAATGCCAGGCTGATCATCGACTGCCTTTTGAACCTTCCCCTTCTGTACTGGGCGTCCGAGGAGAGCGGGAGAGCCGAATACCGGGAGATCGCGGAGATGCACACGGAAACCACCATGCGGCACATCCTCCGGGAGGACGGGTCCAGCTGGCATACCCTCTTCTTTGACCCAAAGAGCGGGGAATTTTCGCACGGCGCGACCTGCCAGGGCTATCAGGACGGCTCGGCCTGGGCGAGAGGGCAGAGCTGGGGGATCTATGGCACGGCGATTGCGTACAGGAATACGAAAAATGCCGATTATCTTCGGGATTTTCGAAGGATTTCCGCGTATTTTCTCTCTCACCTTCCGGAGGACCTCTGTCCCTACTGGGATCTCTTCTTTGGAGACGGGGATCAGGAAGAGCCGCGGGATTCCTCCTCTCTTGCGATCGCGGCCTGTGGTTTTCTGGAGATGAGCAAATATCTCCCCCGGGAGGAGGCGGAGTACTACAGCTCTCTTTCGAAGAAGCTGCTGAAGAGCCTGATCGATCACTACCAGGTGAAGGACAGGCGGCAGTCCGACGGACAGCTCCTCCACGGCACTTATGCGAAGAAAACTCCCTTTAATACCTGTAAAAACAGCGGAGTGGACGAGTGCGTCATCTGGGGGGATTACTTCTTCATGGAGGCTCTGAACCGAATTCTAAGACCGGAGAGCATGAGCTACTTTTAAGAGCTGCCGCTTCGCTCTTCTCGCTGCCCGCGTTCTGCGGGCGGCTTTTTAATGCTTCGGATACCGCCGGAGGAAGGGCTATTGCCGCCTTGTGGGAGACGGCGGAAGAAACGGAAAAGATTTTATCATGATTAAAAGTTGAAAAGAATAAAAAAATATGTATAATAAGGGACGGATTTGCATGCTGCTGCTGAGGAATGCGGCAGGAGGGTTGTTTTGTGTATGGAGGGTGTAGGGTGAAATCAGAAAAGAGAAAGGGATCGGGAGCGGCAGTGCTTGCGGCCTGTCTGCTTCTTTCCGCCGCGGATCAGTCCGCTTACGGGAGTCAGGATTTCCACAGGGAAAGAGGGACTTCCGTGGAAACAGGAATCCAAAGGGAAACAGGCTACAGCATGGAGATGGAGGAGGATCTTCCTTCTTCCGAAGCGGATAGGGATCTGCTGCCTGCGAGCTTCAGCAATATTCCGATGCCGCGGGCGGCGCTCTATGCGTCGGAGACCGAGACGATCGACATCACGGGGCTTGCCGACCGGGACGCGGTGAAGGCCGGGATAGAGAGTGCTCTGACTGCGGGGAAGGATGTCACTGTGATCGGAAGCAAGCAGGGGATCCATTCCCTGGAGCTTTCCATCCCCGATCAGAGGAGGCTTGTCTGGAAGGCGAAGATCGAATCCGCAAATCCGGAGGATGGGGAGGCGATCTTGACAGTATCCGGGGGCTCCGGCAGCGTGTTTGAGCTTGCGGAGGGAGGAGCTGTGGCGGACCGCTCCGGAAATCATGATATGTCGGTCTGCAGCTTTAAGGACCGGCTGCAGGTCGAAATCACGGGGGGAGAAATCTCCTCTGCCTCAAATCATCCGGAGTTAAATGTGGTGGATGCCGCGGATGATGTGAAGCTTCATATGATCGGCGGACGGATCGACGCCGAAGGGGGAGAGAAGACCGGGATCTACTCGAGCGGAGATGTCGTGATCGAGGGAGGAGAGATCTTCAGCGGGAGCGAGGATGCCGCGCACTGCGGGAAGGGGATTTCGGCGAAGAAGGTCCGGATCTCCGGAGGCTTCCTCTTTGGGCACGGGAGCAGTGCGGAGGCTCTCGTCGATGCCCGGGAGGGAAGAGAGATCGACGGAGGCGCACTTGTCGCCTTCGACAAATACGCGGAAGCAGGGAGAACGCATTATCTCAAAGGCTCAAAGCGGAACCTTTCCGTTCTGCCCGCTTCGGCAAAGGCGGTCTGGGGCGCGGAAAACGGACATTCCGGGATCGAGATCAATGGAAGCTCCGGAAGCTGCTTCCGTGAGCTTCCGGGCATGCAGATCGGAGAGCTCAAGGGGATTTCCCTCCCGGAGAACAAGGTCTACGACGGGAGCGCGGCTTCCTGTACGGGGACAGCTCATATTGAGCCCGCTGCTCTTCCCGGTGGAGAAAGCATCGCGATAAAATACCAAAAGGAAAATGAGGCGGGACTTTTGGAGGAAGCTCCGTCAGACGCCGGGAAATACCTCGTGCATGCCATCATAAGCGGGGCCGGGGCCTACTCGGAGGATGCCATTACGCTCGGGGAATTTGAGATCGCAAAGAGGCCGGTCCGTCTTCTGATCGAGGATCGGACGATGACGGCGGGACAGCCTCTCCCGAGCTTTGGCTTCCGCCTGGAAGGACAGGCCGCGGGGCACGGGAGCGCGGAGGTCTTTCAGCAGAGCCCGGTCCTTACGACATCCACGGATGGAAGGACAGCGGGAGAATTCGAGATCACAGCTCTCTCTCCTCTTAGTTATCGGGAGAATTACCGGGCAGACGGGGCAAATGCCGTCGTAAAGGGGAAGCTCCTTGTGAAGGCGGCGGAGAACGGAAATCAGAACCCGGGTACGGCGGCACCGGGCGGAAACGGAGGCCAGAACCCGGGGACAGCGGCGCCGGACGGAAATGGAAGCCAGAATCCGGGGGCAGCGGCGCCGGGCGGAAACGGAAATCAGAATCCGGGGACAGCGGCACCGGACAGGAATAGAAATCAGAATTCCGGAAATGGAAATGCCGGCTCCATGGCACCGGGAGGCGGAAATCCCGGGAACGCTTCCGAAACCCCGGGCAGCGTACCGAAGCCAAATCCCCCGAAGGAGGAGGAATCGTCAAAGCAGAGGGGAGGCTCCTCCGGCGGAGGTTCCGGCAGATCCTCTGGAGGAGGCTCCGGCAGATCATCGGGAGGCGGATCCCGTTCCGGAGGGTCCTCCGGCAAGGGATCCGGGTCGCTCAGAGCCTCTGCCTCGGGAAGGACAGGGGCAAACGGAGGAAGCGGGAGCAAGGGAGAATGGATTCAGGATCAAAAGGGCTGGTGGTACAGAAATCCGGACCGCTCCTACCCGAAGTCCAGCTGGCTCTCCCTGGAATACAACGGGAAGAAGGACTGGTATTATTTTAACTCCGAGGGTTATATGCAGACCGGCTGGCAGCTCATAAGCGGAAAGTGGTACTACCTCTATGAGAAGACAGAGGGGGGAAGGACAAAGGGCTCCCTCGCGGTCAGCACCGTAATCGGAGGCTATACGGTAAACTCCAACGGAGAGTGGACAGCCTGAAATAAGATAAGTTAAGACAATAAGATAAGTTAAGATAAGATAAGATGAGATGAGATAAGATAAGAGAAAGGCCTCGGCCCCCGATTTTCCGTCGGGAGGCCGAAGCCTTTTGTTTCGATTCGCCGCGGTTCACATCGGCCGCAGTTTACAGCATTACAGCACAGCTCCCCAAGTGATGCGAAGAGCGCTGCCTTCCGTCATCTTCCTTCCGCGCGATCTCCACAAGGCGCTTTGCCTTCCCAGTGAGGAAAAGAGCGCCGCCCTCGGATATTTCTGACAGGACCTTATCCCGCGGGGGAATCGGAAGGGGCCGAAGCTTAGACGGCCTCCAGGGCATGCTTTAGATCCGCGAGCAGGTCCTCCCTGTCCTCGAGTCCCAGGGAGACGCGGATGAGACCGGGGGCTACACCGGCCGCCGCAAGCTGAGAGTCGTTCAGCTGGCGGTGCGTCGAGCTCGCCGGGTGCAGGCAGCAGCTGCGGGCGTCCGCGACATGCGTTTCGATCGCGATGAGCTTCAGCTTTCCCATAAAGCGCTCCGCGGCCTCCCTCCCGCCGGAGAGCTCGAAGGAGACGACCCCGCAGCCGCCCCCACGCAGATATTTTTCCGCGAGTCCGTGATAGCGGTTCCCCGGGAGTCCGGGATAGTTTACCTTGAGGACCTTGTCCTGTGCATCCAGGAATTCCGCCGCGGCCTGGGCATTCTCCACATGCCTTGGCATACGGACATGGAGGGACTCGAGGCCGAGGTTCAGGTAGAAGGCGTTCTGGGGGGACGGAATGCAGCCGAAGTCGCGCATCAGCTGCGCGGTGCATTTGGTAATGAAGGCCCCCTCCTTTCCGAAGCTCTCCGCATAGCAGGTTCCGTGGTAGGACTCATCCGGCGTGCAGAGACCCGGGAATTTATCCGCATGAGCGAGCCAGTCGAAGTTTCCGCTGTCCACGATCGCTCCGCCGACGGCGACGCCGTGGCCGTCCATATACTTCGTCGTGGAATGGATCACGATATCGGCGCCCCATTCGATCGGGCGGCAGTTGATCGGGGTCGGGAAGGTATTGTCCACGATCAGAGGAACACCGTGGGCATGAGCGGCTTTCGCGAATTTCTCGATGTCGAGCACGGTGAGAGCCGGGTTCGCGACTGTCTCCCCGAAGACAGCGCAGGTATCCTCGCAGAAGGCGGCGTTCAGCTCCTCCTCCGTGCAGTCCGGAGAGACAAAGCTTGCGCGGATGCCCATCTTTTTCATGGTCACGGCGATCAGATTGAAGCTCCCCCCGTAGATGCTGGAGGATGCCACGATATGAGCGCCGCACTCGCAGATGTTGAAGAGGGAGAGAAAAGTCGCGGCTTGCCCGGAGGAGGTCAGCATAGCCGCGCAGCCGCCCTCGAGCGCCGCGATCTTTGCGGCGACGAAATCATTGGTGGGATTTTGCAGACGAGTGTAGAAATACCCGCTCTCCTTCAGATCGAAGAGCCGCCCCATCGCCTCACTGCTGTCGTAGCGGAAGGTGGTGGACTGGATGATCGGGACCTGGCGGGGCTCTCCGTTTTTCGGAGTATAGCCGGCCTGAACGCAACGGGTGCCGATAGAATAATCGCTCATGCTCTCTTCCTTTCCTTAATAAAATAAACGCCCATGCCCGCATTCCCGGGCGTTTTCTCATAATTCCGCATCCCGGGAAGGGAAGCGGAGGGCAGACCTTTAATGCAGGAAACATCTTATCACAGCTTTTCCCTTGCGAGAAGCGAGATCGAAAAGAGATCGAAAAAAATACTTGACATATTGTCAGGCATGATGTTTACTTGCGCCATCCTGCGCGATGCCATGTACCTGATCGCGCATTCATATGCCGCTGCTCTGCCGTTTGATCGTTCTGCGTACCGTGCGTCTTCCGCCCCGGCGCTTACCGCGGGCCGTAAGTCTTTGTGCTGCTTCGCGCTGTCCGAAGCTCACAGACTCGGCTTCGCCCGGGAGGCACTTCTCTTCGAGAAGACTCAAGAACGCTCCGAGTCTGCCTGATGGCAGACTTCTGCGCTAGGGACTCGGCTTCGCCTGGGAGGCCTCAGCCGACCTCCCTTCGGGAGATGGATCAAACGGCAGGCGAAGCAGGAAGGGAGAACGAACAAGATGTATATTGAAAAAATCAACGGACCGGAGGATGTGAAGAAGCTGTCCTTAAGGGAGCTGCCGGAGCTCGCCTCGGAGATGCGGAAGGCTCTGATCCGAAGAGCCAGCATTCATATGGGACATGTGGGTCCGGATCTTGGATTCATCGAGGCCACGGTGGCCCTCCACTATGTCTTCTCCTCTCCAAAGGACAAGATCGTCTTCGATGTCTCGCACCAGACCTATCCCCATAAAATGCTGACCGGCAGGAAGGACGCCTATCTCTATGAGGAGCATTACGATGATGTCTCCCCCTACAGCTCTCCCGCGGAGAGCCCCCATGATTTCTTTGAGATCGGGCACACCTCGACCTCCATCGACCTGGCCCTGGGACTTGCGAAGGCCAGGGATCTGAAGGGAGAGAGGGAGAATATCATCGCGGTGATCGGAGATGGTTCCCTCTCCGGCGGAGAGGCGCTGGAGGGACTCAATATCGCGGGGGAGCTCTCGACGAATTTCATCATCCTCGTAAATGACAATCAGATGTCGATCGCGGAAAATCACGGCGGACTCTATCGAAATCTCGAGGAGCTTAGGGATACGGAGGGAAAGGCGGAAAATAACCTCTTCCGGGCGATGGGACTGGACTACCTCTATCTTTCGAATGGAAATGATATCGCATCTCTCGCTGCGGCCTTCGAGAAAGTGAAGGATATCGGGCATCCGATTGTGCTCCACATCAATACCGAAAAGGGAAAGGGCTATCCCCCGGCGGAGAGGGACAAGGAGAAATGGCACTGGCATCTCCCCTTCGTTATCGAGACGGGGGAGACGAAGGAGGAGTATCGGGATGAGGGGGAGGATTATGAGAGCGAGACCGCAAAATTCCTCCTCGAAAAGATGGAGAAGGACCCGAGCGTAATCGCGGTCAGCTCCGCCGTCCCCGGCGTGCTGGGCTTTACGAAGGAGCTCCGGGAGAGAGCCGGAAGGCAATATATGGATGTCGGGATCGCGGAGCAAAGCGGCGTCGCGGTAGCCTCCGGCATCGCAAAAAACGGCGGAAAGCCGATCTACTTCACCTCCGCGACCTTCCTCCAGAGGGCCTATGACCAGCTTTCACAGGATGTCGCGATCAACCATACGCCGGTGACGATCCTCGCCGGGAGCGCTTCCATCTACGGGATGCGGGACAAGACGCACCTCGGTCTCTACGCCCTTCCGATGCTCTCCAATATCCCGGAGCTCGCCGTGCTCGCGCCGGAGGGAAAGGAGGAGTATTTCGCGATGCTGGAATGGTCGATCGAGCAGAGGGAGAGGCCCGTCGTGATCCTGATCCCGGCGGACGATCTGCATCCGACGAATCATCCGGTCCGAAAAGACTACGGAAGGCTCGGGGAATTCTGCATGGCGAGAAGCGGAAGAGAGGCCGCGCTCCTCGCCTATGGCGCGCTCTATCAGACGGCAGAAAAAGCGGCCGACGTCCTCCGGGAGAAGCTTCATCACGAGGTCACATTGATCGATCCCTGCTATGTCTCTCATATCGACTATGCGATGCTGGAGGGACTGAAGAAGGAGCACAGGATCACCGCCGTGCTGGAGGATGGAATCCTGGAGGGCGGCTTCGCCCCGAAGATCAGCTCCTTCTACGCGGATTCCGATATGAGAGTGCTGGAGTTCGGGCTGGAAAAGAAGTTCTATGACCGCTATGACATCGAAGCTCTCCTTAGGGAGCGGCAGCTCACGCCGGAGCAGATCGCGGAGAGAATTCTGAAGGAGCTTAATGATCGGAGTCCGCTTTGAGAAAAAGCCCCCTCTGTATTTTCGGAAGAATTTATGATATATAGATAGGACCGGGGACGCTTTTATGGGGACAGGAGCCCCGGCGGCAGCGTCCTGATCTATTTATGAGGAGGAAAGCATGGACAAGGAACAATATCTTTTAGTATACAGGCACTCTCTCGCACATATCCTGGCTAAGGCGGTCATTGAGCTCTACGGGAAGGATGTGCAGTATGCGATCGGGCCGGAGGTCGAGGACGGCTGCTACTATGATTTTGTGTTCCCGAGGCCTGTGACGGAGGAGAACTTCAAGGAGATCGAGGACAAGATGCGGGAGATCATCCGGAGAAAGGAGCCCTGGACGAGAAAGGAGCTCTCCCGGAAGGAGGCGCTCGAGCTTTTTAAGGATCAGCGCTTTAAGAAGGAGATCATCGAGGATCTGCCGGAGGACGCCGTCATCACCGCTTATCATACAGGGGATGACTTCGTGGATCTCTGCCGCGGCCCCCATGTGGAGAATTCCAAGGAGCTTTTGAATGCAGCCTTCCAGATCAAGTCAACCTCCGGGGCCTACTGGAGAGGGGATGAGCACCGGGACCAGCTCCAGAGGATCTATCTCTACGCCTTCCCGGACAGGGAAGCTCTGAAGGCGCATCTTAAGTTCGTGAAGGAGGCGCAGGAGAGGGATCATAAGAAGCTCGGAGCCCAGCTGGAGCTCTTCCTCTTTGACGAGACCGCTCCCGGCATGCCCTACTGGCTCCCGAGAGGCTGGAAGATGTATCAGGCCCTCCTCAAGTATTCGAGAGAGGTACAGGAGAGACACGGCTACAGGGAGATCGCCGCACCGCTCATCAACAACAAGAAGCTCTGGCTGATCAGCGGACACTGGGCGCACTACATCAACAATATGTTTATGGTGCCCGGCGTATCCGGCTGGCTGAAGGCGGACGCGGAGATTCCGGGAATCCTGGAGAATCTCGCGGAGCAGGGAGAAGAGCCGAAGAATATAAAGATTCAGGCGGGCTCCGTCCTCTATAACCGGGAGAGGATGGATACGATGGCGGCAAAGCCCATGAACTGTCCGAATGCCATGCTCACCTATAAAAGGAAGAACCGCTCCTACCGGGAGCTTCCGATCCGCTACTCCGAGTACGATGTGCTCCACCGGAAGGAGAAGTCCGGGCAGATGAACGGTCTCTTCCGCGTGCAGGAATTCCGGCAGGACGACGATCATACCTTCGTCATGGAGTCGCAGATCGAGGATGAGATCAAGGATATCATCTCCATCGCGGATGAGATCTACTCGACTTTCGGCGTGAGCTACCGCGCGGAGCTCTCCACAAGACCCGAGGACTTTATGGGAGATATCGAGGTCTGGGACAGGGCAGAGGCGGCCTTAAAGCGGATCCTCACGAATAAGTACGGCGAGGGAGGCTTCGAGATCAATGAGGGAGACGGGGCCTTCTACGGGCCGAAGATCGACCTCCAGATCAAGGACGCGCTCGGGAGAGAATGGCAGTGCGGGACCATCCAGCTCGACTTCCAGCTCCCGCATAACTTCGGCTTAAGCTATCAGACCGCGGAGGGCGTATCGGCTATGCCGGTCGTCATTCACAGGGCGATCTATGGCTCCTTGGAGCGCTTCATCGGAATTATCATCGAAAACTTCAAGGGCGTCTTCCCCTTCTGGCTCTCCCCAGAGCAGGTCGGCATCGTCCCGATCCGAACGGAGCATAATGCCTACGCGAAGAAGGTCTTCTCGCTTTTGCAAAAGCACGGCATCCGCGTCGAGGCGGATTACTCCGAGAGCAATATGAAGGAGAAGATCAAGAAGTACAAGAATTTCAAGGACCCGTACATCCTCGTCCTCGGAGACCGGGAGGCAGCGGAGAATACCGTCTCCATCAACATGAGGGGCTCGAACCGACAGCTCAATAATATCCCGATCGAGCGCTTCCTCGCGATGTGCGAGAGGATGAATGAGGAGCACAGCCTGGAGCTTTTAGAGAGCGCGGATTGAGGATCCATCTGACATAGCTCTCATAGGAAAAAGGAATGGCGGGTGCTATTGACATATTTTTCGGCAGGCCTTAGGATAGGGAAAATTTCACAGAGAAAAAGGCTTTGACGAAAAGGAGTAGGAAGGCGGGATGCTCAAGAGAGCTGACGGTAGCTGCGAGTCAGTGCGGAACGCCTTTTGAAAATCATTTCCGAGCTGCCGCGCCGAAACAGCAGTAAGCGCGGACGGACGCCCCCGTCATCACGGGCAGCGCATTCCCATGGATGCGAAAGAGCGGCCATCTCAGGATGGCAATAAGAGTGGTACCGCAGAGGTCTGAACCTTTGTCTCTTATCGGCGTAAGCCGAAGGGGCAGGGTTCAGGCCTTTTTCTCTCTTATTCTGTGAAAGAGATGAGGCGGGGACAGAAAGGGGAAGGATTATGAAGGTTTTGGAAAAGCTGAGCGCATTTGTGAGTCGATGGATGGCGCTCCTTGTCATACTCGCGGCGGCGGTCTCGCTCTTTTTCCCGGGAGCGGTGCGCTTTATCAGCACGAAGTGGATCAATTATCTGCTCGGTGTCGTAATGTTCGGGATGGGGCTCACACTGAAGCCCTCCGACTTCACGGATGTCCTCCGGCGCCCGAAGGATGTCGTGATCGGCGCGCTCTGCCAGTTCACTTTGATGCCGCTCATCGCCTTTTTGCTCACGAAGCTTTTCCGACTTCCGCCGGAGTTTGCGGTCGGCGTCATCCTCGTCGGGACCTGTCCGGGAGGAACCTCTTCCAATGTCATGACCTATCTCTCCCACGGAGATGTGGCGCTGTCTGTGTGCATGACCTCGGTCTCCACCGTGCTCGCGCCGTTTATGACGCCGCTTCTCACGCTGCTCTATGCGGGAAAGACGGTTGATGTCAATGTCATGGGCATGTTCATCTCGGTTCTCCAGGTCGTGCTTCTTCCGATCCTCCTGGGCTTTGTCGTGAATTACTTCTTCGGGCGATTCACGCAGAGGGCGGTGAAGGCGCTTCCCCTGGTCTCGACACTCGCGATCATCCTGATCATCGCAGCGGTGGTCTCGGTGAACTCCCAGAAGATCCTCTCCAACGGACTTCTGATCATCGTCGTCGTCATCTGCCACAATCTTCTCGGCTATGCGGCGGGCTACGGCGTTGCGAAGGCGCTCCGCCTGGACACGACGAAGTGCCGTGCGATCTCGATCGAGGTCGGCATGCAGAATTCCGGACTCGCCACGGGACTTGCGCACACGCATTTTTCGCAGTATCCCCTCGCGATGATCCCGGGAGCGGTCTTCTCCGTGTGGCATAATATCTCCGGAGCCCTGCTCGCGAATTTCTTTAACGATATGAGTGAAAGGAAGAAGAGCCCGGATCTCCGGGAGGCCCAAAAGGAAAGCCTCGCGTAAGATAAAATGGGATAAGATATAAGATAAGAGAAGGAAGATAAAGGAGATTTCTGATGAACAGTGATAAGGTACGGGAGGGAATCCAGCAGGCGCCGCACAGGAGTCTGTTCAACGCACTCGGCTATACGAAGGAGGAGATGCGGAAGCCGATGATCGGCGTGGTCTGCTCCTACAACGAGATCGTGCCGGGACATATGAATCTGGACAAGATCGCGGATGCGGTGAAGCTCGGCATCGCGGAGGCCGGGGGGATGCCGGTGCTCTTTCCCGCGATCGCGGTCTGTGACGGCATCGCGATGGGACATGTGGGCATGAAATATTCCCTGGTGACGAGGGATCTGATTGCGGATTCGACGGAGTGCATGGCGAGGGCGCATCAGTTCGACGGGCTCGTGATGATTCCAAACTGCGATAAAAATGTCCCGGGCCTCTTAATGGCGGCCGCGCGGGTCAACATTCCCACCGTCTTCGTCTCGGGCGGCCCTATGCTCGCCGGACATGTGAGGGGCAGGAAGCGCTCTCTCTCCTCGATGTTCGAGGCGGTGGGGAGCTATGAGGCGGGGAAGATGTCCCTCGAGGAGCTTCGCTGCTATGAGGAAAATGTCTGCCCGACCTGCGGCTCCTGCTCCGGTATGTACACCGCAAACTCGATGAACTGCCTGACGGAGGCGATCGGCATGGGACTCCCCGGAAACGGCACGATCCCCGCGGTCTACTCCTCCCGGATCCGCCTCGCGAAGGAGGCGGGCTACGCGATCATGAAGATGGTCGGAGAGAATATCCGCCCGCGGAACATCATGACGGAGGATGCCTTCCGGAATGCGCTGACGGTCGATATGGCGCTCGGCTGCTCCACCAATACGATGCTCCACCTCCCCGCGATCGCGCATGAGTGCGGCATCGAGCTTGACATGGAGTATGCCAATGAGATCTCGGACCGCACGCCGAACCTCTGCCACCTCGCCCCGGCCGGCCCCGCCTATATGGAGGATCTCAACGAGGCGGGCGGCATCTACGCCGTCATGAAGGAGCTCAGCAAGAGGGATCTTCTCCGGCTGGACGGGATCACCGTCACGGGAAAGAGCATGAAGGAGAATATCCGCTCCGCGGTGAACCGGGACCCGGAGATCATCCGCCCGATTGAAAATCCGTTCCTGCCAAACGGCGGCATCGCGGTCCTGAAGGGAAATCTCGCGCCGGATACCGGCATCGTGAAGCGCTCCGCTGTCGCGCCGGAGATGATGCAGCATGAGGGACCGGCCCGGGTCTTCGACTGTGAGGAGGATGCGATCGAGGCGATCAAGGGCGGCAGGATCCATGAGGGAGATGTCGTCGTGATCCGCTACGAGGGCCCGAAGGGCGGCCCGGGAATGCGGGAGATGCTGAATCCGACCTCTGCGATCGTCGGAATGGGACTCGGCAGCACGGTCGCGCTGATCACGGACGGCCGCTTCTCCGGCGCCTCCCGCGGAGCGGCGATCGGTCATGTCTCTCCGGAGGCCGCGGTCGGCGGACCGATCGCGCTGGTGGAAGAGGGAGACATCATCTCCATCGACATCCCCGGAAACCGACTTAACATGAAGGTCTCAGAAGAAGAGCTTGCAAAGAGGAGAGCCGCGTGGAAGCCGAGAAAGCCGAGGGTCACGGACGGCTACCTCGCCCGCTACCAGGCACTCGTCACAAGCGGAAACCGCGGCGCGATCCTGGAGCTGCCGAAGGGGTGGGAGTGAGAGAGCGCGGAGAAGCTCCTAGCTCCTGATAGTTTCGAGATCTTTGTGTTTTTAAAGTACAATATGCCGGATGGGAGGACCTTTCTTCCCATCCGAAATCTTTGTATAATATTTTGGAGAGGAGAAAAGCCGGTTTTTGCGCCGCAATAGGAAATATGCGGGGAAGGAGAGCTTTTCTTCCGCGGCAGGCGATAAAAATGCAGAAAAATATTTTTGCGCCGCAAAACTGCATTTTCCACCGCATGAATGCTGCATTGCAGAGGACAGGATTAGAAGAACCGATATCCCCGAAGGGGACGGAAACCGGGAAGAGATAACAAAGCAGACCCAGATTATAATTAGAAGAACCGATATCCCCGAAGGGGAC
>NZ_KI273116.1:71655-71894 GCF_000469565.1 Oribacterium sp. oral taxon 078 str. F0263 | reverse complement strand
AAGAACCGATATCCCCGAAGGGGACGGAAACCTTAAAAAGGATTCCTATAGTTAATGGGAAATATCATTAGAAGAACCGATATCCCCGAAGGGGACGGAAACCTCGATCCGTCCGGCTTAGTGATTGCCGTCTCAATATTAGAAGAACCGATATCCCCGAAGGGGACGGAAACTATCCTCAACTGTGTCTTTCAAAAACTCAACAAATATTAGAAGAACCGATATCCCCGAAGGGGACG
>NZ_KI273116.1:71314-71555 GCF_000469565.1 Oribacterium sp. oral taxon 078 str. F0263 | reverse complement strand
GAAGAACCGATATCCCCGAAGGGGACGGAAACCGATGATACCGTTATCAGCGGTTATTCCAGCTCTCATTAGAAGAACCGATATCCCCGAAGGGGACGGAAACCTATAGCCTTTCTTCTTATCTTAGCATATTCATATTAGAAGAACCGATATCCCCGAAGGGGACGGAAACTCATCTGATATATACGTCCCCGCAATCCTCATCATAGTATTAGAAGAACCGATATCCCCGAAGGGGACG
>NZ_KI273116.1:70838-71214 GCF_000469565.1 Oribacterium sp. oral taxon 078 str. F0263 | reverse complement strand
GAAGAACCGATATCCCCGAAGGGGACGGAAACAGTGCTCTCGAGAGTGATAAGATTCCCAGCAAAGGATTAGAAGAACCGATATCCCCGAAGGGGACGGAAACCCACTCTGGAGATTTGCTGTTATCCCTCCTGTATTAGAAGAACCGATATCCCCGAAGGGGACGGAAACACCTGGATACCGTGAGGCCAAACGCGGGTCCAGAATTAGAAGAACCGATATCCCCGAAGGGGACGGAAACTCATCAGCACACGACTGTATACAAGTTCCAGTGCAATTAGAAGAACCGATATCCCCGAAGGGGACGGAAACTTTTCTTTAACTTTTTTACATTAACCCAATGTAATTATTAGAAGAACCGATATCCCCGAAGGGG
>NZ_KI273116.1:70498-70738 GCF_000469565.1 Oribacterium sp. oral taxon 078 str. F0263 | reverse complement strand
GAAGAACCGATATCCCCGAAGGGGACGGAAACCCTATGGGAGGACGTAAAGAATGAAGAAATAATAATTAGAAGAACCGATATCCCCGAAGGGGACGGAAACATACCTATTCCCTGCATCATCCTCTCTGTATGATGATTAGAAGAACCGATATCCCCGAAGGGGACGGAAACTATTAGCTCTGCTCCAGCTAACGCCTTCAATAGTTTGATTAGAAGAACCGATATCCCCGAAGGGGAC
>NZ_KI273116.1:70090-70398 GCF_000469565.1 Oribacterium sp. oral taxon 078 str. F0263 | reverse complement strand
AAGAACCGATATCCCCGAAGGGGACGGAAACGAAAAACCTAAGATGTACCCCCCGTCCGTAGCACATTAGAAGAACCGATATCCCCGAAGGGGACGGAAACTTTTTGATCTCCCTTCGGATAAGTTTCACGATTTTATTAGAAGAACCGATATCCCCGAAGGGGACGGAAACAATCTGGAAGCACTTCGAACAGTATGCTGAGTAATTATTAGAAGAACCGATATCCCCGAAGGGGACGGAAACCACAGAGATCCTCATGCTTGCAATCCCATAAATAATTAGAAGAACCGATATCCCCGAAGGGGAC
>NZ_KI273116.1:69752-69990 GCF_000469565.1 Oribacterium sp. oral taxon 078 str. F0263 | reverse complement strand
AGAACCGATATCCCCGAAGGGGACGGAAACCTTTGTATAATCCTCTACAATGAGCTTCCCTTTATTAGAAGAACCGATATCCCCGAAGGGGACGGAAACCTTGTCCCTGTGGTGAGATAATCTGCCAAGCCCCAATTAGAAGAACCGATATCCCCGAAGGGGACGGAAACCTTTTCCAATGATACCGTTATCCGCGGTATATCCTGATTAGAAGAACCGATATCCCCGAAGGGGACGG
>NZ_KI273116.1:69337-69652 GCF_000469565.1 Oribacterium sp. oral taxon 078 str. F0263 | reverse complement strand
AAGAACCGATATCCCCGAAGGGGACGGAAACCTCAGAAATTTTTCGAGGAGTACGGGAAGGCTTAATTAGAAGAACCGATATCCCCGAAGGGGACGGAAACGTTTTGATATAGAGACTACAGGAAAGTCAGCTTACAATTAGAAGAACCGATATTCCCGAAGGGGACGGAAACGATATCAAGGGAGTAATCAAAGGCTTAACAGCTGATAATTAGAAGAACCGATATCCCCGAAGGGGACGGAAACCTTCAATCTTCGAGTACTGTGGATATCCGCAGTACAAGGATTAGAAGAACCGATATCCCCGAAGGGGAC
>NZ_KI273116.1:68930-69237 GCF_000469565.1 Oribacterium sp. oral taxon 078 str. F0263 | reverse complement strand
GAAGAACCGATATCCCCGAAGGGGACGGAAACGACGTGCTAACTTCAGCAAAAGCGGTTCTTATAGATAATTAGAAGAACCGATATCCCCGAAGGGGACGGAAACCCACTCTGGAGATTTGCTGTTATCCCTCCTGTATTAGAAGAACCGATATCCCCGAAGGGGACGGAAACTAAGACCTCTCGGGCCCATAGGTCCTGTTCCTCATTAGAAGAACCGATATCCCCGAAGGGGACGGAAACGAACAAGGAGCCACTTTGCTTACTGTTTCTTGCATTAGAAGAACCGATATCCCCGAAGGGGACGG
>NZ_KI273116.1:68597-68830 GCF_000469565.1 Oribacterium sp. oral taxon 078 str. F0263 | reverse complement strand
AGAACCGATATCCCCGAAGGGGACGGAAACTTCCGGTCGAAGTTCGGGAACACAAGCCCCGTTATTAGAAGAACCGATATCCCCGAAGGGGACGGAAACCCACTCTGGAGATTTGCTGTTATCCCTCCTGTATTAGAAGAACCGATATCCCCGAAGGGGACGGAAACAGAGTCTCCACTACTTGAGATAGTTCTCCGATATTATTAGAAGAACCGATATCCCCGAAGGGGACG
>NZ_KI273116.1:34262-68497 GCF_000469565.1 Oribacterium sp. oral taxon 078 str. F0263 | reverse complement strand
GAAGAACCGATATCCCCGAAGGGGACGGAAACAGCTGATTGACGCCCGTAGCAGCCAGACCGGATAATTAGAAGAACCGATATCCCCGAAGGGGACGGAAACTTAATCTGCATGAGACCATAATCCCCTGTCTTACAATTAGAAGAACCGATATCCCCGAAGGGGACGGAAACTAAGACCTCTCGGGCCCATAGGTCCTGTTCCTCATTAGAAGAACCGATATCCCCGAAGGGGACGGAAACTAAGCTTGCACCGACTTAAGCGCTTGCTGTCTTGGGATTAGAAGAACCAATATCCCCGAAGGGGACGAGAATCCAGAACCAGACGGTGACTTTATAGGATGGAGATTTGTGGGCCAATATCGTTGCAAAGAATGAGGCAAAAAGACCTTGTTGGAAATGTCTCTCTGGATGACAGTTGCTTGAGTGGGAATCATGAATTTATCGCGGGAGGATATGATATGAGGGAAGTATGAACGTTATGACTTAGCAGCTAATGGCGCCGGAAGCAAGGATGAGGGCGCAGGGGGAGAGAAAATGTTCTTAGGAGATATGGAAGAGTTTCAACTTATGGGGAAAGAAATATGAGTTATCTGTATGTATGCGAGCAGGGAGCCGTGATTGGCTGTGAGGCCAATCGCTTTCAGGTCCGCTATAAGGATGGGATGCTGAAGTCCGTGCCGGGAGAGACGCTGGAGGTAATCGAAATTTTTGGAAAGGTATAGTTGACGACGCAGTGCATGACAGAATGTTTGAAGAGGGGAATCACTGTGCTTTTTTATTCGTCGAACGGTGCTTACTATGGTCGGCTCATTTCTACGAATCATGTCAATGTAGCGAGGCAGCGCAGTCAGGCGGCGCTAAAGGAGGAATTTAAGGCGGGACTTGCCAGAAGGATTATCCGGGCAAAGATCAGGAATCAGACGGTGATCTTGAGGAGATATGCCAGAAAACAGGCGGCAGCAGTAGAGGGGATCGTATCAGAGATGCTTCGGCTGGCGGAAAAATTGGATTGGACAGGAAATACGGAGAAGATCATGGGATATGAAGGAATGGCCGCCAGAGTCTACTTCGCTACGCTGGGAGGCCTGGTGGACAGGGAGTTTTGCTTTAAAGGGAGGAGCAAAAGGCCGCCGAAAGACCCGTTTAATTCTCTGATCAGCCTCGGATATTCCATTCTCATGGGAGAAATCTATGGAAAGCTCGAGGGAAAGGGACTGAATCCGTACTTTGGAGTCCTGCATAAGGATCGGGAGAAGCATCCTACTCTGGCGAGTGATCTGATGGAGGAGTGGCGAGCTGTGCTGGTGGATTCTACCGCGATGAGCATACTGAACGGCCATGAACTTCATCGAGAGGATTTCTTTCGGGACGAAGAGACGGGGGCGGTCCTTCTTGTAAAGGATGCGTTTAAGGAATATCTGAGGAAGCTGGAGGCGAAGCTGCACACAGATATGAAATATCTGTCTTACGTGGATTATCGCGTAAATTTCCGCTCTGCGCTGGATCTACAGGTGGACAGGCTGGCAAAGGCAATCGAGAGTGAGAATCCGGATCTCTACCAACCCATTTGTATTCGGTGAAAGCCATGGAGGATTATTTTTGGAATACGGAAGAATGCAGACATAGCGGGAAGTTGTTTGTGCTAATCATTTATGATATCGTAAGCAACAGGCGCAGAAATAAATTTGCAAAGTGCCTGAACGGCTATGGATTTCGGGTTCAGAAATCGGCTTTTGAAGCACTGATAGAAAAAAGGCTGTTTCTGAAGCTGCAAAAGGAGATTCCGCATTTGATTGATCCGTCCGCGGACAGTGTCCGGATTTACCGCATGACGGGCTACGGCGAGGTAGATCTCTACGGCGTCAATACAGAGATCAAAGCGGATGATATCGTGATTCTTTAGAAAGGAAGGTTATGGGAAGGACGCTTTTATTTTCACCTTTGGGAGGGACGGACCCTATTTCCAATACGAATATGTACGACGGAGCCATGCTTCATATTGTCCGGCATTACAGGATCGATAAGGTCTATCTCTACATGTCAAGGGAGATCATTCAATACCAGGAGGCAGATGAAAGATATACGTACTGCCTGAAAAAACTGGGAGAATTGCAGAATCGAGAGATCCAATATGAGCTGATCCGCCGCCCGGAACTGATAGAGGTACAGGATTTTGAGATCTTCTACCGGGAATTCAAGGAAGAGATCGATAAGATCAGAAAGGAGATGGGAGAGGACGATGAACTGATTCTGAATCTCTCCTCGGGGACCCCGGCGATGAAATCCTGGCTTCTCGTGATTCGGACGATGAACGAGCTTTCCTGCAAAGCAGTGCAGGTGGTGACGCCGGACCGGGCTATGAATGAGCATCGGCACAAGGACTATCAGGTAAAGGAGCTCTGGGAGCTGGATCCGGACAATGAAGAGGGAGCGGAAAATCGCTGCAGGGAGGTTCCTTGCCCTTCTCTTTCCAGAGTGCGGCAGGAGGTCAATATCCGAAAGCTGATTCGAGAGTATGATTATCATGCGGCACGTGAGCTGGCGAGCGAGCTGAAGGACCATGAAAAACCCTATATGAAACTAATCCGAGTCGCAGAGAAGAGGGAGCTCCTGGATATGGATGCCGTCGAAAAGGAACTTAAGACGAATCATCTGAAGGATTTATATCGCCTGCCGATTAGAGAGGGGGAGAAACGGGACATCTTTGAGTATGCCCTCGTAATGCAGATTCGACTTCGGAGAGGAGAATATGCGGATTTTATCCGATCCATCAGCCCGATTCTCTATGAGCTTTTTAAGAGAATCATGGAGAAGAAGCTCGGAATATGCTTGGAGAAGTATGTCAAAGACCCAGAGAAAAAGGCTGTTTGGGATTCCGAAAAACTGTCAAAGGATATGGAGGGCAAAGAAATTTTAAAGATCTTAGAGGAGGCGTACAAGTTCGGAGACGGATTCCGCGGCGGAAATGTGTATCCGGTCCATATGCAAAAAATTATCCGGGCAAAGTCTGATGATAAAGAGTTGAAAAAGCTGGTGGGTGAGCTTCGCGAAGCGGAGGAAAAGGTCAGGAATCTGGCGGCGCATCAGATCGTTTCTGTGAATGAAGAGACAATTCGGAAATGGACGGAAGGCCATGATGCGGAACAGATTATGAATGATATTAAGAAGGCTATCGGATATGCCGAAATCATAGATATTGCCAACAAAGAAGTCTGGAATTCCTATGATCAGATGAATGAGGTGATTATACGGCTGATGGATGAGTGAGAAGCAGCGGGGTATTTGATTTTCAGGGACTTTTCTTAAAGGAAAGCCCCTGTTTTTTACGATAATATATATATCGTATAAACGAAATATAAATTTTACTTTACAAATATGTGAAATTATTCCATAATAAATGAGGATAGAAGGAGGGAAAGAGAGAAATGCTGGCGAGATTGGAGTTGAAACTCGGGGGGACGGAGCCGCTTTCCTATCAGATGACTTCTTCCTTTCATGGGGCCTTGATGGAGCTTCTTCCGGAATATGCGGCCGAGCTGCATGAGTCCAGACTGCATCCCTATACGCAGCACCTGGAACGGAGGGAGAGCGGCTGGTATTGGGTGGTCACAGCCCTCAATGATCTGGCTGTCTCTGAAATCATGGAAAAGGCCCTTCGTTCGTTGGATGAGGTTCGGATTCGATCGCATCAGCTCAGGATTCCGATCCTGGAAAGAGAATACCGGGAGCTGAGTGATCGGGAATTCAGCGCCTCTTTTTACCAGGGGGAGGGAGGACGCTATATCGGACTTCAGTTTGTGACACCGACTGCCTTTAAACAAAATGGCAGGTATCTCAATTTCCCGGACCTTAGATTCATGTTTCTGAATCTGATGAATAAGTACGACGCGGCGATATCGGACAGCAGCATGAGGGATGATGAGGTGCTGGAGCAGCTCTTGAATGGGGCGAGTCTGCATCGCTATGAGCTTCGAAGCACGGTATTTAGTCTGGAGGGTGTCAGGATTCCGGCTTTTCTCGGGAAAATGGTCCTGAAGATCAGCGGCACGCAGACGATGGCGAATTTTGCGAGGATGCTCTTTTTGTTCGGAAGCTATTCCGGGATCGGTATCAAGACAGCACTTGGAATGGGGGCCATCCGGGTTTCAGAAGAAAGGAAGACAGGTCATGAAGGAGGAGCAGCTCAGGCTGAGCATAGGAAGTCTTTTGCATGATATCGGAAAGATAGTATATTCCGGGGATGGTAAGCAGAGGAATCCCTCCCGGGCCGGGGCGGAGCTTTTGAAGAGGCTGCAGCCATCGTTGGATTCAAGGATTTTGGATTGCGTTTCTTTACACGATAGAGAACGGCTGCAGGATTCTGAACTGGGGCAGGACAATCCGGCTTATCTTTGCTGTCTGGCAAAGAAGGTGGCCGCGGCGGTGGACCGAAAGGAAGGCGGAGAGAGGGAGGAGGAATTTGACCAAAGCCTCCCGCTTCGCAGCATTTTTAATCGTCTGAATGGGAAAAACGGCAATGCGCATTATGAGAGAGTGCTTCTGGATCCGAAGGCCGGGATTCCGTATCCGACGGAGGAGACATTCCGGAGCGATGCCGGATTTTTTCAGGAGGCAGAGGGGCGGCTGGAGCGGGTGCTCAAGGACTTTACGCTGTCGGAAGAATATCTTTATTCCTTGCTCTCCGTGCTGGAGGAGATTCTTTCGTATCTTCCCTTGGACACGAAAAAGAGGGAAGATACGGATATCTCCCTCTATGATCATGTCAAGATGACAGCGGCTGTTGCTGAATGCCTTTTCCAGGCGCTGGAGGGCAGAGGGATCCGGGATTACCGCTCCTATGTGCTGGAGCAGGAGGAGAGAGCGTGGGAGGACAAGAATTTTCTGCTCTTCTCTATGGATGTCTCCGGAATCCAGGATTTTATCTATACGATCAGCAGCAAGGGGGCTTTAAAGGGGCTTCGCGCAAGGAGTTTCTATCTGGAGCTCCTCATGGAGCATGTGATCGATGAAATGCTGCAAAGGCTATCACTCTCCCGTTCTGTGCTGATCTATGCGGGAGGAGGACACAGCTATCTCCTGCTTCCGAATACGGAGCAATGCAAGAAGGAACTGAATGAGCTTCAGAAGGAGCTGAATCATTGGTTTATGGAGCAGTTCGGAGTGGCTCTCTACATGGCTTGCAGCTACGCGGAATGCAGCGCAAAGCAGCTGAGAAATGAGCCGGACGGGGCTTACCGGGGACTGTTTTTGCAGCTGTCAAGAGAGATCTCAGAGCAAAAGAGCCATCGCTATACGGTATCGGATATCTTAAGCCTGAATCGGCAGAAGCGAAGAGGAGAGCGGGAGTGCGTTATATGCCGCAGGATGGAGAAGCTGGACAAGGATGAGCATTGTCCTCTCTGCCGGGCTCTCCTTGGCATGTCCAATAAAATTCTGGAGGAGGAGTATTTTTTGATCTTCCGGGAGGACGTCCCTTATCCGGATGCACTGCCGCTTCCCTATGGGAAGGCTTTGGTGGCGGGGAGCAGGGAATTCTTGGAGAGGGAAAAATGCCGGGACGGTTATATCAGGAGCTATCGGAAAAATCAGATCCAGGGTCAAAAGGATGTGACGGCGAAGCTTTGGGTCGGAGATTATCACAGTAAGGATACTTTTGAGGATCTGGCCAAAGAGGCAGAGGGGATCGAGCGGATTGCGGTGTTCCGGGGAGATGTGGATAATCTGGGGCACAGCTTTGTCAATGGCTTTCATTCAGAGGAGCTTGGGAACCGGTATGAAACCTTGTCGCGGACCGCGGCGCTTTCCCGACAGCTTTCCTTGTTTTTTAAGTGTGAGATCAACCGGATTTTGGAAGAGGGGAGCTCGGACAGTCTGCAATGTCAGAAACGAAAGGAGAAGGAGGAGAAGAGACGGGATGTCAGTATCGTTTATTCCGGAGGGGATGATATCTTTCTCGTGGGAGCATGGAATGATGTTCTGGAGGCGTCTATTGATATTCATACTGCTTTTCTCCGCTTCACGGAGGGGAGTCTGAGCCTGTCCGGAGGGATCGGAATCTACCGCCCCGGATATCCGATCAATCGCATCGCGCTGGAGACGGCAGAGCTTGAGGACTATGCAAAAAGGGCAGCGGATCCGGGGAGTGCCGGAAAGGGGGCCGGGAAAAGGGAAAAGAATGCGCTCACCCTTTTTGAAGAGGGGGGACGTTACTTCTGGGAGGATTTCACAGGAAACGTGTTAGGGGAGAAATATCGGAAGATAGAGGAGTACTTCTCTTTGACGAAAAACCACGGCAAGGCGTTCCTCTATCATATCCTTGAGCTGCTTCGCTCTGAGGATAGGATCAATCGAGCCAGATTTGTTTACTTTCTATCGAGAATGGAGCCGGAGGAGGGAGAAGGAGCAGAGGAGGCGGAAGCTTACCGGAGCTTTTCAGGAGAGATGTATCGGTGGATTGGGGAGCGTGAGGACAGGAGACAGCTGATCACAGCGATTTATCTCTACATCTATAGAAGCAGAGAAAGGGAGGAGAGGAAGGATGATGGGCGTACAGAGGTTTAATGGAGGAGGAAATTACCAAAACCGGGGAGGAAACTATCAGAGAAATTCAGGCCAGAATTTCGGAGGGAGAACGGGACAGCAGGCAGAAGAGCAGGAGGTTCACCGGAATATCAATGAGGAGAACTATGTGGATGAAGCGGAAAAAGTGATTAAAGCGCTCCTAGAACGAAAGGACAAACGCGGAAATCCGGAAAAGATAGTCTCTACCTCCAAGCTTCGGAATCTGCTTTCGATGTCCTCCGATATATACAATGAGGTTTTGGAGAGAAAGGACGACCTCCTGCCAAAGGCGATCGCAGCAAAAATCAGTTATATGAGGGTGCGTCTCTACTATGAGTCGGGAAGGACGGGGGGCGAGGGGGTAAAGGCCCTCTTGAATGAAGCAGGTGCCTTTGAGCAGATTAAGAAGATAGGAGGAAGCAGAGAAAAGTTCCTCCTCTTCCATCGTTATCTGGAATCACTTGTGGCATTTCGCAAATATTATGGCGGAAAAGATGATTAAGAGGGGGAAATGACCATGTTTGCAAAGATAGAGATCAGCGGAACGATGGAACTTGTCACGGGGACGCATATCGGGGGAAATGGAGCATTCGCGGCGATCGGCGCTGTGGATTCTCCGGTCATCCGGGATGCCCGCACGATGGAGCCCATGATCCCCGGGAGCAGTCTGAAGGGGAAGCTCCGCAGCCTTATGGCTAAGCGCTATAATGAGCGGCCGGCCTCCGCACCGGATCAGGACAGCGCAGAACTGAAAAGCCTGTTTGGCTCTGCGAAGAAGGGAGAGGTAAAGGTAGGGAGACTTCTCTTTTCCGATATGTTTCTCTTGAACGGGAAGGAGCTCTCGGAGCTTGGCATTCACAG
The DNA here is from genome assembly GCF_000469565.1 of Oribacterium sp. oral taxon 078 str. F0263. Taxonomy (NCBI): domain Bacteria; kingdom Bacillati; phylum Bacillota; class Clostridia; order Lachnospirales; family Lachnospiraceae; genus Oribacterium; species Oribacterium sp. oral taxon 078. The sequence goes on along the minus strand of NZ_KI273116.1, from coordinate 61,073 downwards.
TACGGAAGTCAAGTTTGAAAATACCATCAACAGACTGAGCGCTGTGGCGAATCCCCGGCAGATTGAACGGGTGATCCGCGGGACGAAATTCGGCCTGTCTTTGATCTATGAACCGGAGCAAAGGAAGGAAGACCCAGAGTCTAAGGAGGAAGCCCGAGGCTGAGGAGGAGAAGATTCTGAGAGATTTTGAGCTTATCAGAGAGGGACTCAGGCTTTTGCAGTACGACTATTTGGGTGGACATGGCTCTCGGGGCTACGGGAAGGTGCGCTTTGAAGGACTTAAGGCGGAGACGGTAGTGGGTGCACTGAGACCGGAAATTATGGAACAGTGCAATCATCTTCTGGGAGAGTTGGGAGGAGTTTGCCATGAAACATCTGATATACAGACTGAGGTTTAGCACTCCGGTCCATTTCGGGAGGGGAATGCTGAACGAGAGTGCATCCTGCTTTTCGGCGGATACTCTGTTTTCGGCATTTTACATGGAAGCTTTAAAGCTGGGGATAGAAGAGGAACTTTACACCACGGTAAGAAGTGGAGCTCTGTGCTTTTCCGACGCCTTTCCTTTTCTGAAGGAGCGGTATTTTCTTCCGAAGCCGATGCTCTATGTGGAGCCAAAGGATCCGGGAGACAGTAAGGAGAAGAAGCGTTTTAAAAAGATTCAATATGTCCCGGCAGAGCTTCTGGAGGACTTTTTTCGGGGAGAGCTTCATGCGGAGCACTGCGATCTCAGTGAGCTGGGAGAGGAGAGCAGCCAGATGCGGGCCGCCGTCAGTCGATCTGGCGATGATACACTTCCGTACTGTGTCGGCGACTTCTTTTTCCGAGAGGGAAATGGTCTCTATCTTATTTTTGCTTTGGAGTCGGATAAAGAGGAGAAACTCATAGAAGTTCTATTTCAGAGCCTCTCCTACAGCGGGATCGGTGGGAAACGTTCCAGCGGGAAGGGGAGATTTTCCTATGAGAGAAGAGAGCTTCCGGGGGAGCTTCAGAATGCCATGACGCGGGAAGGAAAGCGTTATATGCTTCTTTGCTCCGCACTTCCCGCAGAAGAGGAGCTGGAGAGTGCGCTTGAGGGAGCATCCTACCTCCTTCAGAAGCGGTCCGGCTTCATCCTTTCAGAGAATTTTTCACCGGAACAGCAAAAGAAACGGGACCTCTATACCTTCCGGTCCGGGTCCTGCTTTCGGAATCGTTTTCAGGGTGGAGTATATCCGGTCAATGAGGGAGGCGCTCATCCGGTCTATCGCTATGCGAGAGGATTGTTTCTGGGGGTAGGAAGATGAAGGACTATCTGAAGCATTACAGGATCAGGATTACGGCTCTGTCTCCGATCTATGTGGGAGATGGAAAATTGATCGGGAAGAAGGAATACATCAGGAGGAGTCGCAGGGCCCCGGTGGAGATTCCGGATCAGAAAAAGATGTTTATGTATTTGCTTTCAAGCCGCGCGCGGGCCTTTGAAGAATATATGCTGGATCAGAGAAAAACCGCGCCGGATCTCTACCAATGGCTGCAGGCTCAGGGAATTTCGGAGGCTGTAATTTCCTCCTGGATACGATATTCCATGGATACGGGAGATGCCTTTATCAATCCGCAGAATGGGAGAAATGCGACGCCAAAGGGGATACAGAGCTTTCAAAAGGATACTTATGAAAAGCCCTATATTCCCGGCAGCAGCATAAAGGGGATGCTTCGGACCGCAATCCTTTCGTGGGAGCTTGGGAAGCGGAGAAAGAGCGATGCGGAGATCGAAAAGAGAGTTCGAAGTGCGGCAGAAGAGGGAAGAGGAAAGAGAGACACTTTTCTTCGGAATCAGGCGGAGGATCTGGAGAGCGAAATATTCCATAGGCTGAAGCGAAACGAGAAGAATCCGAAGGATGCGGTCAATTCCGTCATGGCGGGGCTCATAGTCGGTGACAGCGATGAGATATCCGAGAAACAGCTTTTGCTCTGTCAAAAAATTGATTATAGCTGCGACAGGAGGGAGGAGAGACCGCTTCCGATTCTCCGGGAAGCCCTGAAGCCGGGGACGGAGATCTTCTTTGACCTGAGTATCGATGAAACTATTTTCCCCTACAGGATAGAGGATATCTTTGCCGCTTTGGATTTCTTCCAGGAATTATGTTATGAGCGTTTCTACAAGCGCTTTGGGAGAGGAAGGAAGGAGAGCGGACTTGTGTGGCTCGGGGGAGGAGTGGGATTTCTCTCAAAGACAGTGGTTTACGCGCTCTTCTCCCCGGAGGATGCACTTTATGTGACGGACCAGGTATTTAAAAAGACGGTTAAAACCTATGAAGAACATAAGCATGGAAAAGATTTGCGCCTTGGGATTTCTCCACATGTCTGTAAGTGTACACGCTACCAGGGAGAGCTATGCGATATGGGGATGGGAAGGATTGAGCTGCTGAGGGGAGTCTGAATCGTAAGGATTTCTGGAGAGGGAATCTTAGATCAGTCATTCAGCAATATAAAAAAGACCGGTACTGTATTAGGAACGAAGAATTCTGTAAGAGATCGGAATAATCAAAAAGAAAACAAAATTCTGATTCGGAGGATCGGGAGAGAGGCGGCGGATGAAGAAGGGAAAGTGGATTCTGGTATTTGGGGAGGGGTGTGAGAGTGCCGCCCGGAATTTAGAAAATTTACTGCGGCAGAATGCGGATATTGATGGGAAAGAAGAGATCCTTTGCTTATCATGGAAAAAGTATCTGCGGGAGAAAGAGAAGCTGACGGAAGAAGAGGAAATCATATTGATTGGCGCCGAGAGCGAATTGGAAAAGGAGGTGGGATGGATTCGAACGAGGTTTCATAAGCTGGGAATGAGCTATGGTTGGAAAAAGGATAAGGCGAGACTTTGGGTTGAGGATGGAGGGTACAGCAGCTGGAATTACAGCAAGTTCCAAAATCTGTATCAGGAGTACAAGCTCAAATTATCGAGGATAAAACCATCTTTTCATCATGGAGAGCTGATCTCTGAGGGAAAGCTTGGAGGCCTTTCTTCCAATGTCCTGCCATCCAAAATTCTCACGGACTTTCTTCGGGAAACGGAAAAAAATGGCTATACCGCGAGGCGATATGAGCTTTTGACGCTGATCTTTTATCTGGACGGCCTGAGTCTATTTTTGAAGGAGAAGTGAGAAGGAATAACATGGACGAAGAGAATTTGGAGCGGGTGCTGAAGGAATGCAATAAGTCCGCAAAAATCGGATATAAGATAGCCTCAGCGCAAGAAAAGAATTTGGAAAGAACCTTGGCTGCCGCACAGGAAAAAGTACAGAGAACGATTACGGATATAAATCATTCTCCATATCGCGCGACAGAAGATGTAGAACCATTGGAGAAGCAGTTAGCCGAAATCAGAGATGCCTTTTATCATTTATCCTTTGAGGTCAATAAGGAGCTGCAAAATTTAGGTAAAAATCTGTCAAAGTTTTCTATAACGCTTTTTGGAAGGACCATGGCCGGAAAATCCACACTGATGGAAATTCTGACTGAGGGAGACGGGGCTTCTATTGGCAAAGGATCGCAGCGAACAACCAGAGATGTCCGTAAGTACACTTGGAAGGGACTTGAAATAACGGATGTCCCGGGGATTGGAGCTTTCGAGGGAGAGGACGATGAGAAGATTGCTTTTCGTGCGGCAAGGTCTGCTGATTTGATTCTATTTCTGCTAACGGATGATGCCCCGCAGGCGGCGGAAGCAGAGTGTTTCAGCAGGATTCATGATACGGGGAAACCGATCATATGCATTATGAATGTCAAAGCTTCAATGGCAGAGAATAAGAGCCTGAAGCTGGCTCTGCGGGATGTGAACAAGCGCTTTGATAAGGAGAGGCTGGATAAAATTCGAAATCAATTTCTGTCGTTTTCAGAACAATTCGGACAGAGATGGGACAATATTCCCTTTATAAATGTACACTTGAAATCAGCCTATGTTGCTCTAAAAATGGATGACCCGGAAAGGAGCGGCAGATTTCAGGCGGTCAGTCGGATTGATATTTTGAAAAGACGGATTGTGGAACAGGTCAGAGCAAAGGGCAAGTTCTATAGAATAAAAACATTTATAGATACTATCTCGAATCCGATTCTTGAAACTATGGAGAATCTTTTGGAGCAAAGCCGGATAAACAGCGTACAGGGGCGTGCGATCCTTGCGAAAAAGCGGCAGCTTGAGGAGTGGAAGAATGTATTTTATCATGATGCTAAGAATCGGATTAAGTCACTTATTGTAAAGATAAAAAGCGAGCTTAATGGAGAGATTGCCTCATTTGCCGAGGACCATTTTGACGACCAGAATGCGGATAGGGCCTGGAATCAGCTGCTTAAATCACGGAAAGTAGAGGTGCAATGTCGGGAATTTCTTGAGGATTTGGAAGCGAAATGTAAAGACAAGTTCAAAGAGGTCTCCAGAGAGATTGCAAACGAATTGAAATTTTCTACGTCATCTGAGAGAGACAGATCTCTTCGCATGCAGGAGATTGTTGATGAGAAAAGGATTTGGAATTGGTCCATGATTACTTTAAGCGGAGGCTTAAGCATAGCGGCCATAGTAGCGCCTTTGTTTGGCGTTGCTGCTTTACCGTTTTCTCTGGCGTTATTGGCGGTTTCTGTGATATGGGCCATAGGATCTTATTTGTTTACGAGCCGAAACGAAAAAGAGTTGGAAGCAAGAAGGCAACTTGAAAAAAAACTCAAAGAGAATGTACAGAAGATATGTGATACCCTTGAGATTCAGATGAACAGGAATCTGGATTCGCTTGTATCCGTCAAAATAGAGAGGATGATAACAGAAATGAATAAGATCAATTCCATCCTCTTTCGTTTGGCTGATACACAGAAAGAATTATCTTGGGGACTAAATAATCACTTGCTGGAATTGAACGAACAGATTTTGACAGAAGCAATACGTTTAATAGGCGCGGAAGGACTGCAATATCATGCGCAGTCGGTTGCCAGGATTCCAGGGGATACGATTTTGATTCTGCTTAGTGATGGGACAGTTTTTCCCAAAGAGCAGAAGGAGGATTTGCATCGGCTTATGGAGGAACGTATCAACTTTGTATTTGATTCCGATAATAAGCGAGTCCTCATCTCGAGAATTCTGGGCAGAGATATCGATAGGAATCGGATCAATATTGAGGAGAAAATCGGTGTAGCGCATATACCGTTGAAAAAGGCTTCCTCTGATATGAAGACTAGAGTGCGTTTGGCGCAGCAGTTTTCCAGACTATTAATAACGAATGAGTGAGGTAAAGAATATGCTTAAGATTGCCGAATTTGCTCAAAGAAGCGCAGAATTAAAAGAAAAGGCGCGTGTGGCTTTGATATCTGCAGGTGCAGATTTCCAAGTTCAGGATGATAATAAGAACGATACTATAAAGCTCGTATTTGCCGGACAGTATAGTGCGGGGAAGTCATCTATCCTAAAAATGCTGACAGGAAGAGGGGATATTGCGATTGGCGCGGGCATCACCACTCAACAGGCACATAGATATAACTGGAATGGTATTGAGGTAGTGGATACTCCGGGCATTCACACACAGCTGAGACCGGATCATGACGCGATATCCTATGACGCTATTGCTTCAGCGGATATGCTGGTGTTCGTCATTACGAATGAGTTGTTTGATTCCTATATTGCCAATCATTTCAGGAAGCTCGCTATCGATAAGGATAAAGCCGGTGAAATGATCCTTGTTGTCAATAAAATGGACAGGACGGCGGAAGGAAATACCGTTGAGCAGCAAAACATCATCCGGGAGGATCTGAAAAAGGTTCTGGAGCCATACACTCCGGAACAGCTTAACTTGTCCTTCCTGGATGCGGAATCATATCTTGAAAGTGTCGAGGAAAGAATCGAGGATCCGGAGCTTGCGGATGAGCTTCTCGCACGCAGTGGTTATGTACAGTTTGTCGATACTCTAAATCGATTCGTTGAAGAAAGGGGAGTCTCCTCAAAGCTTACGACCGAATTGTATATCGTTGAAGGCCAGCTGGAAAAGGCCATTAAGGAATTACAGCCCAAATCATCTGATGCCGATATCGATGCGCTGGAAGAGGACTTCATGCAGCAAAGGTATCTGCTTAGTGAAGCGAGAGGCCGTATGCAGCAAGAAGTAAAAGACGTTTATACTACGGCCGCATCTCAGATTCGTGATATTGGGCTTGCTGCTGCTAATCTTCTGGTAGAAGGATGTAAAAAGGAAGAAGTTGAAAATGAGCTGGAAGGGGCAATCCGGGAGACAGAAAATATCGTTGAAAAATGTCAGTCGGATGCTAGAGAGATTATAAAGGTGCGCCTGAATGAGATGAGACGGAAGCTAGATGTCATAGAAAACTCTGAATTCTCAAAGGATCTGAAAACAAGGCTGAGGGGTAAATTTGAGGGGCTTCCGGAAAACATCAAGAAAATAATTTTATATGCCGGTTCCGGATTCCAAGAAGCCGGAAAGCTAGTGCGTGAAAGTGTCTATAAAGCCGGGGCACAGGGAGGAATGTCGCTTACTAATTTCTCCGGAAGTATGATTCATCAGATGGTATTGGATGTTGGCCACAGTATCGGAATTAAGTTTATACCCTGGCAGGCTATAAAGATAACGAGAGGGATTGCAATCGGCGGACAGGTTCTTGGTCTCTTAGGCGTAGCACTCTCCGTTTTTATACAGATCAAGACCGAACAAGAGGAGGCGAGGATAAGGGAGGACCTAAAGAACAATCGCCAGAACATACGGAGCCAGTTTAATGGCGTTGCGAACGAACTGGAGGATTTCGGGAGACAGTTTATCAAGGACTATGTGAATTGCCCATTGGAGACATCTATTGCGGCGCTTGATGAGAACATTCAGGAGATAAGAGATACACGCTCAAACAGAAGTGCTGCGTGTCGTCAACTGGAAGATCTTCAGAAAAAATGCAGGCTGTTGATTCAGGATATTCATTCTGAGGAGGGAATTGGTTCTGGCTCGGAATCATAGCAGATTTTGAAAAATTCTTATAGGGGGATTCTATCAGATCCCCCTTAAAGTTACGAATCGTCACGCATTTTAAAGTGCGATTTTCTGCTAATTCATGTCTAAGCTCTTAGTGCAATAATGGTCTTCTTTGAGACGGCATATGATCAATTATAAAATCGAATGCAGTCTGAACATTCCATCCGTATTCGGCAGAATAATACACGGGTTTTATAATATTGATCCCCGTAGCTTCTCGTACTCTTTTTTGGATAGATACTGCTTGTTCCTCAAGAAAGGTAAGTAATTGTGAATCCGGTGATTGGATAGAAGGATTCCAATGTCTTCCCTTCATGGCCATATCAGCTTGATTTATGATTACGAGAATCCGATTTTTCTGGATGTTCGGAACGAGAACCTCATTGAGGAGAGTATATGTTGTGCCCATATCTCTATTGGATCCCTCAACGATAACGATAACCATATCGATGAAACCATATATCGTTCCATCAATAGAGTAAATCTTATACAGTAAATCTATTATCTTCTTTTTATGAACTTGATCTTTGGAAATAAAAAAAGCCAGCAGTTATGCTGGTTTCAAGGGTATGACGGCTGGAGAAGGACCTAAACTTTTATAGTGCTAAACCCTAAAGACGGGGCCTTTGGCGCAGTTTTCAATTTAAAAACAAGCATCCCGCCTTACAAATTGGCATTTCGAGTTACAACTCAACGCATTTCATCCTCTGTATCCTTCTGGCCATTTGATAAGCTTCCTTTCTTTGCTTTCATAATACAATCGCTTGCTTCCGTATTCCCTTGGCGCTATAATAAAGTCAATTTAAGGAAAGGAGGGCCTCGTGATGGCACTGTCAACACTCACAGCACGCGTCGATGAGAAGGATAAACTCAGCTTTGACGCCTTTTGCTCATCCGTCGGTCTCACTTCGTCTGCTGCGATTAACATCTATGTGAAAGCTGTTCTGCGTGAAAGAAGAATACCGTTTGAGATCAGACAGGAAGATTCATTCTTCAGCGCTGAAAACCAGGCATATGTGCTGAAATCTGTCAAAGAACTCCGTGCGGGCAAAGGCAGTGCTCATGAGCTGATTGAAACTGACGATGACTGAGAAAATATGGTCTGATGACGCATGGGAGGATTATCTGTACTGGCAGACGCAGGACAAAAAGATTCTCAAGCGTATCAACCTTCTAATCAAGGACATCGAACGAAACGGCGCAATGAACGGTATCGGTGAGCCGGAAGCCTTGAGGGGAAATCTGCAGGGTGAATTCAGCCGAAGGATCAATGAAAAAGACCGCCTCGTTTACCATATCGAAGATGGGCGCATTTATATCGCTCACTGCCGCGGGCACTATGATGACAAATAAGAAGAAATCCCTGTGAGGGCTGTTGACTTCACAGGGATTTTCTTTAGTTTAGAAGGAATCCATGTCCTGCTGCAGAGTCGTATAAACCGGCGGCTCTTTGTCTCTTTTAAGTTCGCTGTATATGTCATAAATGGTTCTGATGGTCAAGAAGCTTCCGTTCGCTTTGGTGTATGCCAAGCTGCAGGCACCGAAACAGCGAGGAGGAACGAAGCTTGTTATGATTTGGATCAATATGATTCAGATAACAATTGCCTTTAGAACTTTATCCCTATTGATATAGGGATATCGAAAACAGAAAAGACGGGGACTTCAGGCGCATTTAAAATACCGTCCTTCCCGCTGGGCCTTGGCTCTAGTGGTTCACAGTCTGCCTTCCTGAAGCTTCCCGTCGAATAAAGTATAGCAGATTCGCTGAGCGATGTTAACCATATTGCTGCACTAACAGTGCCAAATATTTTCTATACCGCATGCGCCGATTTCCGGATGACAGCCATCCGAATCCGACGCTGGGATAAATTCAGCCGTTCTCCGGAGAGATTTCCTCCGCCCGGAGGCAGGAAACGAAGTGCGCGGGCGAGAGCTCTCGGAGCGCGGGTTTTTCCTCGCGGCAAAGCGGCTTTGCGAAGGGGCAGCGAGGAGCGAAGGGGCAGCCCGGCAGATTGTCCAGGGGGCTTGGGAGCTCCATTGAGAGGGGGAGGCGCTTTATGGCGCGGGCTTTTTCGGGGTCCGCGACGGGGCGGGCGGAGAGGAGGGCCTTGGTGTAGGGGTGGAGCGGTCTTTCATAGAGCTCGCGGCTCGGGGCCAGCTCCGCCAGGGAACCGAGGTACATGACGCCGATCCTGCTGCTGATATAGCGCATCATGCTCAGGTCGTGGGAGATAAAGAGGTAGGTGAAATGAAACTCCTCCTGGAGATCCTGGAGCATATTGACGACCTGGGCCTGGATGGAGGCGTCGAGGGCGGCGATGGGCTCATCGCAGAGGATGAATTCGGGCTTCAGCATGAGGGCTCTCGCGATGCCGATCCTCTGGCGCTGGCCCCCGGAAAATTCGTAGGGGAAGCGCTGCGTGTCCTCCGGCTTCAGGCCGACCTTTTCGAGCATGGCTTCGATTCTCTCTTGCTTTTCCCGGGCGGAGAGGGGCTGAAAGCGGAGAGGCTCCGCGAGGATCTCCCCGATGTTCCAGTAGGCATCCAGGGAGGAGTAGGGATCCTGAAAGATGATCTGCATCTCCTGCCGCCCCGGAGGGCTTTGCTGGATGTCCTTTCCCTTATAGAGGATCTCCCCGGCGGTCGGCTCGAGCATCCGGAGGATGAGACGCCCGAGCGTGGACTTTCCGCAGCCGGATTCTCCGACGAGACCGAAGGTCTCCCCGCGGTAGATCGAGAAGCTCACATCATTTACGGCCTTTACATCGCCGCGCTTTCCACCGAGGAAGCTTCTGATCGGGAAATATTTTTTCAGCCCTCTGATCTCGAAGAGCTTTTCTGTCTGAAGCATGAAATCCCCCTTTTTGTTCAAGGATTGTGGCAGAAGAGCTCATGGCCTTCGCCAAGCGTCGTCCGTCCCGGGAGCTCCCGGAAGCAGCGCTCCTTTGCTCTTTCACAGCGGGGCGCGAAGGGGCAGCCCTTCGGGAGCTCCATGAGGGAGGGAGGAGAACCCTCGATCGCGAGGAGGCGCTTTCCTTCTTCGATATCTCCGCCGGGGACCGCGCGGAGGAGAGCCCTCGTGTAGGGATGTCCCGCGTGATAGAAGATGTCCTCCGCGCTGCCGCTCTCCATGATGAGGCCGCCGTAGAGGATTGCGATCCGCTGACAGATCGAGGCGACGACTCCCATATCGTGGGTGATCAGAATGATGGAGCTTTGGAATTCCTTCCGAAGCTCGTCCAGGAGGGAGAGGATCTGGGCCTGGATCGTGACGTCGAGGGCGGTCGTCGGCTCGTCCGCGATGAGGAGCTTCGGACCGGAGCAAAGGGCCATCGCGATCAGGATCCTCTGCCGCATGCCGCCGGACAGCTCATGGGGATACTGGCGAAGGCGCTCCTCCGGGGCGGGGATGCCGACCTTTTTCAGGATGTCGATAGATCGCTCCCGAATCTCTGCTCTCGTCCGAAGCGCTGCGTTTCTGTGAAGGACCTCCGCGAGCTGTCCTCCTACGCTCATGAGGGGGTCCAGAGAGGTCATCGGGTCCTGGAAGATCATACTGACAGTTTTTCCGCATAGTTTTCTTCGCTCCGTCTCAGAGAGGGAGAGAAGCTCGAGATGGTTGAGGCGGATACTGTCCGCTTCGATCTTTGCATTTTCCGGAAGGAGATTCATGACGGCCTTCATGGCGACGGATTTTCCGGAGCCGGATTCTCCGACGAGGCCGAGGATTTCTCCGGGAGCAAGCTTCAGATCGATGCCGCGAACGGCCTGGAGCTTTTTGCCGCGGCTTTGAAAGGAGACGTGAAGGCCTCTGATCTCGAGGAGAGGAGCGCTGGCGCTGTCCTTCCGCTTCTCCATCTCCTGTTCTTTCTGGATATTTTTCTCCGGGCTCTCACTCATCTTTTCCTCTTTTCTCGCTGGCTTCCCGCACTGGGATCTCCGTTTCCTTTCTTTCGCTGGCTTCCCGCGCCGGGATCTCCGCTTCTTCTCTTTCCTTGTCTTCCCGCGGGGGATTTTCTGCCCTTCCTTCCCCGCTCTTTTCCTGCGCTGTCTCCTCGTTTCCGCTCTTTCCTCCGGCCTCCCGCGGCATATCCTCTTCCCCGGCGCGGACCCTCGGCTCCGCGAAGACACGGAGGATATCTCCCAGCTTATTAAAGGAGTAGACGGTCAGGATGATGAGGATCCCGGGGAGGAGCGCCATGTAGGGGGCGTTTTGCAGGTATTTCTGGGACTGCTGAAGGAGGGAGCCCCAGGAGGACATAGGCTGCTGGACGCCGAGGCCCAGGAAGGAGAGGGCGGATTCCGTCATGATCGCTCCCGCTATGGTGGAGGTCGAGGCGGTAATGATCGTGGAGAAGACCGCGGGGAGGATGTGTCCCGTCATGACGGAGAGAGGGGGAATCCCGATGAAATCCGCATACTGAACGTATTCCCGGCTCTTTACGGCGAGCACCTCGGAGCGGACGATCCTCGCGATGTCCATCCAGGAGAAGATGCCGATGACCAAGATGATGGAGAGGAGGCCCTTTTTAAAGAGGAGTCCGAAGACCGTCACCATGATGAGCCAGGGGATGGAGAGGAAGATATCGACGAGGCGCATGAAGAAGCCGTCGATGAGTCCGCCGAAATAGCCGGAGAGCATGCCGACGGTGACTCCGATCAGGACAGAGCACAGCATGGCGAGCACACCGACGAGGAGGGAGACCTGACCGCCGTAGAGTACGCGCGCGAAGTAATCCCGTCCCATGTTGTCGGTTCCGAACCAGTGCAGGGGGCTCGGGGGCTGGAGCTTATGGAGAACGTCGATCTTATCGGGATCCAGGCCGCGGAAGAGGAAGACGAGGATGCTGATGAGGAAGATGAGGAGCAGGTAAGACGCGGCAAAAGCAGCCTGTCTGTCACTGCAAAACTCCAGCACAGCAGCCTCCATCCTTCTGTTTTTTGCCCGTCCTTCGGGCTTTTTGCTTTCTTTCATGCTTTTCCTCAGGGTCTTATAGATGCGTCCAATATTGGACGGACAAACGATGGACAAGGCGGTCGTCCGGAAGCCGAGTCCCGAGCACAGAAGTCTGCCATCATTATCTATGTGAATCTATGTGAGCTTTTGCATTGCAGCTGCGAAGATTCAGGTGGAACGGATTCTCGGGTCGACGATCGAGTAGAGGATATCGGAGAGGAGATTTCCGAGGATGACGAGCGAGCCGGAGAGCACGAGGACCGACATGACGATCGGGTAGTCCATCGCCTGGACGGCCTTCACGAAGTAGCTTCCGATGCCGGGCCAGGAGAAGACGGTCTCTGTGATGACGGCGCCGGTCACAAGGAGCGGGAGCGCCATGCCGAGCTTCGTGATGAGGGGAATCAGGACATTTCGCGCCACATGGCGGAAGAGGATTTCGGAACGGCCTGCGCCAAAGGCTTTCTGTACGAGCACATAGTCCTCCTTCCACTGTCCGATCGCAGAGGAGCGGACGAAGCGGGTTAAGTCCGGGAGGAAGGAGAAGATCAGGACGAGGTAGGGGAGGAGGAAATGCCGAAGCAGGTCCGGGATAGACTTTTCCATCCCCACGGTATGCATCCCGAGGATGGGGAGGAGCTTCATCCGATAGCCGAAGGCATAGATCAGGAGCATGGCGAACCAGAAGGTCGGGGTGGCGATCCCGATGGAGCAAAAGCCGTCGATCAGCTTATCCGGCCACTTCCCCCGGCGGGACCCCGCGAGGAGTCCGAGCGGGATCGAGAGGAGATAGGCTGTGAGATAGGAGGGGAGCATCAGAAGGATCGTGTTCGGGATCCGGATCAGAAGATCATATTTGATGCTGGTATGCGAGAGGAGAGAGTAGCCGAAATTTCCGTGCAGGAGATTGTTCAGCCAGCGGAGATACTGTACGGCGACCGGATCGTTCAGGCCGTAGGACTCCCGGATCCTGTCGATCTCCGCTTGGCTCATATCTGGCCTCGTGAGAGCATCCACCGCGTCGTAAGGGGCAAGCTTCATGAGGACGAAGCAGATCACCGTGATCAGGAGCAGAAGCGGGACTGCCTTCAGGATCCGCTTCGCGATGTATTTTGCCATGTCGTTCTCCTCCGGATTTCTTCTGTTCTTCTGTCTTTCGCTGCTCTTTTGTCTTTTCCGTCTGACTCGCTGCGCTTTTCTGTCGGATACTGCGGGAAAAGGCGGCCTGTGTGCAGGGAAGTCCCACGCGGAGGCGGATATTTCCCGCAGCCTGCCCTTCGCTTTGGAACCCTGTGCAATATCTCTGACATTGCTTCCGGGGAAGGGCTGCCGTCCTGGCGGCCCTTCCCCGGAAGCGGTGAGACAGCGTGCAGAGGCTAAGGCAAAGGAACAATATTCCGGCTTAGCTCCGGCGCAGTGCGCAAGATCCTGCGCCGGAGGCCCGGGCTTTGTCTCAGACTTAGTGGGCTTTAGCCGGTATCGTGCTGCCGACTAAGGATAGCTCAAGGGCCCCCGTTTCGTTTTTAGGCGCAGTGGGCTTTAGCCGGTATCGTGCTGCCGCTTAAGGATAACTCAAGAGCCCCCGTTTTGTTCTAGGCTCAAGTTTAGCTGAGCCGGCATCAGGAGGCGATAGAGAGCTTTGAGAGGTCGTTAAAGGTATAGATCGGCACCAGTCCGGCCTCCTCGATGCCATGGACCTTCTGATTTGCGACCAGGATCTTCAGGTTGGAGCCGAAGGGATAGAAGATCGCCTCCTCCTGAATTTTCTGCTGGATGGTATTATAGAGCTCCTTCCGCTTCGCCTCGTCTCTTTCCATGTCGGCCTCTCTCCAGAGCTTGTCGATCTCGGGGGCGTCGAAGTTATAGTTATTGTCCTTATCCTTCGAGAAGAGCTGGGAGAAGGTACTCGGGTCGATGCCCATGATATAGCCTCCGAGCAGGATATCATAGTCGCCGTTTTGCTTGTCCTTTTCGACCTTGGTGAGCGCCGCGCCGTCTAGCGGGTTCAGCTCGAGATCGATCCCGGCTTCCTTCAGCTCTGACTGGATGGTGAGGGCCTGTCTCTCGACCTCGTCGGTATTGATGTAGGCGATCTTCAGCTGCTTCGCGCCGTTTGCCGTGAGCTTTTTTGCGAGCTCGACATCGTGGTCGAACTTCTCCACATCGGGATTATAATAGGCGCTGACATTGGGGAGGAAGCTGTAGGAGACGCTGTAAAACTCCGGATCGGAATAGGCGGCCTGCAGAATCTCATTTCGATCCACGGCGTGGAGAATCCCCTCCCGGTAGGATTTGTCCTGCATCTTTTTGCTGGCCGTATTGAGTCTCATATAGGCGACACGGCCCTCGGAGTAGGTGTAGATCTTAAAAGAGGGGTTGTCCTTATAGGGCTTTAAGAGATCCGGGAGAGCGGACCAGGCGTCGATCTCCCCGTTTTGCAGAGCGAGAGTCGCGGTGTCATCACTTTCCACGATCTTATAGATCAGGGTTTCGATCTGGGGCTTTCCGAGGACGGAGTTTTCATTCGCCTTGAATTTCAGATACTGGCCGGTCATGTAGCTGTCCAGAGTATAGGGGCCGGAGCAGACCGGCTTCTCTTCCAGGAGGTTCACGTCGAAATTCCCCTTCTTCTCGTAGTAATGCTTTGGGAGAATGAAGGTCTCCGCGGAGAGGAGCTCGAAGACGGAGGAGGATGGGACCTCTGTCGTAAAGCTGAGCGTATGCTCGTCAATCTGATTCATCTCGATGGCTTTTCCGTTTATGAAGAGGTTCTGATCCTGTTTGTTGTGGGAATCAATCGTATAGAAGACGTCGTCCGCGGTGATGGGCTCGCCGTCGGACCATTTGAGGCCGTCATTCAGAACGAGGGTCCAGGTCTTTCCGTCCTCGCTCGCTGTCATGCTCTTTGCGAGAATATAGTCGACGTTTCCGTCCGGGTGGATGTAGTAGAGGGGAGCGTAGAGCGCCTTCATGGTCATAAGACCGTAGCGGTCGTCCACTGTGAGGACATTGATGGTGTTTCCGGTGTCCCCTTTGATCGCGTAAGTGAAGCTCCGGGAATCCGCGGATGCGCTTTTCTCCTCCCCGCTCTCGGAAGCCTTCGAGTCCGCCGCGCTTTGATCCGCCTGGGCGGCAGTGGTGGCTGTCTCCTCCGTGACGGCATTCCCGCAGCCTGTCAGCATAAGGAACGCGGCGGAGAGCGAAAGGAGAGCGGCGATGCTTTCTTTTTTCATAATTCCTCCTGAAAACAAAAAATGACAGCGGCTTTTAAAAATTTAAGGAAAAACTGATGCAATTGATAAAATTATGTGCCAGGGCACGGTAAATCAATCAGAATTCCCTGAAAATACCTTAGGAAAAAACGAGGGGAAAGTCAAGGCGGGGCATATTGCAAAATGATATAAGAGGGATGAGATATCGTGATTTCAAATTACCATTTTCATGCAAGTACGACGTAGAATCGGGACTTTATGAGGCTGAGGTGAGGGATGATCGCGGGGCTTCACCCCGCTTCATGCTCATGAAGGGACGTGCCATGAGGTCCCGCATCCGCTGCCGTGCAAGCACGCCGCGGAAACGGGACTTTATGGCACTGGGATCAAAATTCTCTGGCGTTTTTGGAGGGGGATAGGATATGATGGGGAGGGAAAGGCGGAGTGTTTTCCGCTTGGCCCGGTTCTGAAGTGGATTTTAATAGGGTAAAGGAGGATATGAATTGAGAAGACAGGGTTGGATGAGAGGGAGGCTTACGGCAGCGGCGGTTCTTTCGCTGCTTTTTGTCTTCTGCCTTTCTGCCTGCGGGCAGAAGTCTTCCGGCGGAGCGGAGACATCCGGCGGGAAGGCAGCGGCGGAGGCGTCTTCAGAGAAGGATGCGGCGGGGAGTGAGAAAGCGGAGCCTTCGGAAGGAGAGAAGGGAAAGGGGAAGGAAAGCGGAAAGGATGCTTCCTCATCCGGGTCCGGGGAAGGGCAGGAAAAGAAGGAGGACAGCGCGGAGAAAAAGGGGAGCGCTCTTCATTTTACTTCGACGGATATCGACGGAGGGGAGATCTCGGATTCGATCTTTTCTGAGAAGGATCTCACCGTACTGAATGTCTGGGGAACCTTCTGCGGGCCCTGCATCCGGGAGATGCCGGAGCTTGCGGAATGGGATCAGGAGCTTCCGGAGAATGTGCAGCTTCTCGGTCTTGTCGGGGATATCAACGGGCCGGAGGATTCGGAGCATATTGAGCTTGCGAAAAAAATCATGGAGCAGTCCGGTGTGAAATTCCGCCAGATCGTCCCGAACGAGGAGCTGATCCCGATGCTCGGCACGGTGGCGGCCGTCCCGACGACCTTTCTCATCGACAAGGAGGGAAATTTCGTCGGAAAGCCTATCGTCGGAGCGAGGGTCAGCGCGTATAAGGAGGCGGTGGAGGAGTATCTGAAGACGGTCAGCGGATCGTAAGACTTTCGTCGCTTGCCAGGAGAGGGAAGAGACCGTATCATGTTCCCCGTAGGAGTCGATCTTTGGGGATCCTTGCAGGGTTCCAACGGATGCCGGGACTTCGGCATGAATGTATCAGAGACGGGATGGGGAAATGAAGAGAAGAATGAGATATGCCGCGCTTTTTCTCGCGGGTGCGATACAGCTTTCGTCGATGCTTGGAGGGGCGAAGATTGCCTTTTCGGAGAATTTGACCGGAGCTGCGGAGAGTAGTACGTCGGAGAGCAGGACGGGGATCGTTTCCGCCGCTTCTCCCTCCGACAGCGCATCGGCGAATCTCTCCGGGCTCCAGCCGGATTCGGATTCCGCGGCGATCGGGGATCTCATCAACAGTCAGTATGCTGTGGTCTACGATCTGGACCGGGGCAGGATTATCGCGGACAAGAACTCATCGGAGGTCATTAACCCGGCGTCTATGACGAAGGTCATGACGCTCCTGGTCTGTGCGGAGCATCTCCCGGACCTGGATAAGAGGCTCACAGTGACGCAGGACATCGTCGATTATGTTCATGCGCACGATGCGAGCAACTGCGGTCTGGAGGCGGGAGAGCAGATCTCGGCGCGGGACCTCCTCTACGGTGTCATCCTCCCCTCCGGAGCGGATGCGGTGATGCTCCTCTCGAGAGAGATCGCGGGGAGCGAGGCGGCCTTTGTCGGGCTGATGAATCAAAAGGCGCAGGAGCTCGGGCTTTCCTCCGGTGCGCATTTTTCCAATGCGACCGGGCTCTATGATCCGAATCACCATATGACGGTGAAGGATACCGCGGAGATCCTGAACGCCGCGATGAAAAATCCGACCGCGCGCACCGTGCTGGAGAGCTTCGAGTACAGTATTCCGGCGACGAATAAGCACGCGGCGGGGATACGGCTTTCCAATCTTTTCCTGAAGAGGATCAAGGGGCAGGACACGGGAAGGGTATCCGTCACGGCGGCAAAGACCGGCTATGTGCGTCAGTCCATGTTCTGCGCGGTGAGCTCCGGGGTTTCCGAGAGCGGAAAGCACTATCTTGTCGTGAGCGGATTTGCTTCCAGCACCTGGCAGTGCATCGCGGATCAGGCGGCGCTCTACCGGAGCTATTGCCGTTGACGGGAATTCCATTTCGGCTTGTTCCACTGTCCGCATTGTCTGCCTGATGATAGACTTCTGCGCTTTTCTTCGCTTCTTCGAAGCTTGGAGACTCGGCTTTGCCCGGGGGGCATCAGCCGATCTCCCGTCGGGAGACAGTTCTTTCCTTTGAAGCTTCCGCTTCACCAACGGCTGTCCGCACTTTGTCGCCCTGCCGCTTTGCCGGTCCATAAACAGGCCGTCTGCCGCCCCGGCGCTTTGAGATTTGGTCTTTTAAATCGCTTACGCGCCGCTGGTCGCGGCAGCCGGAGCGAGAGTGTCCTGCGTTGGACCGACACTGCGGCAGGAAAGGCGGCAAAGATCAGCCGTCTGAGAGCCGTCTAAGACTCAACTTCTCTTCGAGAAGATTCAAGGACGCTCCGAGTCTGCCTGATGGCAGACTTCTTCGCTGTTTGTCAGCTCCGATCCCGAGCCGAGCCTCCAGCCGACCGCTTCTTTGCGGGAGCGGATAAAGCTTTGATAGATTCCTTCTTCTCGGATCAGTTCTTCATGAGTTCCTCTCTGGACCACCTTCCCCTTATCGATCACAAAGATGCAGTCGGCATTTCGCACGGTTTTTAAGCGGTGTGCGATCATCAGGATAGTCTTTTCCTTTGTGAGAGCCTGAATTGCGTTCATGAGCTCTCTTTCGTTCTCCGGGTCCACATTCGCGGTCGCCTCGTCCAGGATGATGATGGGAGCGTCCTTCATGATTGCTCTTGCGATGGAGATCCGCTGCCTTTGTCCGCCGGAGAGGCTTGCGCCGCCCTCTCCGATGATCGTCTCGTAGCCGTCCGGGAGTGCGGAGATGAAGTCGTCGCAGCAGGCCTTTTTCGCTGCGGCGATGACCTGCTCCATCGGGGCATCCGGCTGACCGAAGCGGATATTATTTGCGATCGTGTCTCGGAAGAGGTAGACCGTCTGGAATACGAAGCTGAAATTGGACATGAGGGAGTCCATGCTGTATTTCTTTACATTGGTCTGATCCAGGAGGATCTCTCCGGAATCCACATCCCAGAAGCGGGCGATCAGGTGGCAGAGTGTCGTCTTTCCGCCGCCGGACGGGCCCACGAAGGCGGCAGTGGATTTCTCCGGGATGGAGAGGCTTGTGTCGTCCACGACCTTTTTGCTTCCATAGGAGAAGTCGACATGCTTTAATTCGATGTTTTCGCTCGCCGGGTGCCGGTCCTCTCCGTGAATGTCCATCTCCGGGACGGACAGGATCGCCTCCGCCTTATCCACGCTCTGGTCAATGAAGCGAAGGAGGGCAGAATAATTTCCCGCGGATTCCAGGGCGGAGAAGAGGATGAAGGAAGCGATCAGCATGACGATTCCCGTCGCGGGCTCCATGGAGCCGTCCAGGACGAAGCGGAGTGAGAGCGCCGCGATGAGGACGCCGACCATTTTGATCAGCCAGCTCTGGAGCCAGAGGATAGGAATCAGGGCAAATTCCATCCGGATATTGGTATCCGTGGAATGATTGATCGCTTCCGAGAGCCTCCGGTTTCCCTCCGGGCCGATATTGTAGCTTTTTGCCTCCGCGATGCCGCGGATAAATTCCAGGATCTGGCTCACAAGGGCAGAATCCGCGTGGATCTTTTCCGCGGAGATGGAGGAAGCTCTGTGCTGGAGGAAACGGTTGATGAGGAGGAAGAGGAGGAGGCCGAGAAGTGCGACCGCCCCGATTCGGATATCGAAGGAGAGAAGCATCGCGGTGATGAGAGCGGATTCCAGGATGCCCTGCGTTGAGAGAAGGACTACTCTCGTTGCGATATCTCCGAGAAGCTCCATGGTATTGGTCGTGACGCTTGTGATCTCTCCCAGGGAGTTTTGATTGAAGTAACCCATGGGGAGATAGCGGAGATGGCCGGCGATCTCCATCCGTTTATCGGCGCTCGTCGTATAGCCCGCCTCCGTCTGCAAAAAGGTGCCCCTTCCGCTGGACAGGATCTGAAGAGCCACTCCCAGCACGAGGACAGCGAGAGAGAGGAGCAGGGTATTGCTGTCGAGACTTTTGTCCAGAACGCCCCGGATGATGAGGTAGATCGCCGGAATCCGAAGGGCCTGTCCGAAGGCGCTGACGACTCCCAGGATGATAGAGAGGGTGAAGCGCCGGTGGTTCTCTTCCCCGGAAAAGCGAAAGAACTTTTGAAGGATTTTAAGCATGATCTGTCTCCTCTCTGTCCGTATCCCGGGAGGAAATGTGGGCCTCCCACATCCTCCGGTAGAGTTCGCTCTCCCGGAGAAGCTCCTCCTGCGTGCCGCAGGCTCTGAGGCAGCCGTCCTCGATCAGAGCGATCTGATCCGCGTCCGCGATGGTGGAGAGGCGGTGGGCGATGACGATCAGGGTCTTTCCCTTTATGACCTGAGCGAGGGATCTTTGAATCAGCGCTTCATTTTCCGGATCCGTATAGGCGGTCGCCTCGTCCAGAATGATGATCTCCGCGTTTTTCAAAAGGGCGCGGGCGATGCAGATCCTCTGCTTCTCGCCTCCGGAGAGCTGCCCGCCGGAGTCCCCTGCGATCGTGTCGTAGCCCTTTTCCAGCCCCAGGATGAAGTCGTGGCAGCCGCACTGCTTTGCGGCCTCCTCCACCTCCTCATCCGTCGCACCCCTTCGGCCCATGCGGATATTTTCCCGTATGCTTGTGTTGAAGAGGTAATTGTCCTGGGAGACATAGGCGACGCGGCGGTTGTAATCCTCGAAGGAGATTTTCCGGATGTCCGTCCCTCCCAGGAAGATTCCGCCCTCATCCACGTCCCAGAGGGATGCGACCAGGCGGGCGATCGTGGATTTCCCGGAGCCGGAGGGGCCGACCAGAGCATTGACGGTCCCCGGGAGGAAGGCGAGGTCGATCCCATGCAGGATCTCCTGCCCCTTCTCATAGGAAAAGTGAACATCTCTCAGGACGATGCCGCTGTTTTTGGGCTCTTCCTCGGTCTTCACAGGACGGTGCATCTCCGTTCTCTTAAGGATTTCTCCCACCTCGTCAAAGATCGTCCTGGCCTTTGCGATATCGTCCTCAAAGGACATGACGGTGAGGAGCGGGGCGATCAGGCCGGAGGCGAGGATGATCACCATGATGAAATCCGGCGCGGACAGAAGTCCGCGGAGATATAGGATTCCGCCGAGCGGGAGGATGGTGAGCATGGTCGCTGGTACGATCGAGCGGGCCGCCGCAAAGTACCAGAGCGTGCTCTTCATCCAGTCGATATAGCAGTAGGCTCCGTCCTTTGCGGCCTTTTCGAACTTTTCGTAGGAGCTGTCCGCCTTTCCGAAGGCCTTGATGACCTCGATTCCATTGATGAATTCGACGGCGGCGTCATTTAAGAGCTTTGTCTTCTCAATGCAGTTTTGCCAGCGCTCCGTATAGCCCCGCATCATCCCCATCATACAGATCACGCCGACGGGGAGGGTTAGGAGGGAGGCAATCGCCATCCTCCAGTCAATGCGGAGGAGATAGAGGAAGAGGAAGAACGGCACGGCGAGATTTGCCGTAAATTCCGGAAGGATGTGGGCGAGTGTCGTCTCCATGGAGTCCACGCGGTCCACGATGATGCTCTTTAAGGAGCCGGAGGGGATGGATTGAACGTCCCCAAGAGGCATCCTCGTGAGCTTTTCACAGAGGGCCTTTCGGATATTTCCAAGGACGGAGAAGGTCGCCTTGTGAGAGCAGCTTGTGGAAATAGAGTGGAGCAGAGTCCGGAGCGTCCAAAAGAGCGCTGCGAGGATGAAATCCATCTGGTACGCGGAAAATGAGCTCTCTCCGGACAGGAGCTTTTTGACCACGCGGGCCATCATATAGTAGGGAGCCATACTGAGAAGTGCCCCGAGCAGGGCGGTCCCCACGCTGACTTGATAGAGTACGCGCCTTGTACTTGCATAGCGCATGATCCAGGATATCAGCGAGCTTTTCTTTCGTTCTGACGAAGCTTCTTTCATTGTCGATATCTGCCTTTCTTTCTCCAGCCGTTTTTTCTGCCTTTGGCCTTTGCCGGCTTCGCGCGGGTTGCCTTCGCCCGAGTTTCGATGCTTCTGCTTCGAGGCGCAATCTCACGCAAAGCGCATGGGTGAAGGGCTTCACAGCGCAGGAGCGGGAGCTTTGAAGCGTATGGGCGCGGAGGACTTTGATTCCCCGCTCGGAGCTCTCTACAAGACTTGAGGATTTTATGCTTCGAAGCGCACAGGCGCGGGGAACTCTGATTCCTCTTGGGCCGCTGTCAAAAATGCGGCATGAGCGAAAGCGCGGGCGCGGCGAAGTGACGCGCGGACGCTATTTAAGTGATGCGCGAAAGCTATCTTTGCGGTGCGGTCAAAGGATGCGGACTGGAATTCATTTCATTGTGCCTTTTGCGTTTTTTGCGTCCCCTCCCTCCCGGGGCAGCATCGCCTCTCCGAGCAGCTCCCGCCAGCCGGCGGTGTAGAAGCGCTGCAGCTGGAGGAGACAGCGGAGCGCTTCCTCATAGGGGATATCGTGGATAATCAGCTCCGTGAAGGAGCTGAAGAGTCCCGTGGTCAGGCTGTGCTTTAGAAGCGGGTTGATCTCGGGCTTTTGGTAGCCGTGCTTTTCGCTGAGGGAGAGGAAGTCCTCCGTAGAGCGCTCCTCCGTCTCAACCATGTCGTCTATCAGGCGGGAATAGGGGGTTCCGTCGGATTTCAGCAGGATCAGGCGAAAGATCTCCAGATTTTCGAAGGCATAGCGGAGCATCCATTCGAGACAGTCCTCCGAGACCTTTTTCATTTCCGCTCTCTGCCTTTCCAGGGGAAGGAGAGAGAAGTCCTCCTGCACCTTCCGGTAATGATCCCGCATCTCACGGTATTCCTTCTCTACAAGAGCGGAAAAAAGCTCCTCCTTACTTTTAAAATAGCCGTAGAAGGCCCCCGTTGTGACGCCCGCCTCCTTTACGATATTCCGAAGAGAGGCAGACTGATAGCCCTTTTCCTGAAATTCCGAAAGAGCGCTCTTTCGGATTCTGTCCAGAGTATCCGAGTGCGGCTGAAAATCCTCCATGAAGATCCTCCGAAGTGATAAGTGAAGAGATGTAACGGTGTTATATAACGATGTTATAATAGGCTCTCCCGAAGTCTTTGTCAAGAAAAAGAGGCGGCCTTCCCGGCTTAAGCGGAAGGAGGGGCCTTTCTTGACGCTTATGGAGCTTTCGGGCTATACTTAGCGATGATGTGCCGCCGCCTTTTCCGCCGTCTGCGCGCGGACAGACCAGCTTCAGGCGTGCGATCGAGCGGCGGAAAGGCGAGGGGAATTTTTTTCGCCGGGATGGTTTTTCGGCAGAGGGAAGTGGAATCGGATTTTCAGAAGGAGTTGCTATGAGCTTTTCTATGGATAGTTTTTCCCTGAAGGGGAAGGTCGCTCTTGTCACCGGGGCCTCGCACGGCATCGGCTTTTCGATCGCGGAGGCCTATGTGCGGGCCGGCGCGCTGCTCTATTTCAACGCAAGCAGTGAGGAGCGTGTCAGGGAGGCGAAGAAGAGCTATGAGGAGGCGGGAATCGCCGCGGAGGGCTTTGCCTGTGATGTGAGGGACGAGGAAGCAGTGCGGGATATGGTCGCAAGGATCGAGGAGAAGCACGGTGCGGTCGATATCCTCGTAAACAATGCGGGAATCATCAAGAGGGTGGCGATGACGGAGATGAGCGCGGAGGATTTCCGCGCGGTGGTGGATACGGATCTGACGGCGCCCTTCCTCGTCGCAAAGGCGGTGCTGCCCGGCATGATCCGGAAGGGGCACGGAAAGATCATCAATATCTGCTCCATGATGTCGGAGCTTGGCCGGGAGACCGTCTCTGCCTACGCCGCCGCTAAGGGGGGGCTTAAGATGCTGACCCGGAATATCTGCTCGGAGTACGGATCCTTCAATATCCAGTGCAACGGCATCGGGCCGGGCTATATCGCGACCTCTCAGACGGCGCCGCTTCGGGAGAGGCAGGCGGACGGCTCGCGGCATCCCTTCGATCGCTTTATCTGCTCCAAGACACCGGCGAACCGTTGGGGGACGGTGGAGGATTTACAGGGACCGGCGGTCTTTCTCGCTTCTGACGCCTCCGACTTTGTAAACGGGCAGATCCTCTATGTCGATGGGGGCATCCTCGCTTACATCGGAAAGCAGCCCGAATGAAGAAAATCCTTCTGATCGGGACAGGGGGGACGATCGCGTCGAGGCAGCTGGGAGAGGGACTGAGTCCGGCTCTGAGTGCTCCGGAGCTTCTTCGCTATGTGCCGGATGTCCGAAGCTTCTGCGAGGTCGAAGTGCTGCAGCTTTGCAACATTGATTCCACGAACATGGAGCCCTCGATCTGGTGCGCTCTCGCTGCGGCGATCCGGGAGCATTACGATCGTTATGACGGCTTTGTGGTGACGCACGGCACCGACACGATGGCGTATACCTCTGCGGCGCTGAGCTATATGGTGCAAAATTCCAGGAAGCCGATCGTGATCACGGGCTCACAGAAGCCGATTGACACAGACGGCACGGATGCGAAGCCGAATCTCCGGGACAGTCTCTTCTACGCTTGTGACGGGCTTTCGGAGGATGTCTCGCTCGTCTTCGACGGAAATGTGATCGCGGGGACGCGGGCGAAGAAGATGATGGCCCGCTCCTTTAATGCCTTTTACAGCGTGAATTTCCCGGTGCTTGCGAGAATACAGGATCATCACATCATCCGCTATATCCCTCCCTCTCCTCTGCGGGGTCCGCTTTCCTTTCAGGAGGAGCTCAGCGATTCCGTCTGCGTCATGAAGCTGATCCCCGGTGCCCGCCCGGAGATGCTCGGCTATCTCTTCGAAAATTACGACTGCATCGTCATGGAGAGCTTCGGGGTCGGGGGGATTCCGGAGCGGATGCTCGAGAAGTTCTATTTGGAGATGGGGCGCTGGAGGGAGAAGGGGAAGTTCATCGTCATGGCGACGCAGGTCGTGAATGAAGGCTCGAACATGGAGATCTATCAGGTCGGGCAGAAGGTGAAGCAGGACTTCAAGCTGATCGAGGCCTATGATATGACGCTGGAAGCGACGATTACGAAGCTCATGCTGCTCCTTAAACGCTATCCCTCTTCCTATGAGAAGCTTCGGAGGGAGTTTTACCGGGAGGTAAACCACGATATCCTCTGCGCCTTTGAGGAAGGAAGCCTGCGATGAAGATACTGGTGATCGAGGATGAGCTCTTGCTTTCGGAATCGGTGAAGTCGATCCTCACAGAGCATGGCTTCGAGGCGGATACGGTTTCGGACGGAGCGGAGGGGCTTATTTACGCAAAGAGCGGAGCTTATGATCTTTTGATCCTGGACGTGATGCTCCCCGGCATGAATGGAATCGCCCTGGCGAGACAGCTCCGGAAGGAGCGCTGCGGGATGCCGATCCTGATGCTGACCGCCCGCTCGGAGCTTCTGGACCGGGTGGAGGGTCTGAATGCGGGTGCGGACTATTATCTCACAAAGCCCTTTGACGAGAGGGAGCTGATGGCCTGTGTGAATGCGCTCCTCCGAAGGCAGGGAGCAGAGGTGAATCAGCTCTCCTTCGGAAATACCAGCCTGGACCTGGACAGCGGAACGCTCCTTTGCGGGGAGAGGGAGCTTCGTCTCTCTGCGAGGGAATTCGATGTGATGCGGCTTTTGATGCAGGCAAAGGGCAAAAATCTCCGAAAGGAGCAGATCCTGTCCCGGGTATGGGGCTTTGACTCCGAGGCGACGGAGAATCATGTGGAGGTCTATGTGGGCTTCCTCCGGAAAAAGCTGAAGAGCATCGGCTCGGATCTCAGCATCGTCTCGGTGCGAAGGCTCGGCTATCATCTGGAGAGCCCCTCGGAGGGAGGCTGAGACGGGACGGCTATCGGTATAGGAGAAGGGATATGATACGAAGGCTTCGCTTCCGCCTGACGGCGCTTCTCATGGGGACCTGCACCCTCCTTTTGCTGCTCCTTTTTTCTCTGATCTTCGGTCTCACAAGGCAAAGGCTGATGCAGGAGGACCGGGAGATACTGGAGAGGGCGGCGGAGCTTCCGCTGAGGGGGCCGGAGGAGAAGGGGGATCCTTCCCGGCTTCCGGCGGTCCGGGTGCTGGTGAATGAAGACGGGACCATACTTAAGAGGAGCGGGGCAGACTATTATTTCGTCTCGGAGGAGGATCTAAGCAGGCTGATCCGTTTGGCTCTTTCTAAAAAGGAGAGCTTCGGCTCGCTGGAGAGAGGAAAGATCCATTATCTCAGAAGGGCTGCGGGAGAGGATGCCCGCTCCGGGAGAAAAGGCCGTGAAGAGGAGGATGCCGGAGAGGAGAGAGGGGAAGAGGAAGAGAATGAAGAAGAGGAAGAGCGTCTGATCGTCTTTTCCGACTTTTCTGCCTCGCTTCGGAGCCTGAATGCTCTTCTCCGAAATTGTATCCTGATCGGGCTTTTTGCCCTCCTTTTCTTCTTCCTTCTTTCATTTTCCTTCGTCCAAAGGGCGGTGAGACCGGTGGAGACGGCCTTTGAGAGTCAGAGGCGCTTCGTGTCGGCCGCGTCCCATGAGCTGAAGACGCCGCTCAGCGTGATTCTCAGCAATGCGGAACTTTTGCAGCGGCGGATCGAGGAAGATTCTCCCTCCGGGGAGGATTCGGGGAAGAGGAAGGAGCTTCGGCACTTCAGTGAAAATATCCTGTCGACCTCGAGGCAGATGCGGGCTCTCACGGAGAATCTCTTAGAGCTTGCGAGGATGGACGGGGAGGACGCGAGACTGTCCGGCTTTGAGACCTTGGACTTCTCAACGCTCGCTTCCGAAGAAGCCCTGCGCTTTGAGGTCCTGTTTTTTGAGAGCGGACGAACTCTTTGCTCCGAGATTCAGGAGGGGATTTTTGTCCTTGGGGCTCCGGTTAGGCTCCGGCAGGTTCTGGACATCCTCCTGGACAATGCGAAGAAATACGGGAGTCCGGGCGGGGAGGTCCGGCTCCGCCTCGGAGGGAGGGGAAAGAAGCTTCTCCTATGCGTAGACAGTCCGGGGAAGGAGCTCAGTCCGAAGGACTGCGAAAAGATCTTCCGCCGTTTTTACCGGGTCGATGAGAGCAGGGGGAGCGGAGGGGGCTATGGCCTCGGGCTTCCCATCGCGGAGAAAATCATCGAATTCCACCGAGGGAGGATCTGGGCGGAGTCCGGAAATGGGAGGAACCGCTTTTTTGTGGAGCTCCCGCGGAGCGAGAAATAAGATTTCTTCGCTCTCGCTTGGGAGACGAGTGCTTATGATGCTCCCGGCATTTTGCCTGTCTAACGCAGGACGCTCTCGCTCCGACTGCCGCGGCC
>NZ_KI273116.1:14868-34162 GCF_000469565.1 Oribacterium sp. oral taxon 078 str. F0263 | reverse complement strand
GAAGCCGAGTCGCCGGGGCGGCAGACGGCCTGCTCTTAGACGGACAAAATACCGGGAGGCTGTAAATGGCGCGCATCTGTGGATTTCTGCTCAATGGAGGATGCGAAAAGAGGCGAAAAGGCTTGCATTTTCCCGCTTTTTGTGTTAAGGTTTCCTTGCATGATTGAAACTGGTTGGAAGGAGCAAGCACCGAGCTTGCTCCTTTTGCTTGAGTGGAGCGCGAAAGATGATCACAGAGAAGACGGAAGCTTACCTTCGGGAGGAGCTGGCCCCGTCCCTCGGCTATGAGCTGGACAGCGTGAGCTATACGAGGGAGGACGGAGTGAACTACCTGAGGGTCTTCATTCTGAGAAAAGATGGGGAACCCATGACGACAGACGACTGCGCCGCGGTTTCGAGGCCTCTCTCCAGATGGCTGGACAAGGAGGACTTCATCGAGGATGAGTACGTTTTGGAGGTCTGCTCCCTGGGCTTTAAGGACGAGCCGGAAGAGGGAGAGATACCGGGAGGAGAGAAGGAATGAACACAGAACTGCGTGATGCGCTTGAGCTTTTGGAGAAGGAAAAGGGCATTCCCAAGCAGGCTCTGATCGAGGCAATCGAGCTGTCCCTGCAGACCGCCTGCCGGAATCATTTTGGTTCCGCCGATAATGTGAGGGTCAACGTGGATCCGGAGAGCTGTGATTTTTCCGTCATTGCAGATAAAACTGTCGTTGAAACCGTCTCGAATCCGATCGCGGAGATCGGGCTTTCGGAGGCGAAGCTGGTGGATCCGAAGTATGAGCTCGGGGACATCGTTCAGGTCCCCGTGGATTCCCGTTCCTTCGGGAGGATCGCGACGCAGAACGCAAAGGGGGTTATCGTCCAGAAGATCCGCGAGGAGGAGAGGAGGGTGCTCTACCGGGAGTACTATTCCATGGCGAGAGAGGTCGTGAGCGGAGTGGTGGAGCGGGATACCGGGAGATCCATCATCGTGAACCTCGGGAGAGTGGACGGGTATCTTTCAGAGAACGAGCAGGTGAAGGGGGAGGTTCTGAATCCGACGGACCGGATCAAGGTCTATGTCGTCGAGGTCCGGGATTCCCCGAAGGGACCGAGGGTGCTGCTCTCGAGGACGCATCCCGAGCTTGTGAAGAAGCTTTTCGAGGAGGAGGCGCCGGAGATCCGGGAGGGCATCGTCGAGATCCGGGCGATCGCCAGAGAGGCCGGTTCCCGCACGAAGATGGCGGTTCTCTCCAACGATCCGGATGTCGATCCGGTCGGTTCCTGTGTCGGTCTGGACGGGACGAGGGTCAATGCGGTGGTAGAGGAGCTTCGGGGGGAGAAGATCGATATCATAAATTATGATGAGAACCCGGCCTATCTGATCGAGAACGCGCTCTCCCCGGCGAAGGTCATCGCAGTCATCGCGGATCCGGACAATAAGGACGCGATGGTCATCGTGCCGGATACGCAGCTCTCCCTCGCGATCGGCAAGGAGGGACAGAACGCGAGACTTTCCGCGAAGCTGACGGGCTATAAGATCGATATCAAGTCGGAGTCCCAGGCGCAGGAGCAGGGGATCTTCGATGAGATGGGGATCGACTACCGCGGTGAGGGCGAGGAAGGGGAAGAGGACTACGATTTCCCGGAGGACGACGGAGAGGAGTTCACCGGAGAGTCCGAGCAGGAGGACTTCTCGGAGGACAGCGGAGAGGAAGATCTTTCCGAGGATTCTGAGGAAGGAGCGGATCCCGCGAAGGAGAGCGGGGAGGGAAGCGAAAGGGAGTCCATGGAGGAGTCAGAGCCCTCGGAGAATGCCGCTTTAGAAGAGAGAGAGGCGGAGGAGAAGCCGAAGACGGAGGACGATGAATAAGGAGAAGAAAGTGCCGGAGCGCTCCTGCATCGGCTGCGGGGCAAAGAGGGAGAAGAAGGAGCTTCTCCGTGTGCTGCGCAGTCCGGAGGGACTCTGGGAGATCGATCCGACGGGGAGGAAGAACGGAAGAGGGGCGTATCTCTGCCCGGATCCGGAGTGTCTTCGGAAGGCGGAGAAGAGGAGGGGCCTGCAGAAGTCCTTCCGGATGGAAGTTCCGGCGGAGATCTACCGGAGGCTTCAGGAGGAATTGGAAAGACTTGCAAAATAAATTTTCAGGGATCCTGGGGCTCGCAATGAGAGCCGGGAAGGTGAGATCCGGCGAGTTCGCCTCGGAGAAATCGCTGAAGTCGGGGAAGTCGAAGCTGATCCTCGTCTCAGAGGACGCATCAGAGAATACAAAGAAGAAGTTCCGGGACCAGTGCAGGCATCGCGGCGTGCCGATCTATGAAGTGGGGACAAAGAGAGAGCTGGGACACTGGATCGGGAGGGAAGAGCGTTCATCCGTAAGCATTGAGGATGCGGGCTTTTCGGAGCAGATGAAACGAATCTTGGACGGAGGGGAAAGCGAATGGCAGAGAAAAGCAACGAAAATCTGAAAAACGGGGGGACGAAGGACGGAGCGGCTCCAAAGAAGAAAAAGCTCGCCGTTGTTTTCCACTCCCAGAACTCGGTCAATCATAAGAATCATCCGCTTGGCGGAAGATTCGGAGAGAGGACGAAAAAGAGCGGCGGAAGGAGCGCGCAGGAGGAAGCGGAGAAGAAGCAGAAGAAGGCGCTTTCTCCGAACGGAAGACCCCTGCCCCCCGGCACCGCCCGTGTGACTCCGCTGAAGGAGCTGAACGAGCAGCAGAGGAAGAGGGAGCAGGAGGAGATTGCCCGCGCCGAGAAGGAGAGAGCAGAGAAGCTCCGGGCGGAAAAGGCGGAGAAGGAGCGGAGCGCCGCGGAGGAGAAGCCGCTCGATGAGAGGGCTGCCGCAGCGAGAGCCGCAGAAAAGGCCGCGGAGAGGGCGCTGGCCCTCGCAAGAGCTGCCGCTGCGAGAGAAAAGGAGGAGAGAGAGAAGGCGAAGGCGAATCCTCCCGCTCCGGCCCGCAGGGCGGGAGAGGAGAGAGGCCGCGCTTCTTCCGGCTACAGCGGGGAGAGAGGCAGTGCTCTTAGGTCCGACCGCACGCGGAGAACGGCTCCGGGCGGACAGGGACAGAGGCCCTTCCGGAATGCGGAGCGGCCGGGAGCCGCGGGTACATCCGGGAGGAGGACTGCGGTTTCCGCGGGCCCCGCTGCGCCGGAGAAGGCCGGGAGCCGCGTAAAGCATGATGCCGCGAGACCGCAGAAGAAGAGCTATGGGAATAAGAGCTTTGAGACCGAGAAGGCCAGCCTTTCCCAGAAGAACCGGAGCAACAGAAAGCAGAATAAGTACGGCGCGGCGCAGTCCTATGAGAGGGACGATCAGCTGCAGCACAAGAGCAAGAAGACGGGAAGAGGCGCCTTCATCCGGCCGGAGTATGTGAAGCCGGTCGAGGAGACGATCAAGTCCATCACGCTTCCGGAGACGATCACCATCAAGGAGCTCGCGGACAAGATGAAGCAAAAGTCCGCCGAGATCATCAAAAAGCTCTTCCTCCGCGGGCAGATGGTGACGCTCAATACGGAGCTTAGCTACGAGGAGGCGGAGAACATCGCGGTCGACTACGATATCCTCTGCGAGAAGGAGGAGAAGGTCGATGTCATCGCGGAGCTCGTCCAGGATACGGAGACGGATACGGAGAAGGACCTTCGCCCGAGGCCGCCGGTTGTGGTTGTCATGGGACATGTCGATCACGGAAAGACCTCTATCCTCGACGCGATCCGGAATACCAATGTGACGAGCCATGAGCACGGCGGAATCACGCAGTCCATCGGTGCCTACCAGGTCTTTGTCAAGGTGAACGGGGAGGAGAGGACGATTACCTTCCTCGATACGCCGGGACATGAGGCCTTCACCGCGATGCGGATGCGGGGAGCGCAGGCCACGGATATCGCGGTGCTTGTCGTGGCGGCGGACGACGGCGTCATGCCGCAGACCATTGAGGCGATCAATCACGCGAAGGCCGCGGGGACGCAGATCATCGTCGCGATCAATAAGATCGATAAGCCGGCGGCAAATGTCGATAAGGTCAAGCAGGAGCTGATGAAGTACGATCTCGTGGCGGAGGACTACGGCGGTGACATTATCTGCTGCCCGGTCTCTGCAAAGACCGGAGAGGGGATTGAGAATCTGCTGGAAAATATCGTCCTTGAGGCCGATGTTATGGAGCTTAAGGCGAATCCGGACCGGAAGGCCTACGGTGTCGTCATAGAGGCGGAGCTTGACAAGGGCAGGGGCTCTGTCGCCCGGCTGCTCGTGCAGAAGGGTACGCTCCATGTCGGAGACAGCGTCGCGGCGGGCTCGGCCTACGGAAGAGTCCGGGCGATGATCGACGACAAGGGGCGCAGGATCAAGAAGGCGAGCCCCTCCATGCCGGTGGAGATCCTGGGACTGAATTCCGTCCCGAATGCCGGAGAGATTTTCCAGGTGAAGGACAACGAGAAGGAGGCCAAGGCCTATGCCGACACCTTCGTCTCCGAGGGAAGGCAGAAGCTGGTGGAGGAGTCCCGGAAGAAGGTCTCCCTGGATGCGCTCTTCGATCAGATCAAGGCCGGAGAGCTGAAGGAGCTTCCGCTTGTCATCAAGGCGGATGTGCAGGGCTCCGTGGAGGCGGTCCGCGATTCTCTCGAGAAGATCGAGAACGACGAGGTCCGCGTCCGCGTGATTCACTCCGGAGTCGGCGCGATCAACGAGTCCGATGTGACGCTTGCGAGCGCGAGCAATGCGATCGTGATCGGTTTCGATGTGAAGCCGGATACGACGGCGAAGGAGATCGCGGAGCGGGAGAAGGTGGATATCCGGCTCTACAACATTATCTACAAGGCGATCGAGGATATCGAAAACGCCATGAAGGGCATGCTGGCCCCGGTCTACGAGGAGAAGGTGATCGGTCACGCGGTGGTGCGGCAGATCTTCCGCTCCTCCGGAGTCGGCGTCATCGCGGGCTCCTATGTCCTGGACGGCATGGTGCAAAGGGGCGCGAAGGTCCGCATCCATCGGGGAGAGGAGCTTCTCCACGACGGCGTGATCGCCTCCGTGAAGCGCTTTAAGGATGATGTGAAGGAGGTCCGCACAGGCTATGAGTGCGGTCTTGTGATCGAGGGATTCTCGGATCTCAAGGAGGAGGATCAGCTCGAGGTCTACGTGATGGAAGAGGTCAGCCGTTGAGAAAGCAAAGCTTTAAATACCAGAGGAGGAATGAGGATGTGCGGCGGCAGCTCTCCCTCCTCGTAAGGGATGAGCTTAAGGATGCCCGGGTCTCGCCGATGACGAATATCACCGGCGTGGATCTGACGCCGGACCTTCAGTACTGTAAGGTCTATGTCTCTGCGCTCGGCGGGGAGGAGGTCCTCGATAAGACGATGGAGGGCCTTCGGGCCGCGTCGGGCTTTCTCCGGAGGGAGCTTGCGAGGAGCTTAAATCTCCGCCATACGCCGGAGCTTTCCTTCGTCGCAGACCGCTCCGCGGAGTACGGCTCCCGCATGGACGCCCTGATCCGAAGGGTTTCCGAGGAGGACCGGAGCAAGCCGGAGGGAAGGCCGGTCAATGAGCAGAACCGCTATGATGAGGATGAGGAGTCATGAAGCAGGAATTTCTCGGCATGCTTGAGGAGGCGGAGACGATCTGCATCCTCGGGCATACCAATCCCGACGGGGACTGCCTGGGCGCAACGCTTGGGCTTTACAATTATATCCGGAGGAATTATCCGGAAAAGGAGGCCTCTGTCTATCTGATGGAGGCGAGCCGGAAGTTTTCCTATCTCCCGGGCTTTGATGAGATCCTTCATCGCCCCTCGGAGAGGAAATACCAGCTCGCCTTCATTTTAGACTGCGCGGGCCCCGAGAGGCTTGGGGACTTTCATATCCTGGCGGAAAACGCGGAGGAGGTCTATGTCGTAGACCATCATAAGACCTCTCTTTCCTCGCCCTTTTCGCACCGGACGATCCTGCCGGATGCCTCCAGCAGCTGCGAGCTCCTCTATGAGCTTTTGGACAAGGAGAAGCTGGACCGGGGGATCGCTTCCTGCCTCTACACGGGGATCATCCACGACACCGGCGTCTTCAAATACTCCGCGACCAGCCCTCGGACGATGGAGATCGCGGGGAAGCTTATGTCCTATGGGATCGACTTTTCGAATATCATCGACGACAGCTTCTACTTAAGGAGCTATGCTCAGCAGCAGGTCCGGGCGAGAGTTCTCATGGAGAGCGTGCTTTTGCTCGGGGGGAGAGTGATCGCCGGTGTTTTGAGACGGAAGGAGATGCGCTTCTACGGCGTAAACCAAAAGGAGATCGACGGCATCGTCTCTGATCTTCGGGAGACCCGGGGGATGGACGGCGCGGTCTTCCTCTATGAGGTTTCGGACCGGGTCTTCAAGGTCAGCCTGCGATCG
Source organism: Oribacterium sp. oral taxon 078 str. F0263 (assembly GCF_000469565.1). Classification (NCBI taxonomy): domain Bacteria; kingdom Bacillati; phylum Bacillota; class Clostridia; order Lachnospirales; family Lachnospiraceae; genus Oribacterium; species Oribacterium sp. oral taxon 078. The sequence goes on along the minus strand of NZ_KI273116.1, from coordinate 27,794 downwards.
AGCAGGAGCTGGCTGGATGTCTCCGAGATCTGCGCGTTTTTCGGCGGCGGAGGGCACAAGATGGCGGCCGGCTGCTGCCTTTCGGGGGAGCCGGAGGAGATCCTTGAGAAGCTCTCCCGTGAGATAGAGAAGCAGCTCCCGGAGGGAGAGAGGAGCCGGGACTAGATGGATGGGATCCTTTCGGTATATAAGGAGGGGGGATGCACGAGCTTCGATGTCATAAGACGACTCCGCGGTATCCTCTCCGAGAGAAGGATCGGACATGCCGGCACGCTCGACCCCATGGCGGAGGGCGTGCTTCTCGTCTGTGTGGGGAGAGCGACGAAGCTTCTCTCCGAGATCGGCGGGACGGAAAAGGTCTATGAGACAGAGCTTCTCCTCGGGATCACGACGGATACGGAGGATATCACGGGGAAGGTGCTCTCGGAGAGCGAGGTCAGAACGACGGAGGAGGAGCTTAAGGAGCTGCTTTCGACCATGCTCGGAGAGCAGGAGCAGATTCCGCCCATGTACAGCGCAAAGAGAGTCGGGGGCAGGAGGCTCTATGAGCTTGCCCGGGAGGGGAAGGTCGTGGAGAGAAAGCCCTGCTCCATCGTGATCCATGAGATCGAGATCCTTAAGCTGGAGCTTCCTAAGATCCGCCTCCGGGTTCGCTGCGGGAAGGGGACCTATATCCGGACGCTCTGCGCGGATATCGGGAGGAAGCTCGGCTGCGGGGCCGCGATGACGGCTCTTAAGAGGACGAGGGTCGGGGATTTTTCCCTGGAGGACAGCCATACGCTCTCAGAGATCGAGAGCAGGAAGTCGGAGGGAAGGCTTTCCGAGATCCTGCTCCCGCCGGTCTACTCCTCGATCGAGACGGTGCTGAGCTTTGGGAAATTTGACGGCGGGCACCTGGGACATCAGCTGATTTTCGATAAGATCCTGGAGATTTCGAGGGAAAAGAAGCTTCGGAGCGTGCTTCTCACCTTTTCGAGGAGCCCGGAAGGAAAGCTCCTCGGGGAAAAAAGGGACAGGATTTCCACGGAGGAGGAGCATCTTTCGAGGCTTCGGAGCCGGGGTTTTGACCGGGTCTTCGAGCTTCCGCTCACGGAGGCCTTTCTCGATATGTCCCCGGAGGACTTCATCGGGGGAGTTTTGCACCGGCAGATGCATGTGAAGGAGCTCGTCGTCGGAGAGGACGCGAGCTTCGGAAAGGGAGCGAGGGGAGATGTCGCACTGCTTCGGCGCTATGCCGAAGCCTTCGGCTATACGGTCCACGCTTTAAAAAAACGGGAGACAGTGGATGAAGGAGGAGAGCTCCAGATTATCTCCAGCAGTCTGATTCGAAAGGAGCTCTCCCTCGGGAGAGTTTCCAGAGTGAGAGAGCTCCTCGGAAGATATTTCAGCCTCTCCGGGACGGTGGCGCACGGGAAGAGGATCGGCGGAACGCTCCTTCATTTTCCGACCGCGAATTTAAAGCCGAGTCCCGGGAAGCTCATCCCCGCCTTCGGAGTCTATATCGTCCGGGTGCTGAGTGATCAGAGGTTCTACGCGGGCATCTGCAATGTGGGGAATAATCCGACGGTCTCTATGGAGAACCCGGTCAGCATCGAGAGCTTCCTCCTTCACTTTCAGGGCGATCTCTACGGAAAGAAAATCCGCATCGACTTCATCGAAAGACTCCGCCCGGAGCTTCGCTTTTCCTCCCTTTTAGAGCTCTCGGAGCAGCTTGAGAGGGACAAGGAGGAGGCGGAGCGCTTCCGGGAAAAGCACCCGGAGATCTTTTCCATATAAGTCCTTGTGGAGCGCCGGAAGAGACACTGTATTGATACAGGAAGATCTGACAGGACAAGAGGCATAAGCATGCATCACTGCCGGCATAGAGCTTTGCCGCCGTATCTGTCGACCGGCTGATCCATAAGCAGGCCGTCTGCCGCCCCGGCGTTTAGCGATCTGGTTTCTCAAGATCGCTTATCGGCCGCTGGCCGCGGCAGTCGGAGCGAGAGCGTCCTGCGTCGGGTCGACAAAGCAGCAGAAAAGGCGGCAGCGAATACGAAATTATACCCGTTTTCAGGCAGAGGGAGACTTTATGTATGATTATCTGATCATTGGCACGGGGCTCTTCGGCGCGGTTTTCGCCAGGGAGGCGGCAGACCGAGGGAAGAGGGTCCTCATGATCGACCGGAGGGACCATATCGCCGGGAATGTCTACACGAGGGAGCAGGAGGGGATACAGGTCCATCAGTACGGGGCCCATATCTTTCACAGCAATGAGAAAAGAGCCTGGGACTATGTGAATCGCTTTTCGGAATTCAACCGCTTTACGAATTCTCCGATCGCGAACTTCCACGGGGAGCTCTATTCTCTTCCCTTTAATATGTATACCTTCAACCGGATGTGGGGAGTGGTCACGCCGGAGGAGGCGAGGGAGAGGATCGAGAGAGAGCGGAGAGAGGCCGCGATTTCCGAGCCGAAGAATCTCGAGGAGCAGGCCATCTCTTTAGTGGGGACGGAGATCTACGAAAAGCTGATCAAGGGCTATACGGAGAAGCAGTGGGGGAGAAGCTGCAGGGAGCTCCCCTCCTTCATCATAAAGAGGCTTCCGGTCCGCTACACCTTTGACAACAATTATTTTAATGCTCTCTACCAGGGCATCCCGATCGGGGGATATACCGCGATGCTTGAGAGGATGCTCTCCGGCATCGAGCTTCGCCTCGGAGTCGATTATCTGAAGGAACGGGAGGAGCTCTCCGCCCTTGCCAAGAGGGTGCTCTTTACCGGGCCGATCGACGAATATTACGACTTTCGGCTCGGCGCCCTGGAGTACCGCTCCCTCCGCTTCGAGACGGAGCTTCTGGACATCCCGAATTTCCAGGGCAATGCGGCCGTGAATTATACGGATCGGGAGACGCCGTGGACCAGGATTATCGAGCACAAGTGGTTTGAATTCGGAAGGGATCGGGAGGGAAATCCGCTTCCGAAGACCATCATAAGCCGGGAATACAGCTCCGAATGGAGAATCGGGGAGGAGCCGTACTACCCGGTAAACGATGAGAAGAATCAGGCGCGCTGCCGCGAGTACCAGAAGCTTGCCGAGGGGGAGGAGAAGGTCTTTTTCGGAGGGAGGCTCGGGGAATACCGCTATTACGATATGGACGCGGTGATCCTCTCCGCGCTCCGGGCAGCGGAACGGGAGCTGGGCTAGCCGAAAAAAGCGGCCGATCGGCGTAAAAGGCGGAGGAAGAGGGTATCCGCGTTTTCATAAAAGCAGGGGGAATATGGCAGGAAATCTTTTAATCGCGCAGTCCGGCGGTCCGACCGCGGTAATCAATGCGACGCTCTCCGGGATCCTGGAGGAGGGACTTCTCTCGGGGGAGATCGATCGGATCTACGGGAGCCGCTATGGAATTCAGGGGCTTCTCGAGGAGAAGCTTCTGGAGCTCAGTCAGCGAATCCCGGAGCTTTTGCAGAGGGATTTCCCCGGGAGAAGCAGGGAGGACGCGCTCTCCCGCTTCCTTCAGCGGCTTTCCAAAACGCCGGCCGCGGCGCTTGGCTCCTGCCGCTATAAGCTGGAGGATCCCTCGGAGTTTGAGAGGATCCTGGAGCTCTTTCGAAAATACGGGATCTCGTATTTTATCTATATCGGCGGAAACGATTCCATGGACACCGCCTGGAAGCTCTCCCGCTTTTTCCGGGAGAGGGGGGAGGAGGAAATCACGGTGGTCGGAGCGCCGAAGACGATCGACAACGATCTCTTCGGGATTGACCACTGTCCGGGCTTTGGCTCTGCCGCAAAGTATATCGCGACCTCTCTCTCCGAGCTCTCCCGGGAACTTTTCGTCTATGAGCAAAGCTATGTGATCATCGTGGAGATGATGGGGAGGAATGCGGGCTGGCTCACCGCGGCGGCGACCCTCTCGGAGCGGATGGAGGGCTCTGTCCCCATGCTGATCTATCTGGAGGAGCACAGCTTCTCCGTGGAGCGCTTTCTATCGGATCTGAGGAGGGCTCTTTCGGAGAGGGGAAGACTCATCGTCGCGGTCTCTGAGGGGGTCAAGGACGAGGAGGGAATGCTGATCTCCGACTATGATGCCGAGGCCGGAGCCGGGGAGAGCGGAGAGGAGAAGGGGAGACAGCCTTCCGGGAAAGCGGAGAGAGGAAGAGGAGATGCAGATGCCTTTGGGCACAGGATGCACTCCGGTGCGGGGAGAGTTTTAGAGGAGATCGTGCGGGAGAGGATCGGGTGCAAGGTCCGTTCCATCGAGCTGAACCTCCTGCAGCGCTGCGCGGGGCATCTTCTCTCTAAAACGGATGTCACGGAGTCCCGGGAGCTTGGGAGGCGGGCCGTGCGGCTCGCACTCTCCGGGAGAAACGGAGAAATGTCCTCTCTCAGGAGGTCCTCTGCGGAAGGAGGAGAATACCGGGCGGAGTACTTCGGAGCTCCGCTTTCCGAGATCGCAAACCGGGAGAAAAAGGTTCCGTCGGAGTGGATTACGGAGGACGGCTGTCATCTCACGGAGGACTGCATCCGCTACCTTCTCCCGCTGATTCAGGGGGAGGAGAGCTGCGATTTCGAGGACGGACTTCCGAAGTACGTAGAATTTTAAGAAAAGATATCGGGAAGAAGTTCCCGGGAGCGGCGGCTTTTTTGCTATACTTGGGAGGGCGGAATCAGGAGAGATCGAGAGAGAGCCGGAGGGAAAGATGAACGAAGCGGAGGGGCATGTCCACAGGGAGGATCGGAAGAACAGCGTGGGAAGACTGATCTTCGTCGGGATTTCCGTGCTTTTGCAGCTCGCCTGGTTCAGTATCATCGTCCTTCGGCTGAGCGAGAATTATCTCTGGATTTCTCTCAGCCTCCACTTAATCGCCGCGGCCTCGGCGCTCGGGATTTTCGGAAAGCACACGAATCCGACGATCAAGATGAGCTGGATCTTTTTTATCATGGCGGTGCCGATCCTCGGCTGGGGACTCTACTTCATGAGCTACCGCTCAAACTTCGTGAAGACGATGGACCGGAGGTTTCAGACCGTGGACCGCGCGGTTCTCTCGGCTCTCCCGGACAATGAGGAGATCCTTTCGCCTCTTTTAAAGGAAAATCCCGGTGTCGGAAACCAGCTTTATTTTCTGAAGCACAGCTGCGGCTTTCCGCCCTACCGGGATACAGAGGTGGACTTCTACGGGGACACCAGAGAGGCTCTGGAGGCGCAGAAGCTTGCGCTCAGAAACGCAGAGCACTTTATCTTCATGGAGTACCACGCGATCGAGAACCGGATCGCCTTCGGGGAGCTGAAGGAAATCCTCATAGAGAAGGCGGCAAGCGGTGTGGAGGTCCGGGTCTTCTATGATGACATCGGCTCCATCGGCTTCATCGATCCGCAGTTCATCCGGGAGATGAGCTCCTACGGCATTTCCTGCCGGGTCTTTAATCCGATCGTGCCGATCGTAAATCTTTTCATGAACAACCGGGACCATCGGAAGATTACGGTCGTGGACGGCAGAATCGGTTTTACAGGCGGCTACAATCTCGCGGATAAGTATTTTAATCTCACCCATCCCTATGGTCTTTGGAAGGACAGCGGGATTCGTCTGGAGGGTCCCGCGGTCCGGACATTGACACTCCTTTTCCTGGAGATGTGGAATGCGATGGACGAGAAGCCGGTGGAGTCGGTAAACCCCTATCTCCTGGATTTCCCGCGCTCTGTGGGAAGAGGATCCGAGGGCATCGTCGTCCCTTATGCGGATGATCCGGTGGACAGTCTTTGCACGGGGGAGGATGTCTATCTCAACATCCTGAAGAACGCAAAGCACTATGTCTTTATTGCTACGCCCTATCTCATTATCACAGACGATATGTCCCGGGAGCTCACCCTCGCGGCGCGAAGAGGCGTCGATGTGAGGATCGTGACGCCCGGAATCCCGGACAAGAAGCTCATCTATCAGGTGACTCGCTCCTATTATAATCAGCTTGCGCGGGATGGGGTCAGGATCTATGAGTTTACGCCGGGCTTCCTGCATGAGAAGCAGATTCTCTCGGATGATGAGTGCGCGGTGGTCGGGACGATCAACTTCGATTACCGGAGTCTCTACCACCACTTTGAGGATGCGGTATATCTCTACCGCTCCCGCTGCCTTCCCAAGATCCGGGAGGACTTTTCGGAGCTCTTCCGGCTGTCTCGGGAGGTCACGAAGCGCTATGGAGACCGGTCTATGGCGCTCCGCCTGGGGCAGGGGGTTCTCCGGCTCTTTGCCCCTCTTATGTGAGCTGCAAAAGCTTGACGGAGTTTTAGTATTTTATCCTTGAAAGGAGGAAGGGCGGCATCGCCCGAAGCAGTATGGAATTTTCAGAGCTTGCGAAAAATCGGTATTCCTGCAGAAAATTAAGTGATCGTCCGGTGGAGAAGGAGAAGCTGGAGGAGATTCTCTCTATCGCGAGGCTTTCCCCTACCGCGCACAACAATCAGCCCTACCGGATCTTCGTCGCATCGGGGGAGGAGGCGGTCCGAAAGGTCAAGGAGACGACACCCTGCGACTTCGGAGCCTCTCTCTTTCTCCTCATCGCGGCGGAGAAAAAGGAGGGCTGGGTCAGAGAATTCGATGGAAAGAATTTCGCCGAGGTGGATGCCGCTATCGTCGCAAGTCATGTGATGCTCTCTATTGAAGCCCTCGGGCTTGGGAGCACCTGGGTCGCGTACTTTGATGCGCCGAAGCTGAAAAAGCTCTTCCCGGAGACGGCGGACTATGAGCTGATTGCCCTCTTTCCGATCGGCTATAAGGAAAAGGACGCGGAGCCCTCTCATCTTCACTTTGAGAGAAGGCCCCTCGAAGAGCTTGTAAAATATCTCTAGGGAAATCATCCCCGCTGCCCCGGGAAAGCCTTCAGCTCTCCCGGGATGTCCGATGCGCTTCCCTCTCGTTTAGCTGAAAGAGATGCCAGAGTCCATGGAGGAGGAGCTCCTCATCCACGAGGATTTTGTGGCGGCAGTAGGGGCAGATCACCCCGGCGAGTCCCCCGGTCCCAAGGAGCGTCGCCTCTGTGTGAAGCTCCGACAGGAAGCGGTCGATGATGCCGTCCAGCGCGCCCGCCGTGCCGTAGACGATACCGGAGCGCATCGCGTCGCCGGTCGAGGTGGCGATCAGCTTTTTGGAGGGGGCGACATCGATTGAGGGGAGGAGAGAGGTCTCCGAGGCGAGCGCATTCATGGAGATCCCTACGCCGGGGAGGATCACACCTCCGATATAATCCCCATTTTGGTCGACGACGGTGATCGTCGTCGCGGTGCCCATGTCGATGATGATGGCCGGAAGCGGATATTTCGCCTTCGCGGCCACCGCGCCCGCGACCAGATCCGGCGCGATGGTGCCGGGATCATCGATCCGGATGCGGAGCCCCGTGCGGATGCCGGGTCCGATCACGAGGGCATCCCGGCCGATTGCCATCCGGAGCGCTTCGCGGTAGGGCTCCGTGAGCTGGGGGACGACGGAGGAGATGACGGCACCGCAGAAGCCGTCCGGGTCGATCTTAAGAAGCGCAAAGATCTGCCGGATATCCGAGGCATACTCGAAGCCTGTTTTCTTCCGGTTTGTCTCCATGCGGAAGATCTGAGAGAGCTTTCCCTCCGAATCGGCGCAGCCGAATACGGTGTGGGTGTTTCCGCAGTCCAGTAAGAGCACCATTAGATTTCCTCCTGATTCTTCATCTGATGAGCGGCGTGGACGATGCGGATAATGACCGGAGCGAGTACGATATTGACGCCGAGCTCGATCAGGAAATTGACGCCGACCAGGCCGAAGAGAATATAGCTTGTGAGATTCCGGGAGCCCGCGGCCCATTGGGAGAGCGTTTCCCGGAAGAAAAGCGTGAGTCCCAGAAGGAAGAGGCCGGTATTCACAATGGGGGCCGTGAGCGCGGCGAGAAAGACGCCGAGAGGGAGATTCCGTTTTGAGAGGCCCTCTGCGACAAGGCCCGAGAGATGACCGGCCAGCGTGCTCTTGCAAAGGCAGATCAGGATAGTGATAATGGGGTGAAGGCTGAAGAGGAGGAAGCCTCCTGCGTCCGCGCCGGAAGCGACGGAGATGCCGACCAGGATTCCGAAGAGGAGGCCGAGCAGCGCACCGCTCAAGGGGCCGTATAGGATGGCTCCGATGACGATGGGGATTAGTGTCAGCGTGATGCTGAAGCTCCCCACCCGGATGCTCCCCGCGAGGAGCTGGAGGATCAGGACGAGCGCCGCGAGGATCGCAGTGCCGACGAGCTGAGACACGGAAATAACTTCTTTTTTTGTTTTCATGATGTTCTCCTGCTGTTATCCAAAATTGGTATAGCGCATTGATCTGAGAATCTGACGGAAGCATTATGCCACGGAAGAGACGTGATTTCAAGTAAAGCTTCATGAAAGAAGGGAGAAGAGCGAATGGATCGGAGAATAGACTCCGGGGAGGGAGAGGGCCGGAGAGAGGAGAGCTTGGATGCCGTGCTCTATGAGGGGGAGGGAGAGCTCCTCCTCCCCCTGAGCTGGCACGAGCTGCCGGAGCTCTTTTATTTTAAGAGCGGGGGCTTTCTCCTGGAGTTGAACCTGAGAGAGTGCGAGATCCGGCAGGAGTGCCTTTGCTTCATTCCCCCGGGGACGCTTCGCAGTATCCGCGCTCTCTCGGAGGACAGCGCAGAGTATGCGCTTCGCTTTGATCTTCGCTCTCTTTGCTTTTCTCCGGAGGATCCGCTGGAGGAGAAGCTGATGAGACCGCTTCGGGAGGGAAGGCTTTGCTTTCCCCGCTTCGTCTCGGTCTCCGATATCGGCTATATCGAGCTTCTGCGGGAGCTCTCAGAGCTGATCCGCCGCTTTCATCTGAGCGGAAGAAGGAGTCCCGTCTCCTCGGGAGGGGAGAGACTGGAGCTGAAAAGTCCCGGGGAGCAGCTTCTCCTTCGGGCGGGCCTTCTCAAGCTGATCGGAATCCTGGAGCTCTGCGGCATGCTCCGGGAGAAGGAAAAGGAGGAGGGGGACGGGGAGAGGCAGGCCAGAGTGCTCCGGGAGAGCATTCGCTATATCCGGGAGAACTATCAAAAGAAGATTTATATCCGGGATCTCTCCGAAAAGAGCGGCTTAAATGAGCAGTATTTCATCCGCTTTTTCAAGGCCTCGATCGGAAGCTCTCCGCTCGACTACATCAATGCCTACCGGATCGAGCGCGCGAAGGAGGCGCTCCGGAACACGGATGAAAAGGTCTATGAGATCGCGGAGCGCTGCGGCTTTCACAATATCGGAAACTTCATCCGGCTCTTCCGCTCGTCCTGCGGTGTGACGCCGAAGCGTTATCGGAAGCTCTCGGAGGAGGGGGAGAAATGACATATTATTATCCTGCGGTGATTACGAAGAAGGAGAAGGGGGGCTACCGGGTCGACGTGATCGACCTCGAGGGCTGCTATGGGGAGGGCGCGGATCTGGAGGACGCGCTGGAGAATGCGAGATATGCGGGAGTGAACTGGCTCCTTGCGGAGTCGGAGGACCAGTCCGATTTCCCGATGCAGACCCATCTCGATGATATCCGGCTTAATCCCGGGCAGAAAGCCACCATGCTGGCCTTCCTCATGCCCAGGGAGGGCTGGGAGGAATGAGCCTTGTCTTCGGAGGGCCTTTATGCTACACTATCCCGGAATCTTGAGGGAAGCTTTCACTTTTCAGAGGGAGGGGCCGGTGGGAAGGATATTGCTGAGAAATGCTCAGATCTTTACGAGGGACGGCTTTCGACAGAGGGATCTGATGATCCTTGAGGGGAGGATTCTCCTGAATTTTTCGGAAAAAGAGAGAGAGGCGGCGGCCGATCTCAATATGGACGGATTCTTTATCGTTCCGGGCTTCGCGGATGTGCATGTGCATCTGCGGGAGCCCGGTTTTTCTTATAAGGAGACGATAAAGAGCGGGACGGAGGCCGCGGCGAGAGGGGGCTATACCGCAGTCTGTGCGATGCCGAATCTCTCCCCCGTGCCATCAAGCCTTGAGAATCTGCGGGAGGAGCTCTCTTTGATCGAGAGGGATGCGCTGATCCACGTCTATCCCTACGGCGCGATCACAAAAGAGCAGAGGGGGAGGGGAGAGCTCTCGGATATGGAGGACATCGCCCCCTATGTATGCGCCTTCTCCGACGATGGGAAGGGAATGCAGGAGGAGTCCGAGATGAGAGCGGCGATGCAGGAGGCGGCCCGCCTCAAAAAGATGATCGTCGCCCACTGTGAGGATGAGAGGGAGCTTCGCCCGGGCGGCTGCATTCACGACGGAGAATACGCGAGAGCGAAGGGGCACGTCGGGATCAACAGCGCCTCAGAGTGGAAGCAGGTGGAGAGGGATCTCCGGCTCGCGAAGGAGACCGGCGCCCGCTATCATGTCTGCCATGTCTCCACGAAGGAGAGCACAGAGCTCATCCGGAAAGCAAAGAAGGAGGGCGTCCTCGTGACGGCGGAGACCGGCCCGCATTATCTCATGTTTACGGACCGCTTCTTGGAGGAGGACGGAAGCTGGAAGATGAATCCGCCGATCCGCTCCCAAGAGGACCGTGCGGCACTCCTACGGGGGATAAAGGATGGGACGATAGACTGCATTATCACAGACCACGCTCCGCACTCCGAAGAGGAGAAGTCGAAGGGCCTGGATGGCTCTGCCTTCGGAATCAGCGGGCTCGAGTGCTCCTTCCCCGCCCTCTACCATAATCTTGTATTGAGGGATCCGGAGAGCACGGAGGAGAGGATCGATCGGACGGAGGAGGCGCCAAGGGGGAAGGGCGCGATCAGCCTGGAGAAGCTCATCTATCTCATGTCGGTCCGGCCGAGGGAAATCTTCTCCCTCCCGGGGCCCCGCTATATCGAAGAGGGAGAGGAGGCGGATCTCGCGGTATTGGACCTCTCTCCGGTCTATCGGGTGAGGGCGGAAGGCTTTCTGTCGATGGGAAAGAGCACCCTATTTGACGGCATGGAGGTCCGCGGCGAGGTCGTGAAGACCTATGTCGGGGGAAGAGAGGTCTATGACAGGAAAGAAGGGATCCGAAGGGAGCGAGCCTGAGGACGGGCTCCGCGCCAATGGGAATCCGGCGGATATCCGCTGCCGGACAGAGGAGCCGGCTCCTCCGAAAGGATGGGGACATTTTTTCGCTTTTACAGGCTTGGAAAATTAAGATATGTGCTGAAGGATGCGGAATCGGGGACAGCGCATGCCGGGGAAGGAAGGGGAGGAGTCTTTCTTCGGCGGATTTACGATGAGGAGAGTCTTCGCAGGAGAGGGAGATGAAGGAAGCAGAATACAGGATTTTGGAAAATCGGGAGATCGCAAGAGGGGTCTTTCGCATGCTGCTGGAGGGGGACAGCTCGGAGATCAGGGCGCCGGGACAGTTTGTGAATCTGCACATCCCCGGGAGCTTTCTCAGAAGGCCGATCTCAGTCTGTGACTGGGAGGAGGGGAAAATCACTTTGATCTATAAGGTAGTGGGGCATGGGACAGAGGAGCTTAGCCGCCGGGAGGCAGGGGAGATGCTTCGCGCTCTCACGGGACTGGGAAACGGCTACATGCTTTCGAAAATCCCGCCTCGCCCGGTTCTCTGCGGGGGCGGGGTCGGCGTGCCGCCGCTCTATGGGCTTTGCCGGAGGCTGGTGCAGCTGGGGAAGCATCCCCACGTGCTCCTCGGCTTTCGCTCAAAGGAGGATGTCTTCTATGAGGAGGAGTTCCGGGCGCTCAAAGTCCCGGTCGAGCTTACGACGGAAGACGGAAGCTATGGGAAAAAGGGCTTTGTCACAGAACTCCTTGAGGAAAAGTGCTACGCCCTTTGCTGCGGGCCGGAGCCGATGCTCCGCGCGCTTTATGATAGGACAGAAGACGGGCAGTTCAGCTTCGAGGAGCGGATGGGCTGCGGCTTTGGCGCCTGCATGGGCTGCAGCAGGAGGACGAAGGACGGCTGGAAGAGGGTCTGTACGGAAGGGCCGGTCTTCTTTCGGGAGGAGATAGTATGGTAGATCTCAGCACGGAGCTTTCGGGGCTTAAACTGGATAATCCCGTGATTCCGGCCTCCGGGACCTTCGGCTATGGAAAGGAGTTTCGGGAGCTCTATGATCTTGACATTCTGGGCTCGATCGCGATCAAGGGGACGACGCTGAAGCCCCGCTACGGAAATGAGCTCCCGAGGATCGCGGAGTGCCCCTCCGGTATGCTCAATTCCGTCGGGCTGCAAAATCCGGGGCTTCGAAATGTCATAGAGCGCGAACTTCCGGAGCTCTCGGAATTCTTCCATAAGCCGGTCATCGCGAATATCTCCGGCTTTTCCATCGCGGAGTATATAGAGCTTGCGGAGGAGATGGATCAGGTAAAGAACGTGGGGATTTTGGAGCTGAACGTCTCCTGCCCCAATGTCCGGGGCGGAGGGCTCGCCTTCGGGACCGATGCCGATAATGTCTATACCCTTTGCTGCGGGGTGAAAAAGGCCGTGAAAAAGCCGGTCTATGTGAAGCTTAGTCCCAATGTGACGGATATCGTGAGTATCGCGAAGGCCTGCGAGGAGGGCGGGGCGGACGGCATCTCCCTCATCAATACCTTGCTCGGCCTTCGGATCGACCTCCAAAGAAGGCGGACGGTATTAAAGAACCGGATGGGGGGCCTCTCGGGACCCGCGATATTCCCGGTCGCACTCCGCATGGTCTATCAGGTCCGCCGGGCCGTGAAGATTCCGCTGATCGGCATGGGCGGCATCTCCTCCGCGGAGGATGTGATCGAGATGATGATGGCGGGGGCCTCCGCAGTGCAGATCGGGGCGATGAACCTGACGGAGCCCCTGATCTGCCAGAGAATCATCCGGGAGCTCCCGGAAAAATGCAGGGAGCTCGGCATCGAAAAGCTCTCGGACATTATCGGCTGTGTGGAGTAAGAGAGTAGTGGTGCCTCCCGAAGGGAGGTCGGCTGAAGCCACCC
>NZ_KI273116.1:0-14768 GCF_000469565.1 Oribacterium sp. oral taxon 078 str. F0263 | reverse complement strand
CCGGGCGAAGCCGAGTCCTTAAGCGCCGGGGCGGTAGACGGCCTGCTCATGGATCGACCGGTCCGGCAGGGCGGCATGGGTGGATTCGGCCTGGCAGCAGTACAGCCCGGTATTGCGGGAGCCTGTGTTTAGGAAAACACTGATTAAATCGGGAAAGTTACGTGCCAGCGGGCGTGATGCCGCAAAAGCGTGCGGAACGCCGGCACTTAATGAACACGAGTGCAACGAAGTGTGAATTTAGTACCGCTGCGTGGAGCCCCGAACGGGAGTGTCTTTTGAGGCACACGCCTATGGCACGTGAGCACAGGAGTAAATCAGTGGTTCCTTAGATACCGTTGCTTTCGGCATGGATGTTGACAGTGGTCATCGCCAAGCACCGGGGCGGAAAATGGACTGCTTATGGCACGGCGATGAAGGAGTGGAAGGAGAGCAGAGGGATGGGAAGAGATGTCATCATAGCGCTGGATTTTCCGGGGAGGGAGGAGCTTTTCCGTTTTCTCCGGTACTTTTCCGGGGAGAGTAGGAAGCCCTATGTGAAGATCGGCATGGAGCTTTTCTACGCGGAGGGGCCGCGGATTGTGCGGGAGCTGAAGGAGCTGGGACATCCAGTTTTTCTGGATCTGAAGCTCCATGATATCCCGAATACGGTGCGCTCCGCGATGCGTTCTCTCCGGGAGCTGGACATCGACATGACAAATGTCCACGCCTCTGGGACGAAGGAGATGATGGAGGCTGCGCTTGAGGGGCTCACGAGGCCGGATGGCAGACGCCCGCTCCTCATCGCGGTGACGCAGCTCACCTCGACTTCACAGGAGAGGATGGAGCGGGATCTTCTGATCCGGGAGCCGATCGACGAGGTGGTTCTGCATTATGCCAGGAGGGCCCGCGAGGCCGGACTGGACGGGGTTGTCTGCTCTCCGCTGGAAGCGGGAAGGATCCACGACAACCTTGGACGGGACTTTTTGAGTGTCTGCCCCGGCGTCCGTTTTCCGGGAGGGGAGGCCGGAGATCAGTCCCGCGTCGCTTCGCCGGAGAGGGCGAAGGAGCTCGGCGCGGATTATATCGTCATGGGACGCCCCATCACGCGGGCGGAGGATCCTGTCTCGGCCTATCGGAGGGCGATGGAGGAGTTCACAGGGGCTTCGGCGGCTCCGGGCGGCACAGTGTCGGATGAGAAGCGGGAGGATTAAAAATGGATAGAGAGGAAAAGACAGCGTTTGGGAAGACAGAGGAGATCGGAGAAAAAGCGGCAGAGGCACTGCTCTCCATTCGGGCGGTTTTTCTTCGCCCGGAGGAGCCCTTCACCTGGGCCTCCGGCATTCGTTCCCCGATCTACTGTGATAATCGTCTGGTTCTGAGCTTTCCATCGGTGAGGACGCTCATAGAGGAGGGGATCGCGGAGACGGTGAAGCGGGAGTATCCGGAGGCGGAGGCGCTCTTTGGCACTGCCACGGCCGGTATCGCGCACGCGGCCATCGCTTCTCAGCTCCTCGGTCTTCCCATGGGCTATGTCCGGGGAAAGGCGAAGGACCACGGGAGGAAGAACCGGATCGAGGGGAGACTCTCGAAGGGGGAGAAGGTCGTCGTCATCGAGGATCTGATCTCCACCGGCGGCTCGGTCCTGGATTGTGTGGAAGCGCTCCGGGAGGAGGGAGCGGAGGTGCTCGGGATCGTCAGCATCTTCACCTATGGGATGAAGAAGGGGGTGGAGAGACTGGACAGCGCTAAAGTCCGGAACAAAAGCCTCTGCGATCTGGACACGCTCTTAAAGGTCGCGCTCCGGAAGGGCTATATCCGCCCCGAGGATGAGGGAAAGCTGCTTCGCTTCCGGGACGATCCGGCGGACGAGAGCTGGATGCGATAGGGGAGCGGGAGACGGCGTGGTTTTCCTGCCGGAATTAGCGCTGTCAGTATGGATGAAAGGGCAGCGGGGAAAGAGAGAACGGATACAGTACAGTATGAAGAAAGGAAGTCAATGCGATGCAGGGAAAGCTAAGGAGCGTCATCAATATCTTGGATCTGTCGGTGGGTGAGCTCGAACATCTCATGGATCTTGCGGACCGGATCGAGAAGCAGCCGGAGGAGTACCGGGATCGCTGCCGCTATAAGAAGCTTGCGACACTTTTCTTTGAGCCCTCCACCAGGACGCGGCTCTCCTTTGAGGCGGCAATGCTGGAGCTCGGGGGACAGGTGCTCGGCTTCGCCGGGGCCTCGAGTTCTTCCGCGGCGAAGGGGGAGAGCGTGGCGGACACGATTGCGGTCGTATCCAACTACGCGGACATCATCACCATGCGGCATCCGAAGGAGGGCGCCCCGGTCGTCGCGGCACAAAACAGCACGGTTCCCTTTATCAATGCGGGGGACGGCGGGCACTTCCATCCGACGCAGACTCTTGCGGATATTCTGACGGTGAGGAGGACCTGCGGGAAGCTGGAGGGACTCACACTCGGTCTCTGCGGGGACCTGAAGTTCGGGCGCACGGTGCATTCCCTGATCGATGCAATGCTTCGCTATCCGAAGAACCGTTATATCCTGATCTCCCCGGAGGAGCTCAGACTGCCCGAGTATGAGATCGAAAAGCTCAGATCCTCCGGCGCGGAGTTCGAGGAGACGACCTCTTTGGAGGACGCGATCCCAAAGCTCGATATCCTTTATATGACGAGGGTCCAGAAGGAGCGCTTCTTCAACGAAGAGGATTATCTTCGCTTAAAGGATATCTATGTCCTGACGCCGGAGAAGCTGAGGAATTCCAAGGAGAGCCTCGCGATTCTGCATCCTCTCCCGAGGGTCAATGAGATTTCCGTCGCGGTGGACAGAGACCCCAGGGCAAAATATTTCTATCAGACCCTCTGCGGAAAGCAGATGCGGATGGCCCTCATCCTCTTCCTTCTGGGACTGGATGAATAAGAGAGGAGGACAGACAGGATGAAGATAGACGGAATAGAGAATGGAATTGTGCTGGACCACATCAAGGCGGGGAGAAGCATGCTGGTCTACCGCTATCTGGGGCTAGACCGGGTGAAAAGTCAGGTCGCCATGATACAGAACTGCGTCTCCCATAAGATGGGGAAGAAGGATATCGTGAAGATCTCGGAGAATATCGATCTCGACCTGGAGGTCTTGGGATATATCGATCCCGGCATCACGGTGAACTACATTAAGGATGGGAAGCAGGTCAGAAAGGCGAGCCTGGAGCTCCCGGAGAAGCTCCGGAATGTTCTTCGCTGCAGAAACCCCCGCTGCATCACCTCCACGGAGCAGGAGCTCCCCCATATTTTCCGCCTTGCAGACCGGGAGAGAAGGCAGTACCGCTGCATCTACTGTGACACGATCGCAAAGAAGGATGAGATCCGCTCCATGCTGCCGTAAGGCAGCGGGGAGGGCCCGAAAAAGAAAAGCTTTCGTCAGAAAAGATTTCCTTGCCATTCCTTGGCAAATCAACGATACTGAAGAGGAAGAACCTTTGCGGGGAGCTGAGCGCTGCTGAGATCCTCTGCCTTGGAGAACAGGAAGAGAGGGACAAAAGCCGTTTTCGGAAAGGAGGCATTCACAGTGAGCGTAAAGACATTTGTCCTTTTGAACATAGCCTTCTTTATAGCCTCTTTGATCTCCACCATCCTAAGAGGAGGGGGGGCGTCATCGCTCCTCTATATCCTGTACATCTACGGGGTTTTGTTCTTGACTATCTTTGTCATAAGCTGGATCAAGAGAAAGGACTGAGGAGGAGAGAGGATTTATGATGCGGGGTCGCTTTGGCGGCTCCGTTTCTTTTTCGAAAGGATCAAGAACGCTGTAAAATTCGTGCCGCAAAACATGACACATCCTTTCCGAATTTAAAAGAGAGTGGAGTTCTCAACTTCATTTTAGGAGTCATAACTTAGAAGAAAAAAGACTTGAAAGCTTGAAATCCATTCGCATTCTCACTATAATATAGACAAAAGAATAACGAGAATAAGAAGCAAAAAATGTTATATTTAATAGATTGAAAAGATAATTTGAGAAGTGTTGTTATAAAGGCGTTTGCTATTCACCCTATCTTATGTGGTGAGGAATAGAAAGGGGGTTATAACCAATACAATTCTACCATCAGGAAGGAAGTTAATGGAAATTTCCATAGGAAGGAGAGGCCTTATGAAATTTGCAGTTGACTATAAGATGGCTTTATATGTATTCGTGGTTGGATGCGTTTGTATAGGTATCAGAATGGCTATGTCACCTTCCCTCCCTTTGGTGTTAGAGCTTGCGGTTGGCGCTGGTTTATGTCTTGTCAGCGTGGGATTGACGGTATGGGAGATCATTGGAGATCTCGGTTTCTTCTATGGTTTTGCCGAGAATTGGAATGGATACGGCATTGTAAATAGCGGTTTTATCGCTGGGATGTCTGCATTCTTTTTTTCGAGAGAATGGCAACTTGGTATTGCAATAGTGGTTTTGCTGAGTGTTTTCACGATGATCGAAAGGCTTTGTATTCGGTATGCCGTTTCGTTAGTTAAGAAAACTCATAAAAGCCATAACGGTTAAAGCCCTATTTATCATAAAAAGGGTAGATGATGGCGCTGAAGTAACGGATTAACCGAGACTATGATGAAGTTTTGAAAACATCTGAGCACAAGGTCTTTTATGATGCAATCAAAATCATAGAAGGCCTTTTATTATGGAAAAAAGGAAAAGAAAACCTGCTCACCATGTCCAGATGACTGACAGAAAGTAATATTGAAAGTATCAGAAAGATTAACAGTGATATCAATTAGTATTATAGAGATAGAATCAAATAACAAATGAATTGCACTTTAACATAATTAGTGTTAATATGCGTTTATGATGTTATTATAGGGGAGGCGAGATGAGCTATCTGGAAGAAGTGCTTGGAATAAAAGCCATTTACAGTCAATGGAAGGATAGTAAAAAACTGCCATTCCTGATCACCGATCGCTATGATTTTCAAAGGGTGTTTCTTGACGAAGTTCCAACGGTCTTCATGTATGTTAAAGGATCAATGGAGAGTCTGGCTAATACCAAGGCGCATGTGAGAAAGGCAGGATCGTTAGCTGGAGTTCCGCTTGTACTGGTGCTTCAGACATGTCTTCCAAGACAGCGCGAGAGTCTGATCCGTGCAGGAATCCCATTTATCGTGGAGGGAACACAGATCTTCCTTCCATTTATGGGCATTGCTCTGCGCGAAAAATATTCAAGACCAGCGGAATTTCGCACGCAGCTGACGCCGTCGGCACAGGTTGTTTTCTTGCATTTACTTTATGGAGCAAAGAATAAAATCCTGCTGAGGGATGTGGCAAAGGAATTAAACTTGACGGCGATGACTGCTTCAAGAGCCGTCAGACAGCTGGAAGATGCCGGAATGCTCAAGACACAAAAAGAGGGTGTGCATAAAATTATTTTAATGACGAATCAAGGGCAAGCTCTTTTTCGAAAAGCAGAGAGCTTTTTGCTATCACCAGTCGGACGGAAGCTGTATGTCACAAAAGATAAGGCTTTTGAGAATTGTCTGAAGGCAGGATACCTGGCGCTGTCTGAGTGCTCTATGCTCAGTGCTCCGAGGACCAATGTTTATGCGGTAAACAATCTTCCGGCAGAATATATGGAGGAGATGACGGACGCAGATCAAGATACTCAGATCGAACAGTGGATATATGATCCCTGTCTTTTTGAAAAGAATGGAAGTGTAGATCCTATCTCTCTTTACCTGTCGCTTCGAGATGATCCGGATGAGCGCGTACAGGAAGCACTTGATACCATGATGAGTGACTTCTGGAGGGAGTATCATGCTTAAAGGCTTTCAAAGTTTTAGGGACTGGTTCGCCGGGTTCGAAGCAAACTATACGATTATCGGTGGTACGGCCTGCGATCTATTGATGTCGGATTACGATTTGGATTTTCGTGCAACGAAAGATATTGATCTGGTATTGATTCTTGAGGAATTGACACCGGAGTTTAGCAGAAGGTTTTGGGATTACATTCAAGATGCGGGATATGAGCATCGGGATAAGAGTAGCGGAAAGAGCCAGTTCTATCGTTTTTCAAAACCAAAGAACGGGGATTATCCTGCGATGATTGAACTGTTTTCGAGAAGGACGGATAGGATTCTTTTGCCGGAAGAAGCAGTACTCACTCCAATCCCGATAGAGGAGGAAGTGTCCAGCTTATCTGCTATTTTGCTGGATGAGATGTATTATCAATTCCTGAGGAAGGGATCGATCGTGATAGATGGGGTGGCGATACTGGATACGCCCTATCTGATTCCATTTAAGATGAAAGCCTGGCTGGATCTGACAAAGAGGCGAGTAAAGGGAGAGAATATAGACAGCAAAAATATCCGGAAGCATAAGAATGATGTCTTTCGAATGTCTGCTCTGCTGGGGGGAGAGACGGTACTTCCAGCAGAGGGGGCGATCAAAAAGGATATTGAAGAATTCCTTTTGAAGATGGGAGATGAAGGGTTAGACGTGAAACAGCTTGGATTGAGAAGAACAAAAAAAGAAATGATCGACCGTCTGAGAAGGTGCTATTTGTCAGGAGAAGGTGAATAAGGGGGATATATAGCTGACGGAATTTTATCATAGAGTCAGTTGATGGGAGAGGCATTTACGAGGGTGCTTTTTTGCGGCTAAAAGTTTATGATTTGGAGGCCGTCATCGCTCCTCTATATCCTGTACATTTACGGGATTTTGTTCTTGACTATCTTTGTCGTAAGCTGGATCAAGAGAAAGGACTGAAGAGAAGGAAGAATCTGTGAAACGGGACCGCTTCAGCGGTCCCGTTCCCTTTTTAAATCTGTGAATGAGAAGTGTCAAGATTTATGATCAACATCACCTACGAAAAACTCTTCTGATGCTTGCCTATAGGCACGACCATAGGTGCATTCGAGCTTGGATCTATAATTACCTGATTGTCAAGTCCATATACATCCTTTATGAGCTTTTCGCTTATTATCTTTTCGGGCGCACCCTCCGCATAAAGATTCCCTGACTTAAGAGCAAAGATGTAATCCGCATAGCGGACCGAAAGGTTAATATCATGAAGCACCATAATGATAGTTGTCTTCTTGCTTCTGTTGAGCTCTCCAAGAAGGTCTAGGATATCTATCTGATAAGCGATATCAAGGAAGGTGGTAGGCTCGTCCAGGAAGAGAATGTCTGTCTGTTGTGCCAGAGCAAGGGCTATCCACACACGCTGACGCTGACCTCCGGAAAGTTCATCTACAGCCCTGTCACGAAGCTCCGTTATGCCCATAGTCTCCATGGCTTCTCCAATTGCCTTAAAGTCCCTGGCATCCATTCCTCTGAATACCCTGCGATAAGGGAAGCGCCCTCTGCTTATGAGGTCATAGACGGTGATGCCCTCTGGTACGAGCGGGGACTGCGGCATAAGGCTTATTATCTTTGCCATTTCCTTTGGAGCATAGTCCGATACAGGCCTGCCGTCCAGATAGATATCCCCTGACATTACTTTATTCAGTCTGCAGAATGTTTTAAGAAGAGTCGATTTTCCACAGCCGTTTGAGCCTATAATTACCGATATTTTCCCCTCCGGTATAGTCAGATCAAGTCCTTTTATTATCGCTCTTCCATCGTAGCCCGCTACCAGATTTCTGGCTTCTAATAGATGTTTTCCCATCAGTTCACACCCCTTTTATTCATCCTTATAAGCAGATAAAGCATATATGGTGCACCTAAAAGTCCCGTAACGACTCCCACAGGGTAATGCACAGGAAAGGCATGGAAAGCCACCAGATCTGCTCCCAGTGTAAGTACGGTCCCCACGAGGCCTGCCGGTATAAGGCTAGACTTCCCCTTCCCTGCGAGACTGGAAGCGATAGGCCCCGAAAGAAAAGACACAGATGCAATAGGTCCCGTGACGGAAGTTGCAAAAGAAACCAGGATAACCGCAGCGATTATCATAAGCGAATAAGTCAGTCTTGTATTTAATCCAAGCGCTACCGCAAAATCGTCGCCCAAGGGAATAATTTCCATGTGTCTTGTAAGAGATGCAAGTATTATGGTAATAACGCCCACTACTGCCATAAGCGCGGGGATATCTGTCATCTGTACATCGTTCAGGCTTCCGCTCAACCACTGCATGGTCGTAGCTGCCTCATATTCCGCTGCCTTGGCGAGCAAATAAGAAGTAACTGCCCTTAAAAGTGCCGCGATTCCTATCCCGATAAGGATCATTCTGCCATAGGTGAAATGTCCCTTTATTACCGATAATCGGTATATCACTACGGCAGTGGCAATACCGAAAATCATGGCGAAGACGGACACAATACTGCCTCTGAGTCCCACCACCAGAATTAAAAATACTGCTGCTGTACTGGTTCCCGCAGAAATACCTATTACATCAGGCGAGGCAAGGGGGTTACGCAGGAGATTTTGAAACACATAGCCGGCAACGCCGAAGGCAAAGCCTGAAAATACCGCCCCCATCATTCTCGGAAGCCTTACATGGTTCACCGCATAGGATACTCCGTCTACCGTTTCGCCCATCAGTACCCTTATCACATCACTTACAGGGTAGGATACGCTTCCAAGACAAAGCTCACAGGCGACGAATATAAAGCCAAGTATGCAGAGCATAAGGACAACCAGCCGCCACCTGAGGGCCCTTTTCTTAAAGCCATAATTCAACTCCGTCATAGACTTTTCACCCTCCCCTGCCGGATTGCAAATATGAAAATAGGCGCTCCGAGGACTGCTGTAACGATACCGACTTCTGTCTCCCCGGGGAAGCTTATCATTCTTCCGATCACATCTGATACCAGTAAGAGTATGCCTGAGCCAAGGAAGGAAAGGGGCAGCATTTTACCCATCTCATTGCCGAATATAAGTCTTACGATATGGGGTATGATAAGACCTACAAAGCCGATAGGGCCTGCAAGTGCCGTAGCCGCGCCGCATAAGAGCACAGAGGCGAGAGCTCCGACAGACCTTGTAAGCACCACATTGGTACCTAAGGCAGTGGCCGCTTCATCCCCAAGGGCAAGGTTATTTAAATACCCTGAAATAAGCATAGATATGATAAAGCCGGCTATCAGAAACGGGGCAATCAGGACTATATTTTCCCATGTGGCACTGCCGATGCTTCCCACCTGCCAGAATCTGAAAGCCTGTAATACCGTGTTGTTTGGAAGCATAATCGTGCTTACTATTGAACTCAGGACGATGCTCACCGCAGAACCTGAAAGTGCCAGCTTAAGCGGGGTAGCGCCGTCTTTACCCATACTGGCCACTCCATATACAAAAACTGCCGTAAGTCCCGCCCCTGTTATGGCGAGCCAGATATACTGGTAAGCCGCTGTAATATTTAAAAAGGCAATACCGGCCACCACAAACAGTGATGCACCGGTATTTACTCCCAGTATACTCGGATCTGCAATCGGATTTCTTGTGATGCTCTGCATCAGGGCCCCGGATATGCCAAGAGCACCTCCCGCCAAGATTCCGAATACAGTCCTTGGTATTCTCTGAAATATTATAGTCGCTTCCAGGCTCTCCGAATCATTTCCCAACAGTACTTCGATTACCTTCGCAAATGCAATTCTCTTTGCGCCCAGAGAAATAGAGAATACCGCCATAACAAAAAGCAGGGCGAAGCATAAGACAATAGAAAATACAAACTTTTTCTTTCCCATGTTTACTCCGCTCCTGATCTATTTCACCACTGCGCTGATCGCATCCAGATAGCTTGTAAGCTCAGCTTTTATGGAAAGTACGGAGGGATTACAAGCTGCTGAAAGGCTTCCTTTATTGTCGAGCACGACTACCCTGCCATCTCTTACGGCAGGTATTTTTGAGAAAATGGCATCGTTCTTAATGGCATCAAAGGTTTTATCATCCCCATAGGTGATGATAATATCGAGGTCGCTTAAGGTTTCCACCGCGAGCTCTGATGAAATCTGCACATAGAAGGAATCCTTGTCTGTCGCCTGTTCCTCTACTTTTTCAGGGAAGCGGAAGCCCATATCCACAAGATAGCCTGCTCTTGGATCTATGGTTCTGTATACTGAGAAATTGCTGAGATCAGCCGCACTTATATAGCATAAAGCCGCGCTTTTTCCCGCAAGCTCAGGATATTTTGCCATGGTTTCTTTTATGAAAGTATCCGTATCCGCAACGATCTTCTCCCCTTCAGCCTTCCTTCCGACTGCTTCAGCCGCTTCTATAAGCTGTTCTCTCCAGGTAGTCTTCCAGGCGATATCCTTGAAAGGAATAGTAGGTGCAATCTCTGAAAGGCGATCATATTCTTTTTTCTCCATTCCCGAGTAAGGGGCAACTATGATATCGGGATCAGCCCCTGCAATTGCCTCATAGTCAAAACCGTCGAGGTCGTTAAACACATTGGGATTTTCTTCACCAAGTTCTTTAAACTTGGCTTCTGTCCAGGGAAGAATTCCCTTTTCTGTGACCGGCCCCCAGTTGATTCTTGAAACACCCACCGGGATTAGTCCGAGTGCGAGGATAGAATCCGCATTATTCCAGTTAAGGGTAACTATTCTGTCAGGCTTCTCCTTTATAACCGTCTCACCGTAAGCATGCTTCATTGTGATTGGAAAGGAGGTCGTCTCAGAGGCACCGGCGGAAATCGCGCTCTTTTCTGCATCTGCCACGCCTGTGCTCTTTGTCGAGTCTTGGCCTGCGGTATTTCCGGTGTTTGCTCCACAGCCTGTAATCAATGCTGCTGTAAGCATGGCGAAAGCCGCTGCGCTCAGTAAATGCCTGATTTTCATAGTCTTCCTTTCTTAATTTTATAATCTTCGGTTAGTCAAGTATAACCAGCGACGCAAATAATAATCAATATTATGGATAGACAAACTTTTGTACCATAACTATTGTTTTTGATGCATTTTACTCTTTATATTTGATCAACCATGTAATATTCCGCGAGTTAATTATTGTTAATCGAATTTAGCCATGTATCACAGGTGCAGTCCTGCAAGTTAAAAACAAATCTTGTGAAAAAGCGGTAATTTCTCTTTGCCAAAGGCGAGGTTTACCGTGAAATAGAGACAGCTTTTTTCCGCCTTTCGTTGCTATTCCATCCCGAAAGTGTTAGGATATGACAAAGGAAAAAGGAGAGAGCGATGGCAATGGAAAAAGATTTGCAAAGGGATGCTTTCCGGGAGGATAGCAGCCGGGTGGAGAGCGCTCGGACGGGCTGGAAAAGGGCTGCGGGAGTTTTGCTCCCGATTTTTTCTCTGCCCGGGAGATATGGGATCGGAGGCTTCGGAGAGGAGGCCTTCCGTTTTGCGGATTTTCTTTCGGAGTCCGGGCAGAGCTACTGGCAGATTCTGCCCCTGGGGCCGACCGGCTACGGGGATTCTCCCTATCAGAGCTTTTCCACCTTTGCGGGGAATCCCTATTTCATTGATCTTCCGACTTTGATCCGGGAGGGACTCCTCACGGAGGAGGAGTGTGAAGAGGCCGGGCTGGAGGAAGGAGCGGAGGAGCGAGAGGGAGAGAAAGAGGACGGGAGCGGAGAGCTCTCGGAGCCGGAAAGGCGGATCTCCTATGAGAGGCAGTACCGCTTTCGCTATCCTCTCCTCCGAAAGGCCTATGCCCGCTTCCAGAGAGGGCTCTGCGGGGAGGAGTCGTGGGAAGCGGAGAGGGAGTCCTACCAGGAATTTTTGCAGGAGGAGGAGCTCTGGCTTCCCGACTACGCCGCTTTTATGGCGAAGAAGAGCGGAGACAGCGAGGATTTCCACTGCTTTTTGCAGTATGAGTTTCGGAAGCAGTGGAGGAGGCTGAAGCGCTATGTCAATGAGAGAGGGATCGAGCTGATCGGCGATATTCCGATCTATGTGTCGCAGGATTCTTCGGATCTTCTCTCGAATCCGAAGCTTTTTCAGCTGAGCCCTGAAGGAGAGCCCCTTCGGGTTGCGGGCTGCCCCCCGGATTCCTTTGCGGCGGACGGCCAGCTCTGGGGGAATCCCCTCTACGACTGGGAATATCACAGAAAGAGCGGCTATCGCTGGTGGATTGAGCGGATGCGGCATTGCTTTTCGCTCTATGATATCGTCCGCGTGGATCATTTCCGGGGCTTCGACGAGTATTTCTCCATCCCGAGCGGGGATAAGGACGCGAGGGGCGGGCGATGGGAGAAGGGGCCGGGGATCGAGCTTTTCCGGGCGCTTAAGGAGGCGCTCGGGGAGAAGCGAATCATCGCGGAGGACCTCGGCTATGTGACGGATTCTGTGAGGAAGCTTGTGAGGGATACGGGCTTTCCCGGGATGAAGGTCCTGGAGTTTGCCTTTGATTCCCGGGAGGAGGCGGATTATTCCCCGGACAGCTGGCCGGAGAATTCGGTGGGCTACACCGGGACGCACGATAATCAGGTGCTCAAAGCCTGGTTTACGGAGATTTCGGAGGAGGACCGGCAGATGGCGGCGGAGGCTCTCCACACTGCGCTCTCCGAGCTCGAGAGCTCGAACTATGTGGACCGCTTCATCGAGCTTTCGATGCAGACGAAGGCGAATACGGTGATCATCCCGCTTCAGGACTATCTCCGCTTTGGCGCAGAGTCCCGCATCAATAAGCCGTCCACCCTCGGGGGGAACTGGAGCTTTCGCTTCCTGAAATCGGATTTTACGGCGGAGCTCTCCGGGAGAATCCGGAAATTTACCGAGGAGAGCGGGAGAGGCTAGACTGCTCTCCTTTATGCAGGTCATTTGCAAAGGAGGCAGAGGGATCCCTGTCAGCGCCATGGATGCAGGGAGCGAAGCGGCGCGCAGGGCTATGATTTATGGTACTTGCCGGTATTTTCGGCATAATATTTTCTGCTGGAGCAGAGGGAGAGATTCCCGGAAAGAGAAAGGAGCTATATGAAGGGAGCATTACAGGCGCTTCGGAAGGAGATGGCCAGAGAGAAGACGGATGTCTATCTGATTCCCATGGACGATTTTCATCAGAGCGAGTATGTCTCGGAGTATTTCAAGACGATCCGCCATATCACGGGCTTCACGGGGGACAGCTGCAATGTGGTTGTGACGCAGGATGCGGCGAAGTTTTTCACCGACGGAAGATTCTTCATTCAGGCGGAGAGAGAGCTCTACGACGGCGTGGACCTCATGAAAATGGGGGAGAAGGGCGTACCGACCCTGACGGCGTATATCGAGACCGTGCTCCCCGAGGGAGGCGTGCTCGGCTTCGACGGAAGATGTGTGAATTCCGGACTCGGAAAGCAGCTTGAGGCTATCGCGGAGAAGAAAAAGGGGAAAATTCAGGCGGATAAGGATCTGGTTGGAAATGTCTGGCCGGAGCGGCCCTCTCTGCCGAAGGAGAAGGTCTGGATTCTGGAGGAAAAGTGGGCCGGTGAGAGTGCAGAGAAGAAGCTCTCCAGGCTTCGGGAGGAGATGACGGAGAAGGGAGCCGACATTCATGTCATCGCAAGCCTCGATGATATCGCATGGCTTCTGAATCTCCGCGGCTGGGATGTGCTCTGCACACCGGTCTTCCTTTCCTTCCTGCTCATCGATCGGGAGAACTGCTATCTCTTTGCCAATGAGGAGAACTTCGACGAGAGCGTAAAGCGCTATCTGGAGAAGCTGCAGGTCCGCCTCGCGCCCTATAATGGGATCTATGACGCGGTGAAGCAGCTTCGGAACAGGACCATCCTTCTTCAGGGCGGAAAGACCAATTATGCGATCCTCCGCTCGATCGATCCCTCGGTCTCTGTCGTCGATGCCCTGCTCCCCAGTACGTATGACAAGGCGATCAAGAATGAGGTGGAGATCCAGAATGAGAGGACGGCCCACATCAAAGACGGCATCGCGCTGACAAAGTATATCTATTTTATGAAGCACGCCTTCCGGGACGGAAAGCTCACGGAGGAGGCGAAGGAAATCCTACAGGCTCCGGAGCTCACGGAGTGCAGCGGCGCGGCCTATCTCCAGAGGCTCCGGAAGGAGGACCCGCACTATCTGGAGGACAGCTTCCCCGCGATTTCCGCCTATGGGGAGAACGCGGCGCTTCCCCACTACTCCCCTTCGGAGGAGCATGATAAGAAGGTGGAGGCGAGCGGCTTCTATCTCATTGATTCCGGCGGACAGTATTATGAGGGAACGACGGATGTGACGAGGACCATCGCCATGGGGCCGCTGAAGAAGGAGGAGATCCGGCACTTCACCATGGTGTGCATGGCGATGCTTCGCCTTGCGGACGCGAAGCTCCTTCAGGGCTCCTCCGGAGTGACCTTTGACTATGCCGGGAGAGAGATCTTCTGGAGGGAGGGGCTGAATTATAATCATGGGACCGGGCACGGCGTCGGCTACTGCCTCTCCTGCCACGAGGGACCGATCGGCATCCGCTACCGCTATCTGCCGAGCCGCCTGGAAAATGTGGAATTCAACCCCGGAAATATCGTCTCCGATGAGCCCGGCTTCTATGTCGAGGGACAGTACGGGATCCGGACGGAGAATCTGATGGTCTGCAAAAAGGCGATCGAGAATGAGTTCGGCATGTTCATGGATTTCGAGCATCTGACAATGGCGCCGATCGACCTGGATGCTCTGGACAAGAGCATCATGCTGCCGCAAGACATCGAGCTCCTGAATGCCTATCACAAGGACGTCTATGAGAAGCTTTCTCCCTACTTTGAGGGAGAGATCCTCGCGTGGCTGAAGGAGGCGACGAGGGCGATCTGATCCTCGTTTTCTATGTGAAAAGATAATTCCCTCTTCCTCCGCCGGAATGGACCGACAGGCGCGGGAGGAGGGAGAAAAAAGCCGCCCCGGCCCGGGGAGAGAAAGCTCTCTCCCC
>NZ_KI273115.1:0-1558 GCF_000469565.1 Oribacterium sp. oral taxon 078 str. F0263 | reverse complement strand
AAGGTTTTCATCGTCATGTTTCCGAGAATGCAGGTAATATGTGTCCATTTGTACAGGCTCCAGATCGTATAACGCAACTTTACCTTCATTATTTTTCTTTGATTGTGATGAAGTATCTCCCTTATTGCTATTCTGTTTTACAGTATTGGTACCACTTCCCATAGTGGATCTTCTTTGAACAACTCCATCTACAACCCAAGCACCGTTACCATCTACCATATAACCGTCAGGACTTTTGGCATTTGTCAGAATATAACCGTTTTGCTGAAAATAATAGCACTCCGCCTGACCGTCCTGATTTCCATCAATCCACAGCCAGCAGCTGGCAGGCCAAGTTCCATTACCGTTATCAAACCACCAACCGTTACCATCTGACTTCCATCCGGCAAAGCTTAGAAAACATATTGATAAACTGATTAATCCTCCAAATAAAACTGCAACAATTTTTTTAACATATACACCTCCAAAAAATAAAATATATAAATTACAAAATTTAACCAATTCCTATATACCTGCTACTGTCCATTTTAATCCTTAAATTTATCTGCCAGTTTTTCCGGTTCACTTTGATCATATCTGTTAGGATCCTTTTTTTCCGCCACTTTTTCAATGATTTTATCTGTTAAAGCATTTGCGCCATTACGAAGACTGTGCATGATCACATAACATACAAATCCTATAACTAATAAAATTACAATACCCAAAACGCTTTCCATATCAATCCTTTCCAATATTATTCGAAACTATTGTAACTGCAATAATATCTTTAAAATAATTTATAACTTGTTTTCACTTTAAGCAGCTTCTTTTCTAATAAAACCTCAGGATCTAAACGTAAAAACGCCTTTTCCAGGGATGTAAGAAATGTATTCATATCTACTCCGCTCAAATTCACACCATTACGAGTTTCCCAATGGGTAAAATTAAAACAGTAACAATATTTTTCTCCATTTTTACTTTCTTCCTTCAGTACACCTTCCCAACCGTCTCCCTTATACTTTATTATGTTGGAGTTCTGTGAAAGTACATAGGAAACCTGCGTATTGTATGTCATTACATTTAATTCATTCCATATTTTTTTGAAATCTGAAGAGGTTGTGAAAATCTCTACCTCACGTTCAAAATTTGCAGGACGTTCCCTTATAACGCCTTTCTCCACCAACTCTTTGTGCTTACTTGTGCCGTAGTAAACAGTTGCCGCCAATATGACAATCCCTATTAAAATTCCTATAATCTGCATAGTATCATTATTACTCATTTTTTAGTCTCCTTTTTTTAGCCTCCTTAATTCAATGTCCCACTTACAAACTTCTCCATGTTCATGCATATATAAACAATCATTTATAACTGCTAGTAAATGTAAACTCTTAAACCTCCTCTCAACATAATATAAAAAACACATTTACCTGATTTTATTTGCTTTTTCTTAATTTATCCATACCATTTTCTTACATCTCACATGTGTAATTTTAGTGTAAAACCTGTAACCCCTTTATTTACACAATGTCATTAACTTAATGTTTGGGGGCTGTCGCAATAGAGTGTTGCGACAGCCCTC
>NZ_KI273114.1:7915-8614 GCF_000469565.1 Oribacterium sp. oral taxon 078 str. F0263 | reverse complement strand
TCGAGCAGGAGCTGTCGCTCTGCGGCTATTTTGCCATCATCGACTCCTCCTATAAGCTGAATCCGTTCACAAAGGACAGCAATACCGAGCTCGACAAGAGGCTCTTTGTCAATGCGGAGACAGCGGAGTGGTTCCGCGAGAGGAAGGTAAAGGCGGTCGGCTTCGGGGACGGGGTTTCCATAGAGAACTGCAATGAGGATGTGAAGCCCTTCCATGATATCCTGCTCGCGGAGAACATCATTTTCATCGAGGTGCTGAAAAATCTGGAGGAATTAAAACGGGATGTTTTCTTCCTCTCCTTTACGGCGCTTCCGATCAAGGGACTGGACTCCAGTCCGGTCCATGCCTATGCGATCGAGGGACTCGCGGAGTTTTCCTAAGAGGCCATAAGAGATCCGCGGGAAAGGAAAAAGAGCGGTCCGACCCGGGGATGCGGCGGAGAAATATATGATCTTACAGGGAGGGGGATTTCCATGCGGATAGCGGTGATCGGCGCGGGGGCGATGGGCTCTGTCTACGGGGGACTGCTGTCAGAGAGGAACGAGGTCTGGCTCATCGACAGCCGAAGCGAGCTGGTGGATAGGATCCGGGAGGAGGGACTCCTTATCGAGGAAGAGGGGGGCAGCAGGCTTTACCGCCCGAAGGCGTCTCTGAGCGCGGAGGGACTCCCGGAGATGGACCTTGTGATCCTCTTCGTGA
>NZ_KI273114.1:7392-7815 GCF_000469565.1 Oribacterium sp. oral taxon 078 str. F0263 | reverse complement strand
CGCGGCTTCTGAGCCTGCAAAATGGCTCCGGGCATGAGGAAATCCTCGGGAAGTTCGCGGAGAGGGAGCGGATCATCATCGGAACGACGGAGGACAACGGGGCAGTGCTCGGGCTCGGACATGTCCGCCGCGGAGGAAGCGGAAAGACCAATGTCGGCATGCTCTGTGAGGATCGGGAGGCCTTCCTTCCGAGACTGAAGGAGAGCTTCGATGCCTGCGGCTTTTCCGTCCGCATCTATGGGAATATCCAGCAGTTGATCTGGGACAAGCTCTTTATCAACAGCTCTCTGAGCGCCGTGACCGGAATTTTGCAGGTGAAGATGGGCTATATCAGTGCCAATGAGCATGCGTGGAATTTGTGCTGCGCTTTGATCCATGAGGCGGCGGAAGCGGCCCGCGCTTTGGGCCTTTGCGCGGAGGAGG
>NZ_KI273114.1:0-7292 GCF_000469565.1 Oribacterium sp. oral taxon 078 str. F0263 | reverse complement strand
CGTGCCAGCGCTTTGTCGTGGACATGATTCACGCCATGGAGGAGAGAGGGTGTCAGGTGGGTTCTCTTTGAGCTTATAGTAAGTAAGGGTACGAGCAATCACACAGCTTCCCTCTTCTTGAACGGTTCGGAATTTCCGAACCGTTGATTTCTCGTAATCCATTTTTTCAGTCCCTTCCGGATCCTGTCAGAGTCCGGGTTTTTGTCCGCATCCCCTTTTAGTATTTTAAAGCAAATCTTTTTATACTCTTCGGCCAGCGGGCCTTGTGCCGGAGCCCTGGACTTAAGTCCTCACAGATGTTAGGATGTATGAAAGCAGCGGGGCCTGGATGGAGGGGGCATCCCGCAGAAAAGGGGAGGGGAGTTCCATGGAAAGCGGGAAAGTCAGGAGCTCGAATTTCGAGCTCCTTCGTATCGCGGCGATGCTGATGATCGTCATGTTTCATATCTTTTTGCATTGGCCGAAGGCACAGCTCACGGATATGAATTCGATCGATTTTTTCGGGAACGGCTTATTCAATCGTCCCGAATTTTATCCGCAGCTTTGGCTCATCCATGCCGCCATGCCGCTGGGACCAGTGGGAAACGGCCTCTTCATGATGCTCTCCGGCTACTTTCTGGTCTCCAGGGAGAAGATCGATCTGGCCAGAGTTTCGCAGAAGATACTGATGCAGCTCTTCTTTGCGACCGTTCTACTGGTCATAGCGTCGGCGCTCTTCGATTCCCTCTATAATCAGGATACAGGGATGTACCTTGCCCTCATCGTATCCGGTGAGTTCAATAATGGCTGGTGGTTCATAGGATATTATTTCGTCGTGATCGTTATCGCGGCTCTTTTTCTCAACAAGTTCCTGGCGGGACTTGAGGAAAAGCAGTACTTTACCTTCCTGATTACTCTTCTTGCCTTCGTCCAGTTCAGCTGGTCCGGGAGACTGCTGGACGGACTGGCCTCTGAGCTTAGGACCGCAGGGATCGGAGTTTTCTTTTATGCTCTGGGGGGCTTCCTCCACAAATACCGGCCGTTTAAAGAAATAAAGACTCGCTCATTGCTTTTTGTGATCGCTCTGGTCAACCTGTTCCATCTTCTGTCGAGCTATAATGTGACGAGAGGAAATATCGAGAGCTTTATCAGAAATGGGGGAAACGGGGATTTCGTGCAGTTCATCGGAGAGCTCGGAAATTTCGATATCCTTGTCGTCATTCTCGTCGTCTGCCTCTTTGAGATCTTCCGGCGAATCCGCATTCCACACAGCAGAATCATAAACTTCCTGGGATCCTCCACCTTTATGATCTATCTGATCCATGAAAATGCATTCTTCTGGAGCTTATACAATATAAGGGACTGCATCACGCTTCTCTATGACCAGCCCTTCCTGCTCCTTTTGGAGATCCTGAAGTGGACTCTGCTGGATTTTCTGCTCGGTGTGTCGGCGTATACGATTTTTGGCATTCTGCTGAGGGCCGTCCGGCTCCGTAGGAAAAGAGCGGCGAGACTTTTGGAGCCGATGGGAAAGGGGAGGATCGAGCTGGAGATCGCATCCGCACAGAAGGCGGAGGACAGAGAGAGCCTCTAATCTCATAACACAGCAGGAAAACTGATAGGGCAGGATACGCGCTATGCGGATTGAGAAACGCATATGTAAATAAAATAGGCGATTATCATTAGAAAGCTGATGGTCATCATGGCAAGAAAACATGAACCGATCAAGAAGATATATGTAGAGATGCTTCGAGAAGTAGTGGAGGAATCAGCACATGAAAACGATTCAATATTATATGAGCCTTCCGTATCGTCTGGAAATTCTTCCGGATCCGGAGGAAGGCGGATATATAGCGCGGTATCCCGACCTTCCTGGATGTATTACGGTTGGAGATTCCATAGAGAGTGTTGCGGAAAATGCCGAGGATGCGAAGAAAGAATGGATTGCCGCGGCTATAGAGGATGGTATTGCTATTGCGGAGCCGGTAAATACGGAAGGGTATTCGGGGCAGTTTAAACTCCGTATCCCAAAGAGCCTTCACAGGAGCTTGGCGGAGCATTCCAAAGAAGAAGGAGTCAGCATGAATCAGTACTGTGTTTATCTGCTCTCTAAAAATGACGCACTGGAGAAAGTATGACCACGACTTGATAAACATCCTGTGATAAGAAATGGATGACAGCAGTTCGTATACCCTGTAGAAATGAGATAACTGGAATCAATCGGAATCAAATCATATCTTCTTGTCATATATAGAAATTCTATGTAAAATTATAGCTAGGGATACCCTGCTTTCCCGTCTGTGGAGGTAAATGTCATGGAAGGAACAGTATTTGCAAATGATGCAAAGCTTATGTCGAAAGGACAAGTAACGATTCCGAAAAATGTGCGCAAAGCTTTAGGCGTTGAAATCGGAGACCGGATCACTTTTGTTGTGGAGGGCTCGGAAATAAGGATCATGAACTCAGCGGTTTATGCTCTAAAGAGATTTCAGGAACAGATGAAGGGAAGAGCGGAAAAACTTGGATTTAAGTCGGAGGATGAGGTCGCCGACTGGATTATGAGGTCCAGAAGAGAGGAAAACGGATAGATGAAGGTTATGATTGATACCAACATCTTTATCTCGGCGGCTCTTTTCCCAAATGGGCGATCTGCTGCTGCCCTTATGAAATCACTTAGGCCTCCCTTTGAGGCAGAGATATGTGATTATGTAATCGATGAACTTCATCGTAAATTTCAAGAGAAGTTTCCGGATAAGGCTGTCGAGCTGGAAGCATTCCTTTATACCATTCTCCAGTCGATAGAGTTTATCAAAACGCCGGAAGGAGAGTTCGCAGAAGAATGTTTGATTCGAGATGTGAAGGATAGGCCGATCTTGAGGGCTGCGTTGAATGAGAATGTTGACCTTTTTCTTACGGGGGATAAGGACTTTCTCGAGTCGACTGTGAGGGATCCAAAGATTATCAGCGTAAATGAGTTCCTTGAAAAGTATTAAGGAAGAGTCGTATTTTTAGATTGCTTACAAGGCATTCATGCTAGAAGATGCGGTGTTAAGAAGGGGCACAGGAAATTGGTGTTTTCCTGTGCCTCTTCTTATGATATGATAATAACGTTTTGAGCGTATGGGAAGGAGCTTTCGGGCCGATCCGTGTCGGCTCTATTTCCGCGGGGAGGGGTATCTTGGCAGAGGATCTTGCAAAATGGAAGGAGCTGACGAGGGATGTCAGCGATTTTTCTTCGATGCTTAGGGCCGCGAGAAGGGCGGAGAAGCAGGGGGAGGGAGATGCTCCCCGGATCGCAGTGCTCGGGACGAACAGTATCCAGCTGATTGTGTCCGTGCTCCGCGCGCTTCTCCTTTCGGATGGGCAGAATCCGAGGATCTACGAGGGGGAGTACGATGGGATCCGGATGGATGTTCTGGATTCCGATTCCCCCTTCTACCGCTTTGCTCCGGATTACGTCGTTTTGCTTCCGGAGCTTCGGGATATTCCGGCATATCCGGAGCTTTTCTCCTCCGAGGAGGAGACGGAGAGGATGGCAAGGGAGAGTGCGGGCTATTTTCTCGGGCTCTGCGAGAGGATCCACGAGAAGCTTCCCGCAGCGCAGATCCTTCTCTCCGATCTGGTGCTGCCCTTTTCGGAGCAGCTTGGAAATCTTGAGGCAAACTGCGGCTTTTCCAGGACCGCTTATCTTCGGAGGGTCAACGCCTTACTTGGAGCATCCCGTCCGGGCTATGTGACGATCCTCGCCGTGGATGCGCTCGCCTCCTATGTCGGAAAGAAAAACTGGTTCGATGAGACGGCGTATTTTCTGAATAAGTCCGGCTTTTCTCTGCAGTACATCGGGAATTTCTGCGATCTCATCCGGCGTCAGCTCCGCGCCCTCTCGGGGAAGGTCAGAAAGTGCCTGGTACTGGATCTCGACAATACGCTCTGGGGCGGGACGGTCGGAGATCTCGGATATGAGGGGATCAATCTCGATCCAAATGACGCGGTGGGGGAGGCATTTCTCGCCTTTCAGCGATACATCCTTTTACTAAAGAAGCGGGGCGTGATCCTCGCGGTATGCAGTAAGAACGAAGAGGATCTTGCGAGAGAGGCCTTCGAGAAGAACCGGCATATGGTCCTTTGCTATGATGATATCTCCTGCTTTGTCGCAAACTGGAATGATAAGGCGTCCAATCTCCGCCTGATCTCGGAAAAGCTCAATATCGGTCTGGATTCTCTGGTCTTCTTTGACGACAATCCGACGGAGCGGGCGATCGTGGAAAAGTTCCTGCCGGAGGTCGCGGTGGTCGATGTCCCGGAGGACCCGGCTCTCTATGTCCGGGCTCTGGACCGCTTCCACGCCTTTGACTGGCTGCAGCTCACAAAGGAGGACATCAGCCGCTCCAAATCCTATGCGGACAACCGGAAGCGGGAGGAGCTTCTGCAAAGCCTGGATGACTACGGGGAATATCTCAGGGAGCTCGCCATGAAGGCCTCCTTCCTACCGCTTTCGGAGAATTCCAGAGAGCGCTTCTCTCAGCTCATCAATAAATCGAATCAGTTTAATCTGAGGACGAGGCGCTACTCCGAGGCGCAGATCGGAGAGATGATGGAGGACCCCGCCTTCAGGCTCTACACGGTCTCCCTCCGAGACCGCTTCAGTGACTATGGCATCATCGCCTGCATCATCCTTCGATCTGAGGGGAAGAGCTGCTTTATCGACAGCTGGGTGATGAGCTGCCGCGTTCTGAAAAAGGGAGTGGAAAACTATACCTTTCAAAAGATCCTTTCGCTTCTCAAAGAGCAGGGAATTTCGGAGCTGAGAGCGGAGTACCTTCCCACGAAGAAAAACCGAATGGCGGAGGGGCTTCTGCCGGAGCTCGGCTTCTCTTTGGAGGGCGAGGATGGAGAAGGAGGGAGGCGCTACCGCCTGGAGCTTCCGGGCGGAGAGATCCCCGCAGGGACTTATTACATAGAGGAGGAATGATGCGATGAAGACGATGGAGCTGCTCCAGGATATTTTCCGGGATGTATTTGACGATGAGGAGCTTACGATAGGAGAGGAGACCACGGCAGCGGATATCGAGGACTGGGATTCTCTGAGCCATATGCAGCTGATCGCGGAGATCGAGAAGCGCTTCGGTGTCCGCTTCACAACGGATGAGATCCGCTCCGCAAAGAATGTCGGGGAGTTCGCCGCCCTGATCGAGAGAAAGAAGGGATGAGGCACTACAGCTACGAGAGCCTAGAGCCCGGGATGAAGGAGAGCTTCCAAAGGACCGTCACGGAAGAGATGATGGAGCTTTTCTACCGGATCAGCGGGGACAATAATCCCATGCATATGGAAGGGGGAATTGCCAAGAGCAAGGGCTTCTCCGGGAGACTGGTCTACGGGATGCTGACGGCCTCCTTCTATTCCACGCTGGTCGGGGTCTATCTCCCCGGGGAGAAGTGCATCCTTCAGGAGCTCGATACCTCCTTTCATAAACCGGTCTATATCGGGGATCAGCTTCTGATCACAGGGACCGTCCGGGAGAAGGACGAGCTCTTTCGGAGAGTCAGAATTTCCGCCGTCATCCGAAACCAAAGAGGCGAGAGGGTTTCGAAGGCGGCAATTACGGTGGGCTTTTATGAATAATATCTATCTGATCCTGGGGGCGTCTTCTGAGATCGGGAGCGCTCTGATCCGCTCTCTGAACGAAAAGGAGAGGGAGGCTCTCTTTCTCTCACATTACCGGAGCCATCCGGATGTCCTCCGGGAAATCGAAATGAAAAATGGAAATCAGCTCCGAGCTTTACAGGCGGATCTCTCCCTTTCGGAGGAGGTGGAAGGGCTGATCGGGGAGGTGAGGACAAGCTGCTCCTCGCCGACTCACATCGTCCACCTTCCGGCGGATCTCTATGAATTTCAAAAGCTGAAGGATATCCGCTGGGAGAGCGTCCTTCACGATATGGAGCTCCAGCTTCATTCGATCATGCAGATCCTCGCGGCCTTCCTCCCTAAGATGACGAAGGGAGAGAGAAACGGGAAGGTTCTCTTCATGCTTTCTGAGAATACGGTCGGTCTCCCCGCAAAATACACCGTAAAGTATACGGTCGGAAAGTATGCTCTCCTCGGTCTCATTCGTTCTCTGGCCTCGGACTACGAGGGAAAGCGGATCAATTTCAATGCCGTCTCCCCGAGCGTGATGGATACGAAGTTCCTTCGTAAAATCGACGAGAGACTTCTCGAAATCAGCGGTGTCCGCGAGCACATGCTGAAGCCCTCCGAGGTGACGCCCGCAATGGAATACCTGCTCTCCCCGGCGAGTGACAGGGTGAACGGGCAGAACCTTCTGCTTCGGGGCTGACGTCTGAGCGGAGATTTCGGCGGAGAGGGAGAGAGGCTCTTGGAGGTTTCCGCCTAGGAAGAATCGGAAGAGAGGGAAGCTTTATCGAGAGCCCTGAGAGCCATGCCGGGGATGGGAATTTTCCTCCGGAGCTCGGGAGAACCGTTGGGCAGATGGAACGGCGCTTCCGCCCCGGGTGATCGGAAGTGCTGTCGAGAAGTCAGAGATTTTCACCATGGAGGGAGAGGGTATGCCGGAGAGCAGAGAGCGCGGGATCAGAGATATCATAAGAGAATACCGAGAAAAAAAGATCGAGGGGCTCTTCCTCGATCTTGTGCCCTACCGGACGGACCTTTCCCCGGAGATCGTGCGGCTTAGAAACCGGGAGAGAAACCGGCACTTTCTCGCACAGAATGAGGAGATCACACCGGAGTCTCAGCTTGCCTGGGGGGAGAGGTATCTTCTTCGGGAGGACGATATCTACTGGTGCCTTTTCCGAAAGGGAGGGGATTTCATCGGGACGATCCGGCTCTATGACATCGCGCCCGACGGCTCCTCTCTCACGCAGGGGAGCTTTATGATCGATGAGACCTATTCCGGAGAAGCGCCCTATGCGGTAGAGGCGGAGCTTTTGAGCCTGGACTTTGCCTTCGACCGGCTTAAGGTCCAGAGCGTGATCAACGAGGACCGCGCGGACAACCGGATTATGAACAGTCTCACAAAACGGATGGGCTTTCGCTTTGTAAAGGATACCGTGATCTGCGGTGCCTCCTATCATTACTACCTCTTATCGGAGGAGGATTATCGGAAGAAGAGAGGGAAGGCAGAGGAGCTTCTCCGCTACTGGAAGGAGCGATAGCGCCGGAAAGAGGCGGAGTCCGCCGCTGATGCCGACGGCAGCCTGCAATCCGGCATTTGAGCCGCTTGCAGCAGGATCGGGAGACCGTGTCCCATGCCGCCTCGGCGCTTAACCCGGGAGGCATCAGCCGATCTCCCTTC
>NZ_KI273113.1:0-9157 GCF_000469565.1 Oribacterium sp. oral taxon 078 str. F0263 | reverse complement strand
ATGCTTGCAATAACGCTTCGATCGTGAAGATCCACAATGGTGCAGTTATAGCGTTTTTCTCCATTTTCTGAGAACAG
This sequence comes from Oribacterium sp. oral taxon 078 str. F0263, assembly GCF_000469565.1. Classification (NCBI taxonomy): domain Bacteria; kingdom Bacillati; phylum Bacillota; class Clostridia; order Lachnospirales; family Lachnospiraceae; genus Oribacterium; species Oribacterium sp. oral taxon 078. Next base: position 9,080 of record NZ_KI273113.1, on the reverse strand, counting down.
GCAGGTGAAGTCGGTACACCATTTTGTATTGATCTCATTGCTGTCAAAATCCTGCTCAAGGATATTGGGGAACACCTTATGTGCTTTCCCCTTATGGTATTCAGGGCGTTTTCGGCGGGTGACAGACAGGATCCCCGGTTCCGTATTCATATATTTATGCACAGTCAGGGGACTCAAAACAATGCCTGCTCGTTCCAGATAGGCCTGCATCATACGGTAACCATCAACACCATTGTGCTTATGATAGATCTCTTCAATCTGCTTCTTAATGCGTTGCTTTTCTTCCCGGCAGCCCGCCTTGTGATGCTTTCTATCGTTATAATATGCATTTGGATCGATATCCAATCTGTGCAGCAGCCAGCGGACACCAAAAAAATCTTTATCATCGTCGATGAAGCGGTAAGCCATTAACCGATCTCCTTCGCAAAGAATGCCGCCGCTTTTTTTAAGAAGAGCACCTCCTTTTTGGATTCTTCCAGCTCACGGCGGAGCCGATTGTTCTCCTTCATGAGATCTGCCTCAGTAAAAGCAGTCGGATTGTTTTGGCTTATGGACTGGCATTCTTTGCTGAATTCTTCGCACCAATGAGAAACGGCGGTTTTAGAGACACCATACTCTGCAGTAATGCTCTTGTAGCTTCGCCCCTCTTCAAGATGCAGACGGACGATCTTACGCTTAAATTCCGGTTCATACTTTCGTGACATAATGATTTGCTCCTTTACTAAGCTTATTATACTCATTAAGCCACTGGTGTTACAACGTAAGCATATCACCTCACATAACTATGGATATCAGTTCATTATAAAAATCTCAGATTTTTGTCTTGAAAACTGACCCATTATATTCCTCCGCAATGCCCTTGCTTTCCGGGCAGTTCCTCTTCCCGTATTTTGAAGAGGAAATACACAGCCAGATATTCTTATGATACTTGGATCCGCTGTGCCAGGAACGTCTTGTTAGTGACGCTCCGCAGAAGCCGCATTTCACCATACAGCTGAAAGCGAATTTCCGGCTGTATTGTTCCCGGTATGAATTCGGATCTACGTTTGAATTCTCATGGACTACGGTTCTTCTTTTCAGGATTGTCTGCGCCTGCTCCCACATTTCTTCTGAAATGATCGGTTCATGATGATCCTTCATCAGATACTGGTCAACCTCTCCCAGGTTACCGAGTCTGCGTTTTGTGATCGGATCGACTGTAAATGTCTTCCCCTGCAGCAGATCCCCTTTATACTTTTCATTCTTGATGATCCCGAGAACGGTTGAATCGTACCAGCTCTTGTTGCCGCGATTGGTGAGCGCTCCCATCTGCTCCAGTTCCCTGGCGATCACATGGGCCCCCATACCTTCGATATAACGCTTGAAGATATACTGAACGATCTTCGCTTCTTCCTCGTTGACTGAGATGGATTTTGTCTCCGGATCATAGTCGTATCCAAGTGCTCCGGCAAAGCCTACGATCTCGCCACGGGACATCTTCATTGCCAATCCCTTCTTGACGTTGGAAGAGATATTCTCAACTTCCTGCTGTGCCACAGCGCTGAGCACCACCAGAAGCAGCTCTCCGTCCATGGAAAGCGTATTGATATTCTCATCTTCGAAGAAGACGGCGATATCCTTCTCCTTCAGCATCCGGACATACTTCAGTGTATCCAATGTATTACGAGCAAAGCGTGAAATCGACTTCGTGATGACCATATCGATCTGACCGCTCATGCAGTCATTGATCATCTTCTGGAAGCCTTCTCTCTTTGCCACCTGGGTGCCGGTAATCGCTTCATCCGCATAGATTCCGGCCATCATCCAGTCCACGTTTTCGCTGATTTTATCTGTATGATACTGAACCTGCGATCTGTAGCTGTTCAGCTGATCCTCACTGTCCGTGCTGATCCGGCAGTATGCCGCGACGCGCTTGCGTTCTATGGATTTGCTGCGTCTTCTGCGGTCAGTCACAGATACCTGAGCCTTGATTACATCGACTTTTGCCATCTGCCTCGCCTCCTTTGCCTCACCTTACATCACGCGATTCAAAATCAGCAAGGATGTCAGACGGCACTTTATAATCTTTCTGCAATTTCTTTTTGATCCGGGAATACTCACTCTCCGTGATCAGCTTAGCTGAGAGCAGCGTATGCAGATACGCCAGCTGCATGGAATATCGAAGCAGTTTCTCATTCTTCTCCATCTGAGCATTCCCTCCTTTCCTTCGTCATCATATTTACGGCGCCTCGACACAGTCCGGGATATCGAAGCCGAAATGATTCCTCATGGCCTCTTCGATTCCGGATATATCTCTTGGATCCAGATGACCGATCCGCCGGATGATGCGGTCCTTGTCAATGGTCTGGATCTGTTCTGCCTCCACCATCGACCGGTAACGGATGCAGTCCGAATACCGAAGAATGTAATGAGACTTCTGAAAGGGTTTCTTGATCGCCGTTGTCATCGGCACCATCGTGACGGTTGGAGAATATATACAGCCGTCATCGTTCCGGACAATCACGACCGGACGGCGGCCGCCCTGCTCTGAGCCATGAGGAATACCAAGATCCGCAAGGAATACATCGCCCTTGCGGTAGATAAACTCTTTCATTGGCAATTCCTCTCTACAGAAATGTCTGTATATGTATCACCGCCGGTCGTAATAAAGCCGGCGGCGTAACGTTCATTTCCTTTTCACTTATTTTTCCTCGACACCCCAGTGACCGGGAAGTCATCAGACGGCTGAATGCTTTCAGCTCCATGGGCCTCACCCCCCCGCGGGGATCTCCCGCAGCTGCCTCCATTGCGTGATCCGGGTCCCACCCGGGGCTGTGGCTGGACAGAAGTACCATTGTGCCCGTACGTTTCATCGCCTTGCAGATAGCTGTCCTGCATATATGAACGGCATAGTTCTCGCTCATCCTTCCGGAGTCTTTGCGTATGGTTCAACCGGCTGGCATTTTCACGCCCGTACGGGGATGTATCTGATGAATGATATTCAGTTTTCAAAGATCCATGTCGCCGCAGGAGGGGAAGCCCTCCTACGGTTCCAATTTTAGGGTCAGTGAAAGCTGAATTTTAGAGTCTGAAGCGACCGGTCACCGTCCTTTATAAGACCGGTACTGGTCTTGATCCATGCCGACGATATTCTGATTATTTTCTGCTATTATTTTTATCTGCCGAATTTAGTTGAAATTGTTTTCAGAATAGTGTATGCTCCGGGACAAGGAGGTGATGCTTGTGATCACGCTTGAAGCAAATCAGAAATACTACACGACCAGCAAACTGAAAAACATGGGCTATTCTTACTACAAGATCGGCCAGATGGAAGAAAACGGTCAGCTGCACCGCATCAACCGGACCACATACGAGAATCTCTCCTATAAAGGTGATGAGAATGATTTCATCAACGCTGCTGCGTATGTTCCGGACGGTGTGATCTGCCTGATGAGTGCCGCCCGATATTATGAACTTACGAATTTTCTTCCCGATGTTGTCGATGTTGCGATCGACCGGAAGAAAAAAGTCAGTACTCTTCCTGACTGGCCGGAAATCAAGATATACTATTTTGATCCTTCCCGTATGGAAACCGGTGTTGCACAGATCACGGAAGGCGGCGATTCATTCCGCATCTTTGACATTGAAAAGACCGTCGTTGATATCATCTACTACCGCAATAAAATCGGCATTGAAGAAACATCAGAGGTGCTGCGCAACTACCTGAAAAGGAAGGATCGTCAGATCGACCGGCTCTATACCTATGCCAAAATGCTGCGGTGTGAAGCTATTGTAAGAACTTATCTGGAGGTGCTTATTTCATGAATGCAGATTCCGTAAAGGCAAGACTGAAGAATTTCGCTGTCAGCTCCGGCTGCACATTCCAGGATGCTCTCGTCTATTACGGACTTGAGCGAACGATCTACCGGATCTCAGTATCACCTTATGCCAGCCATTTTGTTCTGAAAGGCGGCATCTTTCTGTATGCCATCTTCGACAGAAAGTATGAGCGGGCCACGACAGATGTTGACCTGCTGGCCAGACGTATCTCAAACAGCACTGAGGAAATGAAAGACGTCTTCCGTAATATCTTTGCTCAGGATACCGATGACGCTCTTGTTTTCGACCTTGATTCCATTACAGCGGAAGATATCACAGAATTCAAAGAATAACACGGACTGCATATCTCAGCGGTCGCATATCTTGACCGGACCAGAATTCCAATCGGAATTGATATCGGGTTTGGTGATGTGATTTATCCGGATGCCGTAGAGATGGAATTTCCCGTGATTCTGGATATGGACGCTCCAAAGGTGAATGCATACTCCCTGGAATCTTCCATTGCCGAGAAGCTGGAAGCGATTGTCAAAAACGGTTTCCTGAACAGCCGTTATAAGGACTTCTACGACATTTATGTGCTGTCAGAGAAATATCCTTTCAACTATGAAGAACTGAACAACGCTGTCGCGGAAACATTCGCAAACCGGAAAACTCCCATCACAATGGATACGCCAGTATTCAGCAATGAGTTTCTGAGTGCTTCGATGCATCAGACCAGATGGAACTCATTCCTGAAAAAGAAAAAAGCCCTGATCCCGGTCTCAATGAACGATGCCATGTCCCGGATCAAGACATTTGTAACGCCCCTTCTGACTCAAACCAATGCGCCAGTCACTGAATGGGATCTGGATGAGGGGTGCTGGAAATAAATCATTATGGGCTCATAAAACGAACTGGAGCAGAGAGATTAACAGATCAGGTCTCTCTGCTCCTTCATTTTTACTGGCTTACAGCTCCCGGGCAATCCTTGTCAGGTTCTCAATGACCTCCAGAATTATAACACTGAAACAACAAATTTTACGTTAATTGAATCGGCCTAAATCAGCTCATGGTTATCCGGATCAATCCGATTTTTTATTAAGATATGGCGAAAAATCTTTGATCTTCGGCCAATATCTTGATATTGCACCTTTAAAAACATTGATTTAGCGGCATAAAAATGGTATACTTATTACGTAAGTTGCGTTAATTGGAGAACCGTTGTTATGCCAATTCCTGCGTCAATCAAAGTTCATAAGCCAACTGTTTTTGGAGCATGTGAAATCCGAGCTATAGGTGGTTACTACTATGTTTACCCAGTGACGTCCAAGTGGGATGCCGCCAAAGGCAGATCCCAAAAGAAGACCCTAAGGAGCGTTGGGAAGATTACCGAGGTTGACGGCTTCATCCCGAATGCCAACGGGATGCGACGTATGAAGGAGATGCGCATCACTCCTGATGTTGCACCAGTTGTGAAGAACTATGGAGCGTATAAAACGCTGATGCAGCTTTCTCCATATCTTAGCGTTCAACTTCAGAAGTTCTTCCCGGATGTCTTCCGTGAAATCCGCACGCTGTCATTGATACGTTTGGTCGAGGGCGTCCCGGCAAAGCTGATTAAGCCGGTGTTCATGGACTCGTGTCTCAGTGATATCTGTCCGGACATCGCCATATCCGAAGGATCGGTCCGCAGGTTTATTGCCGAGCTCGGTCAAAAACAGCCGACGATGGAAGCCTTTATGCGTGAATCGATTATGCCGGGAACATCTCTGCTGTTTGACGGATCATCCTTTTTTGCGCGCCTGGGTGATTCGCTCTCAACCAAGGGCTATAACCCGGATCACAGTCAGGACCCACAGGTCCGTATCCTGTATATCTTTGACAAAGATACGCACAGACCTGTGTTTTACAAGGTGCTTCAGGGCTCTGTGGTAGACAAGGCAGCGTTTATCGATATCCTTAACGATTCCGGTATTACAGACTGCATCATCATTGCCGATAAGGGCTTCTATTCCAAGCCGAATGTTTCGGCACTGCTTGCTGCCGGAGCCAGGTATATCCTGCCGCTTCAGGAGAACACCGTGAATGTCGAGGAGGAGTTCTACCTGAATACAGACGATAACAAGTTTGACGGTGTGTTCAGCTATAAAAGCCGCAGCATCTTTTTCCGCAAAAGGAAGAGTGGAATTAACGGTAACTGGATCTACACCTTTCGTGATAACATCAGGCGTGACACACTGCAGGGTCGTTTCGTCGAGAAAGCCGAGAAGCAGTACGGTGAAGAAGGTTACGAACCGATGGACGTCCTCAAGCAAATCCGCATGGGATATTTCTCTTTTTGCAGCAACATTGACACGGCGCCCAAGGAAATCTATCTCGCGTACAAGGAACGCTGGCACATCGAAGAATGCTTCGACTACCTGAAGAACACCGTAATACCGGGAGCCGCTTATGCACACAGTGATGAATACTTCCGCGGATGGGCCTTTCTGAACCACATCAGCCTCCTTTATTTTTACGGACTGATCAATGCGCTCAGAAACACAAATCTCAACGAGAAGTACACAGCAGTTGACGTTATGAAGTTGACAAGGAACATTTATAAAGTGGACTCTGGCGATGGCCAGGGCTTCCGTATCTCAGCAATCCAGAAGAAGACGAAATCCATCCTGGACACACTGGGAGTTGATCTATTACGTAAAAACTAATGATTCAGTGTTAAAACCAAATATATCCGCCTCCCGGATATGCTCCTGGAACTGGAGATGGCTCGTACCAATGGCACGTACAACAAAGCCCTGGCCAAGTACGCCAATCCGATCCTCCTCATCATTGATGAGTGGCTCCTGTTGAAGCCAACAGAGGCAGAGCAGCATGACATCCTTGAACTGCTGCACAGGCGGCGGAGAAAGTCCTCTACCGTCTTCTGCTCTCAGTATGATCCCAGCGGATGGTATGACCAGCTTGGAGGGGATGACAGTCCTCTGGCTGAAGCGATTCTTGACCGCATCAAGCATGATGCCTATCAGATCAAGATCGTCCCGACGGATCCTTCCAACTACCGCTCTATGAGGGAAGTATACGGACTGGATCCGGCACTGAGTGAATAACTGTAACCAATCAACTGGCAGCCCCATCCTGGGGATCCCTTCCTCAGGATGGCGGCTATGCCGCAAAAATACCGGTTTCCTTATGTCCGGACTCGCGGTTTCCAGTCCTCCGGACAGGCGGTTTCACCGCACCGGTATATCCAGGAATCTCAGCTGTATTGTCTTTGTGTCTGAATCTATATGCAAAGGAATATAAGATTCAAAATGAAGTCAGTCAGCATAGAAATGCTGCAAATATGTTGTGGGACATCAGAGAAAGCTATGTTTCATTATTAGTTGATTTTGAAGTGCTTGAAGATAATGAAATACAGAAAAGAAGAGATATTCTTTGTGAGAAAGTGTCAGAAGTCAATAATAATTACCCTGCAACGGATGTTAAAAGCTATAAGGCTGCTCAGAGGGCATTAAAAGATGAAGAAGAGCAGACTTTTAAAGATAATGAGGTCGATTCTATTTTACCTAATGGAATTGATAAGTGAATAATTGAAAGGGGTGAGTTATATGATGCTCCCTGAAAATTTGATGAGCCTGATCCGTCAGGGCGAGGGACTAACAGTCGAATTCAAAAAATCAAAAACGGATATTACAAAAGATGTCTATGATACCGTCTGCTCTTTTTCCAATCGAGAAGGAGGCCATATTTTCCTTGGAGTGAAGGATAATGGAGCGATTCTCGGTGTTGATAAAGACTGCGTCGAACAGATGAAGAAAAACTTTGTTACGACGATCAATAATGAGAGCAAAATCTACCCGCCGTTATATCTGACTCCTGAGGAATATGAGGTCGATGGACGTATTCTTCTTTACATTTATGTTCCAGTTGGAAAAACGGTTTATCGCAATGCAGGCAGGATTTTTGACCGGAATAATGAGTCTGACATCGATATCACAAATAATGCGGACATGGTTTTCAACCTTTATGCCCGCAAACAAAGCACCTATTTTGTTAATAAGGTCTATCCTGCTATTCCGGTTTCCAGCCTTCGCCACGATTTGATGGATCGCGCAAGGCGGATGACAAGGGTAAACAACGAGCACCATCCGTGGGTGGATATGACGGATGAAGAGATGCTAAGAAGCTGCGGTCTCATACTTGAAGATCCGGAAACGAACAAAGAGGGCATCACGCTTGCGGCAATTTTGCTTTTCGGGACGGATAACCGCATTATGTCTGTTTTGCCGCAGCATAAGACAGACGCTATTTTCAGAGTATTCAATGTTGACCGATATGATGACAGGGATGTGGTGATCACGAACCTGATTGAAAGTTACGATCGTTTGATGGAATTTGGAAAGAAGCATCTAAATGACGTATTCACGCTGGATGGAATCCAGAGAGTAAGTGCCAGAGACAAAATTCTGCGTGAGATTATTTCCAATCTGCTTATGCACCGTGATTTTTCCAGCGGATATGTACCGAAGCTTGTTATTGAACGGGATAAGATCATAACAGAAAATGCGAATCTTGCACACGGGCACGGAAACCTGAATCTGAAAACGTTCAGGCCATTTGCAAAGAATCCGCCGATAGCAAAGGTATTCAGAGAGATCGGACTTGCTGACGAGCTGGGAAGCGGCATGCGCAATAGCTACAAGTACACGAAGCTGTATTCCGGCGGAGAGCCGATCTTCACGGAAGCAGATGTTTTTACAACAGTGATTCCTCTTTCCGAGGCGGCAACTGCTACGGTCGGGCCGACTACCCGAGGTACTACACAAGCTACTACCCAAGGCACTACACAAGCTGAGCTGAGTAAAAAAGATAAGGCATTAGTTAATATCTTGTTGAAGCATCCAGACTATACACAAACAAAGCTTGCAGATGAATTAGGCTGGGATATCAATACCGTGAAATATTACATGAACAAGCTAAAGAAAAACGCCGTAATACAGCGACACGGTACAAGCCAGAATGGCTATTGGAAAGTATTGTTTAAAGGTTGAGACGATGGGATTTCCGACTTATTCCCTGCTAAGCGTTAAGGTTGAAGCGGTCGAAAATTACAAGGTTACATATAGGAAGTATTAAATCAGGGCTGATACTTTTTTGGGATGCTAAAGCTTTGTCCAAAGTCCGGATCTCCAGGTCGCTCGTTATGTGACGGTCAGTTATGCTTGCGATGACGCTGCGGTCATGTAGGTCAATCATAGTGCAGTTATATCTGACATCGC
>NZ_KI273112.1:538-1129 GCF_000469565.1 Oribacterium sp. oral taxon 078 str. F0263 | reverse complement strand
TCCTGAAAAGGATTCTCTCTTCTCCCGTGGGGAGGCGGAGACTTCTCTATGGATTCTTGAAACGGCTTCTTATACTTTATCTTCTGTTCTGGGTTTATGCTTTTATTGCATACCCTGAGTTTGTCCCGAGATCTCTCGCTCATCTGCCCGAGCTTTCCCTTATCCTTCCCTGCCTCTTCTCTCTTATCCTTGCTCTTCCTCTTTTCCCCCCATACCTTTTCCACATTTCTCCCTTTCTGCTGACATACTATATCATCCTTATCTGCCTTTTCCTTTACTGGATTTGCAGCTTCATCTGGAAATACTGGCGGGACCCGCACGGTTTCCTGTCTTCCTTTGAGGGCTTGGAGGGAGAGCCGGAAAAAGAAAAAACCTTATTCGAAATTCTGGACAGCATTTCTCCGGAGGATGAACCATGTCAGAGAGTTCCTCTGCCGCCCTCGGAAAAAAAGAAAAGGCTCCTGCGAGGCTTCTGGAAAAGGCTGCTTTACATTTATCTTGCATTCTCGATTTATGCCCTGATTTTCTCTCCGTCTTCGATTCCGGGATCTATCGGCGGGTTGCTCGTTTTTTTTATACTCACCTTTTTTT
>NZ_KI273112.1:0-438 GCF_000469565.1 Oribacterium sp. oral taxon 078 str. F0263 | reverse complement strand
ATCTTTTTTTCAATAGCTTTCCGCCTATGTTCTGTGGTCTGTTTTATATCATTTTCCTTTGTTTTGTTTCTTACTGGATCTGGGATTTTATCCAGGATGGAAAGTTTCGGACCTATCTCCCCTGACTTTTATCATTCTTCAACAATGGGAATTATTCTCCCTTATATGGCAAAGGCGTGTTTTTTGCAGCTATCGAGGCAGACATGTGGAGCTTTGCAGTCTTTCCAATTCTCTTTATACGGAAAAGGGAAGAGTCAGTGTCTTGGACAATATCATCTATATCTTATTGCATGGCTCCATGCTAGTTCACGAATAAGGAGGCAGTGATATGAAAGACAATCTGCTGTTCAAGGTTTTCATGGACTTTTATCATAGGGCTTTGTCCTTTCTAAAAACACTCCTCGCTTCTCCTGTGGGGAGACAGAGACTTTTCTGTGG
>NZ_KI273111.1:0-2490 GCF_000469565.1 Oribacterium sp. oral taxon 078 str. F0263 | reverse complement strand
CGGGGGCCGCGCTCTTTTCCGCGGCCCCCGCCCTTTCTCTCTATCTCATCCGCACTTTGATTCTCTTCGCCTGCGGTCTTTGCGAAGGAGAGCTCCCGCTCCCTCTTTCATCAGGAGAGTGAATCAGGAAATCTCAATATAGCGGCGCTCTGGGAGCTTCTTCTCCTCTTCCTTCTTCGGAATCTCCAGCTTAAGGACTCCATCCTCATACTTCGCCTTGATATCCTCTTCCTTCAGCTGCTCCCCGACGAAGAAACTTCTCTGCACAGAGCCCGCATAGCGCTCCTGGCGGATCATCCTGCCCTTCTCGTCCTTTTGCTCCTTCTCCTCATTTTTCTCCGCGGAGATCGTGAGATATCCGTCCTTGAGCTCAAGCTTCAGCTCATCCTTTCGATAGCCTGGAAGATCTATCGCAAGCTGATAGCCCTTCTCGTCCTCCCGGATATCCGTCTTCATGAGGTTCTTCGCCCTCTTTCCATAGAGAGCCTTCGGGGCATAGCCCTGATCGAGATCCCGGAAGAAATCCTCAAACATATCTGATCCAAAAATACTCGGCATGTACATCATAGCAAAACCTCCTTTATCTGAAATCCATTTCCATCGCTATTGCTATTGCTTCTTTTCCCTTACATCTGATGTTATAGCATACGTTGTTAGCACTGTCAAGCGATGAGTGCTAACAAAATTGTGAAAAATATGTGTCCTAAAAAGGCGCCTCCCCGCTCTCCGGGGAAGCGCCCTTTTGCTTGTCCAAAACGAGAAGTCCGGTTCTCAGTTCTCGATTCCCAGTTCTCACTTCGCCTTTCCCTGGGCGGCGACAGCCTTCATCTTTGCTGCGATCGCCTCCTGATCCCCGAGATAAGACTTTTCGATGACCTTTCCCTCATCGTCGAGACGATAGACCAGCGGCGTGCCGGTCGGGACATTGACAGAGACGATCTCCTCCTCCGTCAGCTTCTCAAAGTACATGATGAGCGCCCGGAGAGAGTTCCCGTGCGCCGCGATCAGCACCCTCTTTCCGCAGCGCATCTCCGGGAGGATCTCCTTCTCATAGTAGGGAACCACCCTCGCAACCGTATCCTTCAGGCTCTCCGTGAGCGGAAGGTTTTCGGGCTTCACCCCGCGGTACTGCTCCTGCAGCTTCGGGTTTCTCTCGTCCTCCGGATCCAGCACCGGCGGCTTCACATCGAAGGAGCGCCTCCAGATCCTGACCTGCTCCTCTCCGTATTTCTCCGCGGTCTCCGACTTATTGAGGCCCTGCAGAGCACCATAATGGCGCTCATTCAGCTTCCAGCTCTTCTGCACCGGAAGCCAGACCCGGTCCATATTGTCCAGGACATGGTTCAGGGTGTGAATCGCCCTCTTCAGATAGGAGGTATAGCAAAGGTCAAAGTCAAAGCCGCTCTCTCTGAGAAGCCTGCCCGCACTCTTTGCCTCGGAAATCCCCTTCTCCGTGAGATCCACATCCGTCCATCCCGTGAAGCGGTTCTCCAGATTCCACTCGCTCTCCCCATGCCGTATCAAAACCAATGTGTGCATACTGCTCCTTTCTTATCCTTCCGCTCTGCGGCTGTCCCCCGTCGCATAATCGATTATGATCCCGGGCTGAACATTGTAGACGAAAGCATTAAAACAGACCCCTTCTCCCTCATCCTCCGAAGAATAGGCCTCCATGAGAACCCCCCTCGCCACAAGCTCCTCCCCGAGAAAGACCGGCGTCACACGAAGAAGCACATGACGGCCGCTCGATTTCACATAGTCGGAAATCCTGCGCTCATAGGGAAGCATTCCCTCCACATTCATATACCGGGTCCCGGTGATGAGATTCTGCGGATTGGCATTCTCCCCGGTGAGCTGGTAGGCGAGAAGATGACAGCGGTTGTAGAGATATCGGTCCCCTATGAGATCGTCATAGCGCACCGTATGCCAGCCCGTGGGCTTTATCATGCCGATCGGCCCTCTCGGTTCATCCGGCATGAGATCCCTCCCCACGTTGGCCATCGCCGGTCCGCATCTTCCGAGGGAATCCAGCGGACTGTAATGCTCGTAGGACGAAGGGAGAAGATCCTCCTGAGCAAAGTAGGGAAGACCGCCGTTGACCTCCGCGGAGGGAAGCCCCGCATAGGCCGGGAGCTCCTCATAGCGAAAGCTCCCCGCATCCTCCTCCCTCTGAGGAAGCGCTGCGGCGGATCTCCTCTCCGATGAGAGCGGGCCCTCCGACTCTCCCGTCTGCCCGGAATCCCCCGCAAGAAGGGAAGGAAGGGTGTATTCCGCCTCTTCGGAAAGCTCCGTCCTCCCTTCTCCCGCATGCTCCGCATGCAGTCTCTGCCAGGCGAAGGAAGCGAGAAGAAGGAGCAGAAGCTCCAGGATCAGGAGATTTCTCCGCCTCCCTCCGGGCCTTCCTCCTGTGCGCCGCTTCCTCTTCTCCATCAAAGCTCCCGCCCCGCTGAAAATAAGTCAAATGCCGGAACAGCCGCCCGTGTATACACG
>NZ_KI273110.1:808-26520 GCF_000469565.1 Oribacterium sp. oral taxon 078 str. F0263 | reverse complement strand
CAGGCAGACTCGGAGCGTCGTTGACCACTTCTCGGAGAGAAGTGGGGTTTTGGCGCCGTATCTGACGATCGGTCGATCCAACACAGGACGCTCTCGCTCCGACTGCCGCGGCCAGCGGCGCAAAAGCGCAGAAGTCTGCCATCAGGCAGACTCGGAGCGTTCTTGACCACTTCTCGTAGAGAAGTGTCTCCCGAAGGGAGATCGGCTGAAGCCACCCGGGCGAAGCCGAGTCGCCGGGGCGGCAGACGGCCTGCTTATGGATCGGCCGATCGTCAGGGCGGGAGGAGATTTTCGGCCGGGAGCTGCGCGGGAGATTTCTCTTTATCGCTGCCAGTCACCGGAGCAAAAGACGGCCTGTTCATGATTCGGCCGATCGTCAGGGCGGCGGGAGACGGCTTCCGGGCAGGAGCTGCGCGGGGGATTTCTCTTTATCGCTGCCAGTCGCCGGGGCAAAAGACGGCCTGCTTATAGATCGGCCGATCGTCAGGGCGGCGGGGCCGCGGTGTAGTTGTCTTCTGAGGGTATTTGGGACTATGTTCCGGGAGGGTTCATGGGATTTTCAGAGCTTCGGGAATGGGCCAGGACTTCGGCGTTGACGGGGAAGGGCTATCGGCTTTTGAAGGAGGGGATTCGGAGAGAGCGGAGAAGGAGGCTGAGCTCCGGCCCGCATCGCTTTCTGAACCGTCAAAGGGGGGAGAGGATCCTTCTCCTTGTGATCGCCGGCTATAAGCCCTGGCTGTACCGGTTGGTCTTTCCCAGGCTCAAGAGCTTTCTCCCCGATTTCCCGATGGATCTATGTCTTCTGTCTTCCGGTCGATTCGATCCGGAGCTCTCGGAGCTTTCCGAGGACTGGGGCTGCTCCTATCTTTCGACGAAGAGAAACTGCGTGACGCTGGCACAGAATATGGCGATTGAACTTCATCCGGAGGCGGAATTCATCTTCAAGATGGATGAGGATATCTTTGTGACGAAAGGCTGCTTCGAGGCGCTCCTCTCTCTCTACCGGAGAGTGGAGGAGGAGGGGCCCTATCGTCCCGGCTTTACGGCTCCGCTGATCCCGGTCAACGGCTACGGCTATCGGAGGCTGCTCACGGAGCTTTCGCTTCTTGAACGCTATGAGGAGAAATTCGAGCGGCCGCTCACCGCGGCCGGGAGGGAATACCGGATCGAGTCAGATCCCGCTGCGGCCCGCTTCTTCTGGGGAGAGGGCGGGGAGGTCCCGCCGCTCGATGCGCTGAACCGGCGCTTTTCCGGAGAGGGACTTCGCTACGAGGCCTGTCCGGTGCGCTTTAGTATTGGCTTCATCCTTTTCAGAAGGAGTCTCTGGGAGGAGATGGGGAGATTTCCAGTCCGGGGCGGAAGCTGCATGGGCCTGGACGAGGATCGGCTCTGCAGCTTTTGCATGACGCATTCCCGCGCGATTCTCGTCTCTGAAAATACCGTTGTCGGTCATTTCTCCTTCGGAAAGCAGACGGAGGGGATGAGAAGATTTCTCGAAGAGCATCCGGAGCGCTTTCTGACCCCGGGAGAGGAAGCGGAGAGAGGCAGGAAGGAGAATGAGAAAGGGCTGAGAGAAGACGAGGGGAAGAGGGAGGAAACGCGATGAAGCCAATCATGAAAAGGTGCAATTTGGAGGAAGCAGCGGGACTGCTCTATCGTTTGGGCTTTTCTTTCTCCTTGCTTTTTCTGATGTTTTCCAGCTCTTTTGTGAAGAAGCTCCTTCTAGACGGTCCCGCCTACCGGATTCTCTTCCTGCTCCCGCTCTTTCTCCTTCTTCTTTCCGAGGCGCTTCGCTTTCTCTTTCTCCGGGAGTACCGACTCTCGGATCTTTTGTCCTGGGCATTGATCCTTTTTTCCTCCTATCTTTCGATTCGAAATGACCAGCGTGCCCTGATCCACGGCTTCCTTTTGATCTACGGGGCAAGAAAGCAGGATATCCGCCGTCTCTTCCGGATCGCGGCGCTCCTCCTCTCTGCGGGAGCATTCTCTGTCGTCCTTCTCTCCTTCTTCGGGATCATCCTCTATCAGATCGGGGAGAAGGACGGCATCCTTCGGCACAGTATGGGATTTTCCTATCCTCTTGTACTCCCGGCCTACCTTCTCACGATCACGATGCTTTCGCTTTTGCTCCTTTCTCCGCAGGAAGAAGCGGGAGGGACGGCAGTGCCTGCCGGGAAGGCCGGAGAGTCCGGTCCGGCTCAGCCTCTGGGAGGATGGGGAAGGCTGCTTCTCTCTCTTCTCCTCTTCTTTAATCTGACGGTTCATCGCTGGTGCATCGGGGATCTCTCCCGAGGCATGAGTCTTCTCTTCCTCCTCCTTTTTCTCTATCTGAGCACAAGACTTTCAAAGAAGACGGAGAAGCTGCTCTCCGTTTTGGATCGTCTCAGCCTCCTCTCCTATCCACTCTGCTTCCTCTTAAGCCTCGCCGCGGCCTTTTTCTATCGCCCCGGGGCGGGAGGCTGGCTCGGCAGGCTGAACAGCCTCTTAAACCGCCGGATCGAATATTCGCAGCTCTCTCTCTTTCGCTATGGCTTCGGCCTTTTCTCCCGGAGGATCAGCTGGGTCGGGGCAGGGACGGACTTAAACGGCACAGCGGTCCCGGGGCAGTATGATTATGTGGACAATGTCTACCTCTCCGTTTTGCAGCGCTACGGGCTTCTCTTTACCCTTCTCTCGCTTTTCCTTCTCTTTCTCGCGATGCGGTACTGCTGCCGAAGGAGATGGAGGCTTGCGCTTTACTTTTTCGCTCTTCTCTCCTTTCACGGACTGCTGGAGGACAAGATCTACCTCATCGAGTACAACACATTGCTCCTTCTGATCGGACCGGCTTTCTCGGAATTCCTCGTGGAGCTGGAAATCTGTGCGGGGAAGAGGCGGCAGAAACAGGAATACCGTATCAGACCCTGATCAATCTCTATCCGCTAGACTGCGTCAGGGAGAAGAAAAAGTTGAATATCAGCCGGAAGTCAGAGTAGGTATCCGAGCAGGCGGGCTTATGCGGGGCTGTTCTCAGCGGCGGAGAGGCCTGCCTTTTTCCCGGCGCGGCGAATAGTCCTCCATTTCTTCAGGTTTCGGAAGCTGTAATGCGCCATCAGGAGGAGAGAGCGAAGCGGGGATAGACCCAGGTAACGATAGGTCCTCCAGTTCATTTTCGCCGCGCGGAGTTTATTTCCGGATTTTGAGGAAGAGGAGACCCGGTAGAGAAGGAGAGGCTCGTTGAGACCGAGTGCGAAGGGAGTTTCCGAGAGGATTTGCAGCCAGACCGCAAAATCCTCGTGGATTCCCGTCTGCTCCGGCATGGGAAAGCGGAGCAGCCAGTCCCTTTTGCATAGGACGGAGGAGCAGGAGATCAGATTTTGCTTCAGAAGCTCCTCACGCCGGATCCTTTCCGGGACCTCCAGGATATAGGGGATACGCTCCCCGTTCTCTTTCAAAAAGCCGGAAGCGGTGAAGAGGAGGGGAGAGGAGAGAGAAGAAGCGGAAGCGGGAAACGGGGAAGGGGAGGGAACGCTGCTTTCGCTTTGGGAGCACGTAAGAAGAGAAAGCTGTCGCTCCAGCTTTCTCGCCTCCCAGAGGTCATCGGCATCCAAAAAGGCGATCCACTCTCCCCGCGCCTCTCTCACACCGCGGTTTCGGCTGAAGGCCACACCGCGGTTTTTTTCGTTTCGGAGGATGCGGAAGCGCTCCCCGGGGAGGGAGGATTCCTTTTGAAAGCTCTTGAGTATCTCCGGAGATGAGTCCGTCGAGGCATCGTCCACGGCGAGAATTTCCCAGTCGGAAAAGCTCTGCATAAGCACGGAGGACAGAGACTCCCGGAGGAAGCGGGCTGCATTGTAGACTGGAATTACGACGGAGATGAGGGGGGATTCGCTCATGGGGAGGACCTTTCTTTCGGGAGACGTTTTTTCGGGGCTTCTGCAAGCGAGGAAGCGCAGGCGCAGCGGACCTTGGCAGGAACATTATACCGCGCTTTGAGATAGAACTGTGATTTTTTTCGGGAATATGGTATCATGTCATAGGCATAGAGCGGTGCTTTGCATTTTTGAGAAGCCTGCGGAAGTCAGAGCGGAAGCATTTTGCGTTTAAGCGGGCAGTAGGCAGAAAAGGCGGCAGGGACAGGGAAGAAGAGCATGAAGATCCTCCATATTTCAAAATATTATATGCCTTTTATCGGGGGGATCGAGCAGACGGCGCGCGATCTGGTTCTTTCTCTTCGGGGAGTCGCGGAGCAGAAGCTGATCTGCTTCGATCACCGCCCGCATTCCGGGGATTCTGTGGATAGTATCGATTCCGTCGAGGTCATCCGCTGCGGACAGCAGCTTCTCGTCGCTTCCCAGGCGCTCTCTCTGAGCTATGGGAGGAAATTGCGGAGTCTGATGCGGGAGTTCCGACCGGATGTCGTGCTCTTTCACTATCCGAATCCCTTTGTCGCACATTATCTCCTCCGGGAGCTTCCCCCGGAGACGAAGCTTCTCGTCTATTGGCATCTTGATATCACAAAGCAAAAGCTCCTCCGCCGCTTTTTCTCCGGGCAGAATCGGAGACTTCTCGAGAGGGCGGATCGGGTAATCGCCACGAGCCCGAATTATATCGAGGGGAGCGCCTGGCTCCGCGCCTTCCGGGAGAAGTGCACGGTGATCGAGAGCTGCATCAACGAGGAGCGGCTCCGCATGAGCGAGGGCGAGAGGGAAAAGGCGGCGGAGATTCGGAAGAAAAATACGGGGAAGATTCTCTGTCTCGCCGTGGGGCGGCACGTCCCCTATAAGGGCTATGAGTATCTGATCCGGGCCTTCCGCCTTCTCGACGATCGCTTTTTGCTCCGGATCGCGGGAAAGGGACCGCTCACGGAGGAATTGAAAAAGGAGGCGGAGGGAGACGAAAAGATCCGCTTCCTCGGGGCGGTCCCCGATGAAGAGCTCCGGGAGAACCTCCTGGCCTGCGATATCTATTGTTTTCCTTCCGTCACGAAAAATGAGGCCTTCGGGCTTTCTCTCGCGGAGGGGATGTACTTTGGTCATCCTGCTGTCACCTTTACGATCGAGGGCTCCGGCGTGAACTATGTCTGCCCGGACAAGCTCTGCGGGCTGGAGGTCCCGAACCGGGACATCGCGGCCTATGCGGAGGCTCTGAAGACGCTTGCGGAGGATCCGAAGCTAAAGGAGGAGCTCGGGGAGAATGCGAGGGTGCGCGTGACGGAGCGTTTCCTCTACCGAAGCTTTGCGGAGAAGATCAGAGCACTGCTTACGGAGCTTTGAGGGAGGAAGGATGCTGCGCTTCAGGCTTGCACTGTGAAGGAATATCCCGAGAGCCTTTGAGATGATCGAGGAAGGGCCTGAGAGGGAGAGGGATCCACGCCTGCCAGGGAGCGGAAAGGATCAAGCTGCCGCTCATGGAGCGGCGGAGACAGAGGCTGCCTGGAGGGCAGGGAAGAGGGACGCTATGGAAGAAAGACGGATAGAGGCGGTCTATGCGAGTGACGAGAGATTTCTCCCGGTTCTTCTTGCGTCCGCGGAGAGTCTTTTTACAGAAAATACGGAAAACCCGGTGAGGCTGCATATTCTCTCAGACGAAATCTCGGAGAGAGGAAAGGAAAAGCTTTCAGGGCTTGCGGAGCGTTTTCATCAGGAGCTTTGCTTCTATCCTCTCACGGAGGAGAGCTTTCGGGGGGATGCCTTTCATCTCACAAAGGACTGGCCGAGAGCCGCCGTCGCAAGGCTCCGGATCGAGAAGATTCTGCCGGAGAGTCTGGAGCGGGTGCTCTATCTGGACTGCGATACGATGGTGCGGGGAGACCTTTCTCCCCTTTTTTCCATGGATATGAAGGGGATGTGGGCCGGAGGCGTCTGTGAATGCATGGACGAAAATTATCTCCGCTCTCTCGGGCTCTCCGGCGGCTGCTGTTATATCAACTCCGGCGTGATCCTCTATGAACTCTCGGCCTGCCGCAGGGAGAAGCTCAGCGAGCGGCTCGGCGCCCTCATGGAGGGTCCTGCGAAGCGCTATAAGTATCCGGATCAGGATGCCCTCAATGTTTCGATGCAGGGGCATATCCTCCCTCTTCCCTTCCGCACAAACCTCCTCTCCCAGCCCCTCGCCTTTTCCTTTCGGGACTATGAGCGCTATCGGGACGGGAGGCTTCCCTATTCGGAGAGGGAGTATGAGGAGGCAAAGAAGGATCCTTTGATCGTCCACTTTGCGGGGGGCTTCGCCTATGCGAGGCCATGGTACCAAAACTGCCGTCACCCCTACCGGGAGGAGTTTCTGAGATATTACAGGAGAAACGGCGGGGAGTATTTCGGAAGGGACAATCGAAACAAAAAGCAGCGGCTTGTAGCCCTGCTCTTTGCCCTTCCTCTTCCCTTTTTGAAGCTCCCGCTCCTTCGGCTTTTCCGAAGGAGGAACAACCGGCAGCATGGAAAGAGGAGAGCATGATTGTCATCAACGGAGATTTTTACGACCACAACATCACCGGCGTACAGCGCTATGCCTATGAGGTCATAGAGAAGCTCGATGAGCTTATCACGGAGGGAGAGCTTTCCTCCTCGGATTTTGTGCTCCTCGTACCGAAGGATCTGAAGAAGCTTCCGGAGTACCGGAGTCTCCGGGTTGTCCGCTTTGGAAAAAACAGGAGGCTTTTCTGGCAGCAGTGGGACCTTTTCCGCTACTGCAAAAAGCATAGGGCGGTCTGCCTCTGCCTCTGCACCGCGGTCCCCTTTCTCTATCCGGAGCGATCGGCGATCGTGCTCCATGACGCCGCGACGAAGGCGCACCCGGAATTCTATTCCAGGCGTTTTCTCCTCCAGAACCAGCTTCTTCTATGGAAGCATGCGAAGCGCTATCGAAAAATTTTCACCGTATCGCAGTTTTCCCGGGGGGAGATATCCCGTTACAGCGGCGTGGCGGAGGAGAAAATTACGGTCGTTCCCTCCTCCGCGGAGCATATGGAGAGGATCGAGGCGGACGAAGGCATCTTCCGGAAGCTCCCGCCCCTTGGGGAGGAGTGGTATTTCACCCTGTCCAGTCTCTCTCCGAACAAGAATTACCGCTGGATCATCCGGGAGGCAGGCAGGAATCCGAGCGCGCGCTTTGTGATCTCCGGGATGAAGCTCCGCCCCTTTTCCGAGGAGAAGATGGGAGAGATTCCGGAAAATGTGATTTTCACGGGCTATCTCTCCGACGGGGAGGTGAAGGCGCTGATGCAAAAGTGCACGGCCTTCCTCTTTCCGACCTTCTATGAGGGCTTCGGCCTCACGCCGCTGGAGGCAATGAGCTGCGGAGCGAGGATCATCCTCTCGGATACGCCGTGTATGAGGGAGGTCTACGGGGAATCGGCGATCTACATCGATCCCCTCCGGACGGACTATGTCTTATCGGAGCTTCTGAAGGAGGAAAAGCCCGCGGAGCTTCGGGAGGAGACGCTCCGGAAGTACTCCTGGAAGAGGGATGCGAGGAGGATAGCGGAGGAGCTTCTCTCCCTGCAATAGTCGGGTCATACATAGTGCGAAGGTTGAATTAGGATGATTTTTCGCCGCCCTGCTGTTCCCGATTTCCTGCTTTTATCTGCATCTTCCTGGAATTTCGCCCTATATTCTATCCACTGTGGCTATGCAGGTGGGGTGCGAAGGCGGATCTTTGGTACGGAAAACACAGACTACAAGAATCAATGGAGGAGACATGCATCCATTTCTACCGCTGTTGTTGGGGATCATAGGATATATCATTTTGAGAACAAGGGGACTGAAGGAAAGCTATATCAAGCTTTTGGCTCTCTTCATTTTTGTATATATGAATATCGAAGTGGGATCCGTATATGGCGCAGGAGATGGTAGGATTAAGTATACTTTTGTGGTGGAATTTTTCTGTATTTTCTATGCGCTGATCCTGATTGTGAAAAATGCCGGGAGGATCGGAGGGAAAGATGCGATAAAGCTTCTGCTGACCATAGCCACCACGCTGACGGGAATGGTCGCTTTGAAGTTGTGGCCTTTGCAAAAGTATATCGTCACCGGAGATATGCTGATCGATGATTTCTGGC
Organism: Oribacterium sp. oral taxon 078 str. F0263; assembly: GCF_000469565.1. NCBI lineage: Bacteria > Bacillati > Bacillota > Clostridia > Lachnospirales > Lachnospiraceae > Oribacterium > Oribacterium sp. oral taxon 078. Next base: position 18,485 of record NZ_KI273110.1, on the reverse strand, counting down.
TTGGTGAAGTAGATAGTTTACAGCTTCCGGCGCTCAATGGTTTCGTCGCGAAAACGTTTATACAGTATGGTATCTTTCTCCTTATTCTGTTCTCCATATATCTGTCTTTTCGGAGGGAAGACTATGAAAAACTTCTGGAGAAGCTGTCCTCTGTTTGTAGAGTCATAATCGTCTATGGCTGGATCGAATTTTTTGTCAAAAATCTCGCGCGATCCAACATCCTTTTTGCGATAAACAATCTGGTTTTTGGGCGTAATGATGCGGTTTTTCGCGAACTTGAGCAAAGAGGTATATTATACCGACTCTGTGGACTTATGACGGAGCCATCCCATTTTTCCTATGCTTTATTTTTGATCGCCATCCTCTTCCTGGCGAATTACCAGCTCGGAAAAATGTCGTTTCATTGGACTATTCAGGCTTTCTTTTTCATGATTCTCAGCATGTCTTTTTCCTCCGTGGTTTTTGCTCTGGCCTTTCTCGCGATTTTTTTCATCAGCCGCTACCGGAAAAATATCCGGGGAGAGAAGATATTTCAGATCTTTTTGTGGTGTCTTCTGGCCTTTTCCATCCTCTACATCATTTATCGGAGCGGGATCCTGGACAGCAGCTATTTCGGAAAGAGAATGAAGGCGGTCTTTGACGACTGGGGGCTCCTCTTCATCGATGTGGAGAGGGTCAGAGATATCCCCTACCAGTCGAGCCGGGTGCGGCTGATCAGCAGTTTTTCCACGCTGGCGCTCCTTCGCTTCCGTCCTTTTTTCGGGATCGGGATCGGGACGACCTCCTCGCACGGCTCCTTCTCCAGCATCCTTTCTGGCATGGGAATTCTGGGGACTCTGTCCTGGCTTCTAATGCTCTTTTATGGGAGGGCGGCGAAGCTTTTCCGGCATTATGGAAGCGCATATTTTCTGATGATTCTGCTCTGGTGCATCATCGGGATCTTTAACGGACATTTCTGGGGGATGCTCTATAACGCGGAGAATTATGCGCTTATGATAAGCTTTCTTGTACTGTCCAGGAGGGAGGAGAGAGCATGAGGCTGGGGGTCGACGCGCGTCCTCTGATGGAAAAGAAGTCCGGGATCGGGACCTACCTGGATGCGATGCTCTCGGAGCTTTTAGAGCTTTCCCGGGAGCTCGAGCTCTATCTCATATCGGACGGGGAGATCTGTTTTCCGGAGCATCCGAGAGCCCGTAAGATTCGCTATAAGGGTTTTCGCTTTCTGCCGAATACCTTGTATTTTGAGTTCCTTCTCCCCCGCTTTCTCCGGAAGGAGGGAATTGTTCTGGATGCCTTCTGGGGGACGCAGCAGTTTATGCCTCTGGGACTTCCGAAGGGATGCCGGAGGATTCTCACGGTGCATGATCTCACCTACCGGGTCTATCCGAAGCTCATGGATCGAAAGCTTCTTTTTATGTTGCGGCTTTTCGGCGGAAGCTCTCTTCGGGAGGCGGACCGGATCGTCACGGTCTCCCGTTATACGATGAAAACCTTGCTCTCATACTATAAGAGAGAGTGCAGTGGGAAAGAAATTCGGGTGATCTATCCCTCCGCGACGACGCACCTCCTCCCCAAAGAACAGCTCCCGGAGGGGCTTTTCGAAAAGAAATACATCCTTTTTATTGGGATTTTGGAGCCGAGAAAGAATCTCGATATCCTGATCGATGCCTTTCAGGGGCTGAAGGAAGGCGGACTGAAGCTTGTCGTCTGCGGAAAATGCGGCTGGAACTATGAGGAGACTCTGCGTCGGATCGAGGCGGACCCGGATATCCTCTATCCCGGCTTTGTCTCAAATGAGAGGAAGCAGCTCCTCCTGGCGAAGAGTCTCTGCCTTGTGATGCCCTCTCTCTACGAGGGCTTCGGCACGCCCGCGGTGGAGGCCATGAAGAGCGGCGCGACAGTCGTGGCGGCGGACAATTCCTCTCTTTCGGAGGTCGTGGGAATTCCGGAGCTCCTGTTTCCGACGGGAGATGCGGGAGCTTTACGAGAGATCCTCCGAAGGCTCTCCGGGGATCCCTCCTTTCGAAAGGAGATGGAGGAGAAAAGCAGGAGGAGGGGAGAGGATTTTTCGTGGAAGAAGGCGGCGGAGGAATTTCTGGAGCTGATCGGAGGGAAGTATGAAGAAGCGTGAGCTGATCTTTTTTCTTCCCGCTGTGCTTCTGATCCTGGCTCTCTTTTTCGGGGAGAGGCTTGACCGAATGCTTCTCCCGGAGTATCGCTTTCCGCATTATGAGAAGCTCCTTTCCCAGAGAGCCCTGAGCCAGTATTTCCTCTCGGATCCGTGGGCGTCCTCAGAGAATCTCTTCATCGTCGATACGCAGTCCCGCTCCTTTGGGGATCTCCATATGCAGGTAGAGGGGGACGGGACGATCCTCCTCTTTGGAAAAAACGGGGAGCAGGATCTCACGATTCCGCTTTCCGTTCGGGCAGATCTTCCGGACGGGGAGTACCGCTTCACAGACGGAGGCGCGACGGTGCCCGGTCTTGTGACGGTTTATGGTACGGCGGGGGGGACGGCCGGGACGGAGCCGGGACTTATGGCCATGCCGGATTATCCGGATTTTTCGGTGGACCGGTCGAAATATCAGGAGTATTGGTTCGGCTTTTGGGTGAAGGCCGGGGCGGAGCTTCCGCCCACCCGCTTTCTGCCGCTCCTTAAGCGGGCCGATCAGGATATGGGGAGCTACAGTCCTGCGAGGATTTCGCAGCCCGGGAAATTTCGGGCCTATCCCTATCTGATCCGGGAACTCACGGAGGAGGAGCTTGGGAGCCTAAGCCCCGCGGACTGGGAGCTTTTCTATCGGAATCTTCGCTTCCAGTACAAAAACCATTATCTCTGGGTCTCTCTGAGGCTTCCAAACGGGAGGGGAGTTCAGTTTCTGAGAGGAGATCCCGAGCTTTCGAGGATCGGGGAGATGGACGACTGGGGGAGAGTCAGAGAGCCGGAGCAGAGCTTCCGCTTTACGGGGAAAGAGGCTCCGCTTCAGGCGGCTCGGCGGCAGCCATGAGACCGGGTGCTGCGAGCGGGCGCCGGCATTGAAGTTTATCAGAGGAAGAGAGGAGTGAGGATGGGAAGGAAGATCATGCTCTGCTGCTTTGATCGGGTGGAGATGGGAGGAGGGACGACCTATTTCTACCGGATGGTGCGCTGGCTTTCGGAGAGGGGAGGGAGGACGATTGCCCTTGTCTCCGAGGGCTCTTCGGTATCGGAAAACGCGGGGAGGATGTTCCGGGAGGCCGGGGTGGAGATCGTGCGCTTTCGCTATACCGTCCTTGGGATTCGGGCGGAGCAGAGGCTTAAGGACTATCTCACGGAGGATGCAGAGATCCTGAATTTACAGCTCAGTTTTGAGAATCTCTATCTCAGCGCGGATCTCCTTCGCTCTCTCGGTCTTCGCTCTGTGCGCTCGGTCTTTTATGCATTGTTCTGGGGCGATGTGTCTCCGAGACTCTCTCTCAATGTCAGGCTGACGAGGGGCTTCCTCCGAAAGCTCAGCTTAAGCGGCTCCTTCGCCGTCATGGACGAGATCATGCGGGACATCGCGGCGAATACCTATGGGCTTTCGAGGGAGAGGATTCCGATCATAGAGCTCGGTCTTAGGACGGAGGGGGTAGAGGAAGGGAGAGAGCGGAAGAGACGGGAGGGGTGCTTTGTCATCAGCAGCCTCTGCCGGATGGATTTTCCCTTCAAGGGCTATGTGCTCGGCCTTCTGTCGGACTTTTCGGAGCTCGCCCGGGTGTATCCCGATATGAAGTTAAAGATCGCGGGAGACGGACCGGGACTGCCCCGGCTCCGGGAGGAGAGGGAGAAACTCTCGCAGGACATCCGGGAAAGGGTGGAGCTTCTCGGAGAGCTCCCCTACGAGGAGCTCACGCCGCTCATCCGGGAGAGCGATGTCTATGTCGGGATGGGGACCAGCATGCTGGACTTTGTGAGGGAGGGCGTGCTCTGCATCAATGCCTCTGCCTATCAGACGGAGAACTATTCCGCGGGATTCTTCGGGGAAGTGAACTGCCTCGGGGGGCCGGTGGAGGGGCGCTTTTCGGAGAAGGTGAGCGAGCCGGAGCGCTACCGGGCCTTCCGCTTTCAGGAGCTCATCCGAAGGGTCTATCAGATGCCGGAGGCGGAATACAGGGAGAAGAGCCAGAAGGCGCTGGAGCTCTATCGCACGGTCTACTCCATAGACCATGCGATGGAGAGACTTTTCGCCATGCCGGGGGCCTACCGGGGAAGCTGCGGGGCTCTGACAAGGACGGCGATGCATGCCCTGTACCTTTGGCACAGCTTCACGATAAAGAGGAAGGAGAGAGAAGAATGCAGGTCGTAAAATATGTCTTTCAGCCGCACGGGGATGAGAGAGGGCAGCTCGTCGCGCTGGAGGAATTTAAGGATATTCCCTTTGAGATCAAGAGAGTTTATTATATATATGATACGGCGCCCGGAGTGACGAGGGGATATCATGCGCATAAATCCCTGGAGCAGATCCTCATCTGTATCCACGGCTCCTGCAAGATCCGCCTGGACAACGGGCGGGAAAAGAAGATCGTTCCTCTGGAAAAGCCGTATGAGGGTCTCTATGTCTCCAACAATATGTGGAGGGAGATGTTTGATTTCTCCGAGGACGCGGTCCTGATGGTCCTGGCCTCCGATTATTACAGGGAAGAGGACTATATCAGAGACTATGAGGAATTTCTGCGCTTTGTGGGAGAAGATGGGGAGGAGAAGAGATGAGAGTGCCGTTTGTCAGCTTTAAACCCCTCGAGAGGGAGCTCGACCGCGAGATCCGGGCGGCCTTTGAGAGAGTTTACGAAAGATCCTGGTATATCGAGGGCGAGGAGGACAAGAGGTTTGAGGAGGACTTCGCGAAGTACTGCGGGGTGGAATACTGCGTCGGAGTCGGAAACGGACTGGACGCGCTCGTTCTCATCCTGAAGGCGCTCGGGATCGGCGCGGGGGATGAGGTCATTGTCCCGTCCAATACCTATATCGCGACAGCGCTCGCTGTGACCTATACCGGAGCGCTTCCCGTATTTGTGGAGCCGGATATCCGGACCTTTAACATTGACCCGGAGAGGATCGAGGAGAAAATTACGGGAAGGACCCGCGCTTTGATCCCGGTGCATCTCTACGGACAGGCCTGCGAGATGGATGAGATCATGGAAATCGCAAAGAGGAGAGGCCTCTATGTGGTGGAGGACTGCGCGCAGGCTCACGGCGCGCTCTATAAGGGGAGGATGGTCGGCTCCTTCGGGATCGCCTCGGGCTTTAGCTTCTATCCCGGGAAGAATCTGGGTGCGCTCGGGGATGCGGGGGCGGTCGTGACAAATGATGCGGAGATCGCGAGGAAGGTGCGCGAGCTCGGAAATTACGGCTCGGATTATAAGTATCATCATATCCGTAAGGGCTGTAATTCCCGTCTCGATGAACTTCAGGCCGCCTTTTTGGATGCGAAGCTCCCCCTTCTTCCGAAGGTCAATGAAGACCGTCGGAGGACGGCCGGGCGCTATCTTACCGAGATCAAGAATCCGGAGTTCATCCTGCCCCATGTCTCGGAAAATGCCGTTCCGGTCTGGCATATCTTCGCCGTCCGCTCGAAAAGGAGGGAGGAGCTGGAGCAAAGTCTCAATGCGGCGGGGATCGGGACCAATAAGCATTATCCGATTCCCATGCATCTTCAGCGCTGCTATGAGGGTCTCGGCATCCCGAAGGGGGCGCTTCCGATTGCGGAGGAGATCAGCGAGACAGAGCTCAGCATCCCGATGTACTATGGTATGAGCGAGGAGGAGATCGATTACGTGATTCAAAATCTCAATGCCTTCCGCTCCGCTCGGTGAGGGCGCATGAAAAAATTCAGGCTTTTCATAGAAAATTTCCTGGTATACGGACTCGGCGGGACGATCGGAAAGATAGTCCCGCTCATTATGGTCCCGATCGTCACGAGGCTGATGCCGGATCCCTCCTACTATGGGATCAGCGATCTCTCGAATACCCTGATCAGCTTCGCGAGCGCGCTTGCGGTGCTCGGCATGTATGATGCGATGTATCGGATGTATTTCGAGAAGGATGAGGAGGACTTCAAGAAGAGGATCTGCTCCACGGCGCTTGCCTTTACGCTCTGCACCTCCCTTCTGGTTTTTCTCCTGATGATTCTCTTTCGGGGGCTGATCGCGAGATGGTTTTTCAGTGACAGGAAATACGCTTATCTTGTCTATATTTCTGCGGCTGCGACACTGGTCACGGCGACAAACAATCTGATCTCCGCCCCCACAAGGATGCAGAACAAAAGGAGGGTCTTTGTCGTCACGAATACGCTGACCCCCCTTCTCTCCTACTCGATCTCCATTCCGCTTTTGCTCCGGGGGTATTACATTATCGCTCTCCCGCTTGCGATCGCGCTTTCCGGCTTTACGATCGAGGCCGCGTTCTTTATCATGAACCGGAAATGGTTTCGCCTGTCCCTTTTTGACCGAAGCCTTTTAAGACCTCTTCTTTCGATCGCGATCCCGCTTTTCCCGAATTTTCTGATCTACTGGGTCTTTAATTCCAGCGACAAGCTGATGATCACAAATCTCATGAATGTGGGGGCCGCCGGAATCTACTCCATCGGCGCGAAGCTCGGACAGGTCAGTCAGCTGATCTATGCGGCCTTCGCCGGGGGCTGGCAGTACTTCGCCTTCTCCACGATGAAGGAGGAGAACCAGGTGGAGAGCAATTCCAGGGTCTTTGAATACCTGGGGGTGATCTCCTTTTCGGCATCGATCTTTATCGCCGCCTTTAGCTATTTTCTCTACCGGCTTCTCTTTGCCGGGGACTATGTGGAGGGCTTTATCGTAGCTCCTTATCTTTTTCTTGCGCCGCTTCTGCAAATGCTGTTTCAGGTCGCGGCCAATCAGTTTCTGGTCGTGAAGAAGACCTGGCCGAATATGCTGATTCTGTCCGGCGGCGCGGCGGCGAATATCCTTTTGAACTTTCTCCTGATTCCCCGGATCGGGATCGAGGGGGCGGCGATCGCGACGCTCTGCGGCTATATCATCTCGGATCTCGTCTGCTGCCTGGTTCTGATCCGCATGAAGCTCATGAAGATCCGCACCCGCTTTCTCCTGTCCTGCCTGCTTCTTTTGCTTTCGCTCCTCATATGGAGGATATTTTTCCATAGGAATGTCTTTCTCGGGCTGGCAGAGGCTGTGCTCTGTGCAGCGCTCTACCTCTTTTTATACAGGGAGGATATCGGGATGCTCCTGAGAGGCATGAAAAAGGAGGCGGGGAAAAAAGAGTGAGTCCGCGGCTTTCCGCGCATCCGGCAGAGAAGCGCGATGGGAGGGGAAGAGTCAATGGCGCAGGGGAGTGATTCTGCCCATCAGAAGGAGAAATGCATCCGGCAGGGCGCACAGTGCATGGAGATCGGGGCATATCATAAGAGGAAAGGATAGATGGATGATGGATGGCATTATGCCTGCTTCAGAGACGGAGCGCAGAGGGATCGGACTGCAATTTGAGGGAGAAAGGCAGATAGATATATTATGCCCGCTTCAGGGCTAAGGTGCAGAGGGATTGGATCACATCCGAGGGGAAAAGGCAGATCTCTTCGCCGTGCTTTCTGAGGAGGAAGAGAACAGAGATTGGATCGTATTCGAAGGGGGAAAAGAAATGGCGGAACGAAGGGAACGAAATTCCGGGATAGAGCTGCTCAGGATACTCGCCGCGATGGGAGTTATCATCCTGCATTATAATAATGCGGAGATCGGAGGGGGACTGAAATATGCCGCCGGATATCATCAGCTCATGCTGCAGCTCCTTCAAAATACTGCGATCTGCGCGGTCAATGTCTTTGTTCTGATCTCCGGCTATTTCCTGTCCCGCTCAGGGAGAAGGGACTGCACGAAGCCGTTGGAGCTTATCTTCCAGGTTATCCTGTATGGGGAGCTCTCCCTCCTCCTTCAGGCGGGGATGGGCTGGGAAAAGCTCAGCCTTCGGCACATCGCGGGGTTGCTTTTACCGTGCAACTGGTTTATCCTGATCTACTCGGGGCTTTATCTCATTTCTCCTTATCTGAATGTCCTCCTTTCTGGACTTCGGGAGAAGGACAGGGCGGAGGGGAGCTGGAGGCAGAGGAGAAAGCTGCTGATTCTCCTGCTCCTTCTCTTCTCCTTCTATCCGAGCGCGGTGGATCTGCTTCAGAATCTCGCGGGAAAGGATTACAACGGTCTCAGCACGATCAGCTTTTACGGAAGTCAGCATGGCTATACGATCGTGAACTTTGCTCTGCTCTATCTCATAGGGGCTTTTCTCCGCGATTATGAGGAAGAGGGGAAGGACAGGAGGGAAGCGGGGAAGGAGGAGGCTTCGCAGGGAGGGCTTTTGCTGCTTTTCCTTGGAAATCTCCTGCTTCTTCTGCTCTGGGCCTGTTTCGAGCGCTGGAGGGGGATTCCGGTCCGTGAGAGCACGGCCTGGTCATACTGTAATCCGCTGGTTATCTCCGAGGCGGTCCTCGTTTTTCGGCTTTTTAAAGGGCTGAAGCTCCCGACCGTTTCGGCGATCAACTGCCTTGCTCAGGCTGCCTTTTCCGCCTATCTCCTGCATCCCGTCTTCCTTCCCCATCTAAGGATACGGGAGGCGGCCGCGCTTCCGCTCCCCCTTCTGCTCTTTCACGTGCTTTCCTGCGCGGCGACGCTCTACCTTCTGGCATTTTTTATGCAGCTCATCTTTTCCTTCTGCACGGGGCCGGTCTTTCGTGCCCTTCGAAAAAAGCTCGGGGAGCGGCGCTTTCTGGATCTGGAGAGCGGCTGATGCAACGTCTCCGTGGCTGGGAGAGACAGGATTTTCTTCCCTTCGAAAATGATACATGAGGATAAAGGACAGAAAATCTGCCGGATGAAGAGTGGATATGCCGGTGTCCAGGGAATCAGCCAAGCTTGAAAAGAAGACAGCGGGAAGAACAATAGGCCTGTAAGCAGGATAATAAGTCTGTGAGCAGACAATAAGCCTGTAAGCAGGGCAATAAGCCTGTGAGCAGGAGGCGGAAAAGGCAGGAGGCCGACATTCAGAGGGATCAGGGTAAATCGGAACAGACGGGAGAGAAAGCGCGGAGAGTTTGCATTTTCCTCTCTGTAAGTTTCTGACGCAGGGGTGTGGATGATGACGATTTATGATATTGCGAGGGAGGCCGGTGTCGCGGCAAGTACGGTTTCCCGCGTCGTAAATGGGAAGCCGGGAGTGAAGGAGGAGACGCGCCGGAGGATCCTGGCTCTGCTGGAAAAGTATCATTACAGCCCGGATGCCGCCGCGCGCGGGCTGGTAAAGCAGTCCACGAGGATGGTCGGCATACTGATCGAGGACATCCGCGTCAGTCATCATATTGAGAGCGCCTTTGTGATCGAGCAGGAGCTGACAAAGCGGGGCTATTGCTCGATCATCATGGGGGCCGGTGCGGAGGAAGAGAAAAAGCTGGAGAGTATCCGGCTCGTTGAGCAGCGCCGTGTGGAGGGGGTAGCTCTCATCGGCTCCATGTTTAGCGGAGAAGCGGTCCAAAGGGGAATCGAGAGCTATCTTTCGAGGATTCCGGTCGTGCTGGTCAATGCTTATATGGAGCTTCCGAATGTCTCCGGCGTCGTGATCGACGAGGAGAAGGGAGTGGAGAGCTGTATGGAGCTTCTTCACGGGAGAGGGAGGAAGAGGATTGCCTTTGTTACAGATCAAGAGACGCCCTCCAATCGGAGGAAGCTTGAGGGGTATCGGAGGAAGTGCCGGGAATACGGTCTGAATCCGGAGCCGCTCATCTACCGGGTTGGGGAACGCTCCGTGGAGGAAGGGCGCCGGATGACGGAACGCCTTCTCACAGAGCGTCCGGAGACGGATGGGATCCTGTATTCCATCGATCTGATCGCAGCGGGCGGTGTCCGCGCCGCTGTGGATAAGGGCTATAAGCTGCCGGAGAAGCTGGCGCTGATGGGGATCGACAACAGCATCTATGGGGAGATATGCAATCCGAAGCTCTCAACGCTGGACAACAGGAGGTACGATTCCAGCGTGATCGCGGCGGAGCTTCTCAGGCTCGGAATGGAGGAGGGGATCCGGGGTCAGCGTAGGCTGCTGCCGTGCAGGATCCTGGAGCGGGAGACGACGTAGACAGCGCCGTCCTTTTATTTTATTAGAGACAGACCTTTTCTCCCGCGGAATACTTCCGGAAATGATAAATTTAAATGCTGGTATTTGTTTGCAATTGCTTGCAAAAGCTGCCGGAAAAGATATACTAAGATCAAAAGGAGGTGCCGTCCATGGCAGACACAAGCGCAGTTTATGCAAGAATTGATACGAATCTGAAGAAAAATGCAGAGAGCATCCTGCATCAGCTTGGCATTTCTCCTTCCAGTGCCATTCAGATGCTTTATAGTCAGATCGTGCTGACAAAGGGATTCCCGCTGGATTTACATCTTTTTTACGGCAAGCCGACAGCCATCGGAGGTATGAGCCGTGCTGAATTGAACGCGGAGCTTGCCAAGGGCTATGAATCTGCAAAAGCGGGGAAAAGCCTCAGCGCCGATGACGTCGATCAGCTGATGAAAGAAGGATATTAAACAGATTTTACAGTCCGAATAGTATTTAAAAAACAGACCGAGACAGCGGAAGCAGGGGAATTAGAGAAAATTAGAGGATCAGCACAAATTCAGCATGGAAAGTCTGTGAGAAGATGCCATAAGAATGGATTGATATAGCGCTTACATTGTGCTATTATGCAGTTACAATCGATTGCGAAAATCTTTAATATGGGATAAATTCCGGGATAAAAGGGGAGAGAGATGCTGAGACTTCGCTTTCAGGAGCTGAGGGACGAATTTCAGAGGATTCTTGTTGGCAGAGGCTTTTCGGAAGAAAATGCCGGGAGGGCCGCACAGATTTTTGCGGAGAACAGCCTGGACGGGGTGTACAGTCATGGAGTCAACCGCTTCCCGAGGGTCATCTCGTATCTGGATCAGGGAGAGATCGATCCGAAGGCATCCGCGGACTGCGAGCTTCGCTTCGGCGCGCTGGAGAGATGGAACGGGCACCGGGGGCTGGGACCGCTGAATGCAAGGCTTGCGATGGAGAGGGCCTGTGAGATCGCGGGAGAATACGGCATCGGCATGGTGGCTCTTAGGAACAATAATCACTGGATGCGCGGCGGAAGCTACGGCTGGCAGGCGGCAGAGGCGGGATACATCGGGATCTGCTGGTCGAATACGATGCCGAATATGCCCGCCTGGGGCGGAAAAGAGCGAAGGATCGGAAATAATCCGCTGATTCTGGCATTTCCGAAAAGTGACGGGGCGCATATCGTCGTGGACTGCGCGCTCTCCCAGTTCTCCTATGGGAAGCTGGAGGAGGCGAGGCAGAAGGGAGTCATGCTTTCGGTCCCGGGCGGCTATGATGAGGAGGGACATCTCACAAGAGACCCGGCGGAGATCGAGAAGAGCTGGAGAGTGCTTCCGATCGGCTACTGGAAGGGATCGGGGCTTTCGATCCTTCTGGATCTCATTGCGACAGCGATGAGTAGCGGAAATTCCGTCCGGGAGATCGGAGAGCTCTCCTCAGAGACCGGCCTGTCCCAGATCCTGATCGCGATGGACCCGCGAAAGCTCTGCGGAGAAAAGAGCACGGATCAGATCGCGGAGGAGTTGGTGAAGGATCTTCGGAGCTCGACGCCTCTTGCGCCGGGCGGGCAGGTATTCTACCCGGGGGAGCGGGAGCGGATCCGGAGGAGGGAGAACAGCGAGCACGGAATCCCGGTGCTGGAAGAGGTCTGGGAGCAGATCAAGGCACTGTAGTATAAGACGTAAGCAGATGGCAGCCGGTGAGAGACGGCAAAGACAGATCAAGGGGGGACTATGAAAAAGAGATTGGCACTTCTACTGGCGGGGATTCTGGCAGCGGCATCCCTCGTATCCTGCGGAAGCGCGGGGGGAAGCGGCAGCAGCGCAGCGGATAAGGCATCCTCTGCGGACAGCGGGGCGAAGCTGAATCTGATCATCGCTTCGAATCAGACCTCGGAGGAGAATCCGTATTCTCTTGGCATGGATAAGTTCAAGGAGGTGGTGGAGGAGAAGTCCGGAGGCAAAATTTCGGTCACGGTCCACAAGGGGACGCTCGGAGAGAATGAGTCCGAGCTTGTGGAGAAGCTCGAGATGGGGGCTGCGAATATGATCGTCGTCTCTCCGGGCTTTATGACCGGGATCGGCGTGCCGGAGGTGGACATCTTTTCTTTAAACTATCTTTTCAAGAGCTTTGAGCACTGGGAGGCCGCGCTCGACGGGGAGTTCGGCGCGAGGATGAAGGAGGTTGTGAAGGAGAAGACCGGAAACAATTTCAGGATCCTGTCCTACTGGAGCTCCTCCGTCCGCGACTATTACGGAAAGAAGCCGATCAAGACCCCCGCGGATCTGAAGGGGATGACGATTCGGACCCAGTCCTCCAAGGTGCAGCAGGATTTCTGGAAGGGCTGCGGGGCCGTGCCGACCTCGGTGGCATGGGGAGAGCTCTACCAGGCGCTTCAGCAGGGCGTCGTGGATTCTGCGGAAAATGACTATACCTCCCTGATGCTGAAGGATCATCACAAGACCGAGAACGGGCATTATATCTGCGAGACACATCATGACTACACCACGCGCCTCCTTCTGATGAACGGAAACTTCTACGACAGCCTGAGCGAGGAGCAGAAGGGCTGGATCGATGAGGCTGTCGAGGCCTGCACAAAGGAGGAGAGAGAGGTAGTCTACCGCATGTTCAAGGAGTCCAAGGAGAAGGTGATCGCGGACGGCGCGGAGGTGACGCCCTTTGAGGAGATGGATATCGATGCCTTCCGGGCGATCGCGATTCCGATTCAGGACAGCTTCGCAGAGGACAACAATATGAAGGCGGAGCTTGAGATGGTCCGAAAGGCGGAAAAGTAAGCATCTCCATAAAGGGATCATTTCCGTGCATAGAAGTCTGCCGTTAGGCAGACTCGAAGCGCAGCTGTTCGCTTCTGTTTCGATGAGAGGAATGAGATGAAAAAAGCAATTCAGATCCTCGAGAGGGTGCAGATCGGAGTCGGTGCCGCCTTCCTCTTTCTCTTTTTGCTCACGGTGGTCGTGCAGATGCTTTCCCGCTATCTCGGGATCGCGGCGACCTGGACAGAGGATGTCTCCATGTACTCCTTTATCTGGGCCGTGTTTATGGGGGCCGGTGCGATGGTCTATGAGAAGCGGCACTTTGCGTTCGGCTCTCTCTCCGGAGCGCTGAAAAGTGAGCGGGCGAAGCTCCTTCTGGAGATCGTAATCTCCGCCATAATATTGCTCTTTTCCCTGTGGATGGTCTACTACGGCATACGGATCACAAGGCAGTTTTGGAACTATACCTGGGTCAATATCCCCTCCTTTAAGAGAGGACCGACCTGGCTCTGCCTGCCGCTCTCCGGACTGAGTGCGGCGATCTATACCATAGCGCAGATCGCGGAGAATGTCGGAAAGCTCGCGAAAGGAGAGAAGTAGATGGCTGTCCTTCTGGTGCTTATATTTATCGTCTGCATCGCGATCGGAGTCCCGATCTGCTATGGGCTTGGACTGGTATCCTTTCTGGGGATCTGCTCCCTCCCCGCGATTCCGAATACGGTGGTCTTCACCAAGATGTTCAATGGGCTGAACAGCTTTACTTTGCTCGCGGTGCCTCTTTTCATCCTGGCAGCGAATCTGATGAATGAGGGGGAGATCACGGAGAAGCTGATCGACTGCTGCAATGCATTGGTCGGACATTTCCGGGGAGGACTCGCCTATTCCAATATCCTGGTATCCATGATTTTCGCCGGAATCTCCGGCTCTTCCCAGGCGGACACCGCCGGCGTCGGAAAGATCTTTATCCCCGCGATGGAAAAGCAGGGCTATGACAAGGGAACCTCGGTCGGCGTCACGGCGGCTTCCTCCACCCTGGGCTCCATCATCCCGCCGAGCATCACGATGGTTGTCTACGCAGGGATCGCGAATGTGAGCACCGGAGCGCTCTTTATGACAGGCATCCTCCCGGGCATCCTGCTCGGGCTTGCGATGATGGCGGTGGTGCGCTTCTATTCGAAGAGGAAGAGCTTTCCGAAGTCGGAGAGGGTCCCGATCCGCGCCGCCTTAAAGCTCCTGTTTCGCTCCATGCCGGCCCTTCTGACCCCGATCATCCTGATCGGCGGCATCGTGTCCGGGCTCTTTACACCGACGGAGTCCGCGGCGTTCGCCTGCATGTATGCGCTGCTTGTGGGGATCTTTTTCTATCGGACGATCCGGCTCCAAAAGCTCCCGGGAATCCTCGTGGAGACAATGAAGATGTCCTCCCTCTCCCTCTTTGCGCTTGCGACTGCAAACGCCTTAGGGGAGCTGCTCAGCTATTATCAGCTGAATGTGATGGTGCAGAACTTTTTCCTCGGACTCGCCGGAGGCAGGCTGCTCTTTCTCCTCGTGGTTGTGCTCTTTTTCCTCTTTATAGGCACTTTTATGGACGCGGTGCCGGCGATGATCCTCTTCGTGCCGATCATCCTTCCGTCCGCGACGGCGCTCGGCATCAGTCCGATCATTCTCGGTCTCATCATCGTTGTGACGCTGGCGCTCGGACTGGTGACGCCACCGTACGGGCTCTGCCTTCTGCTCGCGTCCTCTATCAGCGGCATCCGGATCGAGGACGCGTTTCGGGGCACACTTCCCTACTTTCTCTCCTCCCTGGCGGTGCTTTTGCTCCTGATTCTCTTCCCGGAGATCTGGCTTTCCATCCCGTCGGCGCTCTTCCCGGGACTTTTCTGAGAGGGGGAAATAGAGGATGGGGATTGCGGCGACGCTGACAAAGGCTTTTTGCTTTATCGGCATCATACTGCTGGGAATCGCGCTTCGGAGGATCGGCTTCTTCCGTGAGGAGGATTTTCCGCTTCTGTCGAAGATCGTTCTGAAGATCACGCTTCCGGCGGCGATCGCTGCGAACTTTGCCAATAAGGAGATCGATCCCGGGATGCTGAGTCTCTGCCTCCTCGGCTTTCTGGGCGGCGTGCTCTATATCCTGCTCGCATTTCTTCTCAATGCAAAGAACAGCCGGGAAAAAAGAGCCTTTGCGGTGATGAACCTGCCAAGCTACAATATCGGGAACTTTACTCTGCCCTTTGTGCAGAGCTTTCTCGGCCCGACGGGCGTGATCGTCACAAGCCTTTTTGACGCGGGAAATGCGGTGATCGGCCTGGGCGGTTCGTACAGTATCGCGGACCTTGTATTAAATGGAGGAGGGCATTTCTCTCCGAAGAAGATTCTGAAGAAATTGTTTCGCTCCCTTCCCTTTGACGTCTACCTTCTGATGACGCTGCTCTCGCTTTCTCATATCCATGTCCCGGCGGCGCTCTGTGACTTCGCCTCGCTGATCGGAAGCGGCAATGCCTTTCTCGCGATGCTGATGATCGGCGTGGGCTTTCACATTTCGGGGGGCGGGGAAAAGACCGCACTGCTCATCCGTCTGATCGCCGTGCGCTACGCTGTGGCGCTGCTTCTTTCGCTCGGCTTTTATTTTCTGCTTCCCTTTGCGCGGGATGTACGGCAGACCCTGTGCATCCTGGCCCTTGCTCCGATCGGCTCCACAGCGCCGGCCTTCAGCTCGGAGCTCAAGCTGGACCCGGGGCTCTCCAGCGCGATCAACTCGATTTCGATGCTGTGCAGTATCTTCTGCATCGTGTGCGCACTGCTTCTCGTGCTGTGATTTTGGGGGAGGATCAGGGAATGGATGCCGCTTTCCGTGCTGGGATTTCCGGCCCGGCAGGGGAAATACCCAAAGCATCCGATTCCGGAATCAAAGCCGTGCCGCCGTGTGGTCTGTACGCAGGCCATCCGCCGCGGCGAACGGCTTTACATCATCATGAAGATAAGTTCTCACGCTAAAGTAGGGGGCAGACGAGGAGAAGACGTCCCGCGCTTGGGCGCCCGGCCTTCGGAAAATGCAGTGGGGAAATGATGCAGCAGAGAGGAGAAAACTATGCAGACAGTGTATGATTTAGGAAAGGGGCTTCGGCTTGTAGATCTTTCCAAGCTCGTGGATCCCGCTTCGGAGAGCCGGAGATGCAGGCTGGACCGCTTCAATACCGGCGGACCGATCCCGGATTTTCACACGAATCTCGACATCATGTCCCATCTTGGGACGCACGCGGAGTGCCCGTATCATCACGACGAGAGCTGGCCGGATGTGACGGAGGTCCCGCTGGACCGCTTTATGGGGCGGGGCGTCTATGTGGATTTCGGGGAGAGCATCGCGCCGAACGGACATATCGGCGCGGCGGATCTCGATCGCTTTGGCGCAAAGCTTCGGGAGGGAGACATTGCCATCATCGACTCCTCCTATAAGCTGAACCCGTTCACAAAGGACAGCAATACCGAGCTTGACAAGAGGCTCTTTGTCAATGCGGAGACGGCGGAGTGGTTCCGCGAGAGGAAGGTAAAGGCGGTCGGCTTCGGGGACGGGGTTTCCATAGAGAACTGCAATGAGGATGTGAAGCCCTTCCATGATATCCTGCTCGCGGAGAACATCATTTTCATCGAGGTGCTGAAAAATCTGGAGGAATTAAAACGGGATGTTTTCTTCCTCTCCTTTACGGCGCTTCCGATCAAGGGACTGGACTCCAGTCCGGTCCATGCCTATGCGATCGAGGGACTTGCGGAGTTTTCATAAGAGATCATAGGAGATCATAAGAGATCCGCAGGAAAGGAAAAAGAGCGGTTTGCCCCGGGGATGCGGCGGAGAAATATATGATCTTACAGGGAGGGAGATTTCCATGCGGATAGCGGTGATCGGCGCGGGAGCGATGGGCTCTGTCTATGGGGGACTGCTGTCAGAGAGAAACGAGGTCTGGCTCATCGACAGCCGAAGCGAGTTGGTGGATAGGATCCGGGCGGAGGGACTTCCTTATCGAGGAAGAGGGAAGCAGCAGGCTTTACCGCCCGAGGGCGTCTCTGAGTGCGGAGGGGCTCCCGGAGATGGACCTTGTGATCCTCTTCGTGAAGGCCTTTTCCTCTGAAGAGGCGCTCCGGAGAAATCGGCAGCTGATCGGGAAGGAGACGCGGCTTCTGAGCCTGCAAAATGGCTCCGGGCACGAGGAAATCCTCGGGCAGTTCGCAAAGAGGGAGCGGATCATCATCGGAACGACGGAGGACAACGGGGCAGTGCTCGGGCTCGGACATGTCCGCCGCGGAGGAAGCGGAAAGACCAATGTCGGCATGCTCTGTGAGGATCGGGAGGCCTTCCTTCCGAGACTGAAGGAGAGCTTCGATGCCTGCGGCTTTTCCGTTCACATCTATGGGAATATTCAGCAGTTAATCTGGGATAAGCTCTTTATCAACAGCTCCCTGAGCGCTGTGACCGGAATTTTGCAGGTGAAGATGGGCTATATCAGTTCCGATGAGTATGCGTGGAATTTGTGTTGTGCTTTGATCCATGAGGCGGCGGAGGCGGCCCGCGCTTTGGGCCTTTGCGCGGAGGAGGAAGAGATCCGGGAGAGGGTCAGAAGAACCTCCCTGCGCTCTCCGGAGGGAATCACCTCGATTTATGCCGACTTAAGGGACGGAAGAAGGACCGAGGTAGATACGATCAGCGGCTCTGTCGTCCGCGCCGCACAGAGGCTCGGCATTGAGGTCCCGTGCCAGCGCTTTGTCGTGGACATGA
>NZ_KI273110.1:0-708 GCF_000469565.1 Oribacterium sp. oral taxon 078 str. F0263 | reverse complement strand
CGTGCCAGCGCTTTGTCGTGGACATGATTCACGCTATGGAAGGGAGAGGATGTCAGGCGGGTTCTCTTTGAGCTTATAGTAAGTAAGTATACGAGCAACCACACAGCTTCCCTCTTCTTGAACGGTTCGGAATTTCCGAACAGTTGATTTCTCGTAATCCATTTTTTCACTCCTTTCCGGATTCTGTCAGAGTCCGGCTTTTTGTCCGCATCCCCTTTTAGTATTTTAAGGCAAAGTTTTTTATACTCCTCGGCCAGCGGGCTTTGTGCCGGAGCCCTGGACTTAAGTCCTCACAGATGTTAGGATGTATGAAAGCAGCGGGGCCTGGATGGAGGGGGCATCCCGCAGAAAAGGGGAGGGGAGTTCCATGGAAAGCGGGAAAGTCAGGAGCTCGAATTTCGAGCTCCTTCGTATCGCGGCGATGCTGATGATCGTCATGTTTCATATCTTTTTGCATTGGCCGAAGGCACAGCTCACGGATATGAATTCGATCGATTTTTTCTGTGAACTTCCTGAAAAATAGTCCCCTATACGTCACACCGTCCTGATCCGGAGTGTTCAAAAACGTTTGTTTTCCTGCATTTCTGCGCTGTTTCACTTGCGGAAATGCAGGATTTTTGATAGAACAGATATAGGGTAATAATACCCTATATTTTAGAGGACATTTTTGAGGTGATTCTCATGTTTTTTGATTTCCAGGTTGATGTC
>NZ_KI273109.1:0-505 GCF_000469565.1 Oribacterium sp. oral taxon 078 str. F0263 | reverse complement strand
AGAGTAGGGGTCTGTGTAGGATTCGATTCTTGATTGAGACAGGTCCAAAAAAGGGAACCATAGCTCAGCTGGTTAGAGCGCACGCCTGATAAGCGTGAGGTCGGTGGTTCGAGTCCACTTGGTTCCACTTTCTGGTGTCGATGCGCCCGGGGGGAACACCCGTACCCATCCCGAACACGATGGTTAAGCCCCGGGCGGCTGAAAATATTACGCTGGCAACGGCGTGGGAAGATAGGTGGATGCCAGAATTCGGGGATATAGCTCAGTTGGGAGAGCACCTGCCTTGCAAGCAGGGGGTCAAGGGTTCGAATCCCTTTATCTCCACTGACCCGGCATCATTTTGTTTTTTGAAAGGCTCCTTTTCGAAAGCTTTGAAAAAGAAAAGCGGGAAGGGGCGGGAAAACGGAACGACGCAGGGGCTACAGAGGATTCCGCTTCCTTTCGATCCGGGCGCGAAGGACTTCGTTCCGAGCGCTGAGATCTAAGATCGCCGCGAATCCGTATC
>NZ_KI273108.1:0-67281 GCF_000469565.1 Oribacterium sp. oral taxon 078 str. F0263 | reverse complement strand
ATCAGGCAGACTCGGAGCGTCCTTGAGTCTTCTCGGAGAGAATATAGACAGAGGCGAGGAGCTGCCGCCTTTTCTGCCCTTTGTCCGCCCGGCACAGGACGCTCTCGCTCCGACTGCCGCGGCCAGCGGCGCATAAGCGATCTTGAGAAACCAGATCGCTAAACGCCGGGGCGGCAGACGGCCTGTACGCGGACAGACAAACTGGCAGGGCGGCAATTTTAGACCGAAGGAGCGCCGGGACGGCGGGTCTTGGGAGATGGGAAGCACGGCGCAGTCTGCTTTTGCAGGCAGTGCAGAGGATACAGCATGCGCGAAGGAAGGGCATGGGACCGTCCTTTGACAGGAGAGAAGGTGAAGAAAATGGGCAAGAAAGGGGAGGCAGCGGTCGGAGATGAGACAGCGGCTCGGATCCGGAGATGGCGTCTGATTCTCGGAGAGGAGAGCGAGGAGCGCTTTTCACATTCTGAGGCCGGCGGGCCCGCTCTCAGCGAGGAGGATCAGATGCTGGATGCGGCGCTGAGCGCGATCTACAACAGCAATTCCCGCTTTCGTTTCGGTGAGGGCGGTCCGCAGAATAGCCCGGGCGGACCCGGCGGTCGCGGTCCCTCAAATCCGACGATCAGCCGCTGGCTCGGGGATATTAGGACGCTCTTTGATCCGGAGCTTGTGAAGATCATTCAGACGGATGCGATGGAGAGATGCGGCCTGAAGCAGCTTCTCTTCGAGCCGGAGCTTCTGAGGAGTCTGGAGCCGGATATTCATCTCGCGAGCACGCTCCTTCTTTTGAAGGACGAAATTCCGAAGCGGAGCAAGGAGGATGCGAGAGCTTTCATTCAGAAGATTGTGGAGGAAATCAATGCGCTTCTTGAGTCGGACCTCAGGAGAGCTGTGACAGCGGCGCTGAACCGAAGGGCGCATTCCCCGATCCCCTCTGCCTCCGCGCTCGACTTCAAGACGACGATCCGGAGAGGGATCCGGAATTACAGACCGGAGCTTGGAAAGCTTGTGCCGGAGAAGTACTATTTTTTCGAGCGGAGTGCGCGCACTGCCGCGAATAAGCATACTATCATCCTGGATATTGATCAGAGCGGCTCCATGGGGGAGTCTGTGATTTACTCTTCGATCATGAGCTGCATTCTGGCAAGCATGAGCTCTCTCAGGACGAGGATCGTCGCCTTCGATACGAATGTTGTGGATCTGACGGAGAAGTCCGATGATCCGATCGATCTCCTCTTCGGCTTTCAGCTTGGCGGCGGGACGGATATCAATCGGTCCATTGCCTATTGCGAGAGTCTGATCGAAAATCCAGGGAAGACGATGTTCTTCCTGATCTCTGATCTCTGCGAGGGTGGAAATCAGGCAGGGATGCTGAGGAGACTTCAGGGGATGAAGGAGAGCGGCGTCACCGTGGTCTGTCTCCTCGCGGTTCAGGACGGCGGAAAACCCTATTATGATAAGCGGATCGCGGAGCGCATTGCCCAGATGCAGATCCCCTGCTTTGCCTGTTCGCCGCAGCGCCTCCCGGAGCTTTTGGAAAAGACGCTGAAGGGGATGGATCTCACGGGCTTTTCTGAGGAGGAAGAGAAGAGCTGAAGATCCGGACTGCGCTAAACAGGATGCTTTCTCCGATGGCCGTCTGAAATGTGCTTTTGTTTAAGAGCCGCCTCATTTACACGGGAGGCTCTTTTATGTTGGACAAGGATCAAAGGAGAGAGGGAGAGAGCCGCAGCACTGGCGCTGTTTCTGCTTTTTTTCCGTAAGGCATATTCCGAGTGCTTTCGTCTCGCTCAGAAAGAATGAAGCAGCGTTGCCTGCGCCTGCGCGCAGGGATTTTGCGCGGCTTAAATCCTATCGAAAAGAATGCTTGACAAGAGAAGACTAGTGCACTATATTTATAGTGCACTAGTTAATAGAGGCATGGCTGAGATGGGCGAATCTCAAAGAGCCAAGAGCCAAGAGCCAAGAGCCAAGAGCCAAGAGCTGGGTGCAAAGTGCAGGGAAAGGCGATTTCAGGAGCGGAAAGGAGGAGATATGATACAGTTTGATCCGTCCCTTCCGATTTATCTGCAGGTGGTGAATGCCTTAAAAAAGGAGATCATCGCCGGGCGGATCGGAGCCGGGGGGAAGCTCCCCTCCGGAAGGGATCTCGCGCTTATGTACAGGATCAATCCGAACACCTCGGTCCGCGTCTATCAGGAGCTGGAGAGGCAGGGGGTCTGTTTCACGAAGCGTGGGCTCGGAACCTTTGTCAGAGAGGACGGAGAGCTGGTCCCGAAGCTCCGTATGGAGATGGCAGAAGATTTTCTCCGAAGCTTTTTAAAGAACATGGAGGAGCTTGGATTCTCGAGACAGGAAATAGCGCGGAAAATTCTGGAGGAGGATTAAGGAGGAAAGGATGCTGGAGACAAGAGGGCTGACGAAGAAGTATTCCGGAGTTACGGCATTGGAGGATCTCAGCTTTACGCTGGAGAAGGGGAAAATATATGCGCTTCTCGGACCAAACGGGAGCGGGAAGAGCAGTTGGATGCGCCTTGCGGCGGGGATCGATACTCCGAATGCAGGAGAAATCCTCTTAGACGGAAAACGGATCGATGCGTCTGATCGGGCGAGGATTTCCTATATGCCGACAGAGGCGATTTTTTACAGCTGGATGAGTGTACGGGATGTCGGGCGCTATTACAGGGACTTTTTTTCCGATTTTTCAGAGGAACGCTTCGAAGCCCTCCTCGGATTGATGGGGCTTGAGGAGAGAATGTCGATCAAACAGCTCTCCACCGGTATGGCGGCAAAGCTCAGGATCGCGGCTGCGATGTCCCGGCGTGCGGAGCTCTATCTCCTCGATGAGCCTCTGAACGGGATTGATCTCATCGCGCGGGACCACATCATGGAGGCCGTGATCGGTGCCATGCGGGACGACGCGATCATGCTGCTCTCGAGCCACCTCGTGGAGGAGATGGAATCCTTCATCAGCCAGGCGATCTTCCTTCGAAACGGGAGACTTCTGGAAATCTGTGACGCGGAAAAGCTCCGGGAGGAAAGCGGGAAATCGATCTCGGAGAGATACCGGGAGCTCTACCGCTGAGCGGAGAGGACTCTCCCGGAGCAGGCGCTCTCAGGCGGAGCCGCTCCCCGCTGGGAAATCCAAGCATTATGTCAGGAGGGAAAGTATTATGTGGAAGCTTTTTAAATATGAGATGAAGAAGTCAATGCCCGGGAAACGCATCCTCATCGCGATCACTCTTTCTGCGGAACTTATGGTCCTGATCGGCCTGGGCTTTGGCAATATCAGCCTTGTCGGGATCGGAGCGCTGCTGCTCTCCTACAGCGCCCTCATAGGCATGTTCATAACGTGCTTCGGAGGAAGCGGGCTTTTTGGCAGGGAGCTTCGCACAAAGCAAAGCTACATGCTCTTTATCACACCGAACTCGAACCGGGAAATTCTCGATGCGAAGTATCTGGAGAGCTTCTGCTCCTCCGTGCTCATGGGAATTTATTTCCTTCTGCTCCTGGGCCTTGATCTTAGCCTGACGGTGCTCAGGGATCAGTGGTCAACGGGCCCTTTTTTCCATAATTTTCAGGGCCTTCAAGAGGTATCCGCGATGATTCCGAATGCGGCTTTGGCACTCTTGAGTCTTTGGTTCCTTCTCGTCGCGGCGGCATTTTTTATCACGGTTGTCTTTGCAAGCATCTTCTCGAAGCTTCCCGCGAAGGGACTCCTCGGCTTTCTCTTCTTCCTCTTCCTCGGCTTTCTCATCAATCTGCTCGGGAGTGTTCTGACGACGGTCTCATATTCGGAGTTTCACATCCTTGTGCTCTCTCTCCTTTTCCTGTTCGGCGGCCTTTTGTTCCGGGGCGCGACGCTTTTCCTGATGAAGCATGAGCTCAACCCCTGAGTTTCATGCCCCATGATCCGCTTCCCACAGGACTTTTCTCCTCGCAGTCAGGTAGGGAGAAGCCAAAGATCAGGGTTGACGGTTTCCAAAGAATCCGGCAGAATGATGTAAAGCATAGGACAGGGAAGGGCCGGACACAATGGAAAAGAAGCTTAACGCCAACGAGATCAAGCTGATCGCTATCATTGCCATGACGATAGACCATTTGACATGGGTATTTTTCCCCGGACTTCAGACCGTATGGTATGTGTATGCCCTGCATATCATCGGACGCTTGACGGCTCCCATCATGTGGTTTTTCATAGCGGAGGGCTGCCATTATACCCGGAATATAAGAAGATACATCGGGAGATTATTTCTGTTTGCGCTGCTCTCCCATTTCGCCTACGATTTTGCCTTTGGCATACCATTCCTGCCGCTGTCCACGGGAGTCTTCAATCAGACCAGCGTCATGTGGTCGCTGGCCTGGGCAGCGCTTCTGATCCGGATCTGCAGTGAGGAGCGGATTCCGCAGTGGGCAAAGAACATAAGCATCCTTGCCGCCAGCCTGATTTCCTTTCCGTCAGACTGGTCGAGCATCGCGGTCATGTGCCCGTTCTTCCTCTATGCCCACAGGGAGGACTTCAGAGCTCAGGCAAGGGATATCGTGCTGTGGAGCTTCCTCTATGCGTCCGTATATTTCCTGTTTCTCGACAGAGCTTACGGGCTTCTGCAGATCTTTACCTTTCTGACGATTCCGATCCTTTCCCGCTATAATGGGGAGCGCGGAAGCTGGAAGGGCATGAAGTGGTTTTTCTATGTGTACTATCCGGCGCATCTTTTGATTATAGGTATCCTTCGGATTATGCTGCATGGAAATATTTCCCTTATCTTCTAGCTTCCGGGAGGAAGCGCTTATTGGTCGGATCGCTTTTATCCGCCTTCTCCCGAAAGCGAGAGACTGCTTCTGGCACAGCGCCCATTCCGCCGCCTGACAATGGATACGCCGCTTCATGCCTTGGGACGGAGGAACGGCAGGGCCGGGGCATCGCGGATCATGTGCGGGAGGACTTGATTTTTTTGAGAAATATTCTTATACTGTAGCTATCTATACAGAATGATTTTTCCGGTATTTAGCTTTTGTTTCCACTTTTCTCTTTCTTTATTTCATCGGAGTTTATTTCATCGGAGTTTCTCTCACCGGGTTTTCTTTCACTGGATTTCCCCCAATTTTTCTTTCTCTTTTTTCTTTTTCCTCTTCTTTGCTTTTCCTTTTCTGTTTTTTTTCTGTGTTTTTGCTCCTTTTCTGCTTCCGCGGGCGGGCAGGGTTGCTGCTGCAGCCGGGAAAACGAAGTCCGGAGTCTGATTTTACGAATATGGCGCTGCTTTGCCGGAAGGGAGCCTCAATGGGCAGGGAACAATATGAGCTTCGAAGGATTCTGCTGAGAGTCCGCCATTTTGTGATTTCCGCGCTGCTTCTCGGGGCGGGATTGTTCTGGGCTTTTTCCGGAAAGGAGCTGCTTTGGGAAGAGGAAATGGGGCTTTCCCGGGAGGAGCATTTTGAGAGTGAAAAGGGGAAGGAGGGCACTGATCGGGAAAGAATGCTTCTCGGTGGGAGAAGAGGGGAAACTTCGGAGCCCTTTGAGAGGAGGGCGGCGGAGTATCATTCCTCCAAAGAGGAAGCAGAGAGGAAAACGGAAGAAGAGGGGGGATCCTTTGAGGAGATAAAATCGGAGGAGAACCCGGACGGAAAAAGAGAGGATCCGCTTCCCCGGGGAGAATCGGGTGCGGAGAAGGAGACCGCCCGGCCTTCTGCGGAGAGCGCGGAGCCCCGCGGGGAGAGCGCGAAGGGAAAAGAAAGCGAGGACAGCCGGGTCAACATCAATACGGCGAGCCTTGAGGAGCTGGATACGCTTCCCGGGATCGGGAAGGTGACAGCCGGGCTCATCATCGCATACCGGGAGAAAAACGGAGGCTTTGCCGACCCGGAGGAGCTCAAAAATGTGAAACGGATCGGAGACAAAACCTATGAAAAGCTGAAGGATCGGATCCGGATCCGATGAACGCGTTACAGCTCACCCCTCTCGCAATCACTGCTTTCAATTAGCCTTCATCTATGGTAAACTCTAAAAAGTATTATTTTTCATGGTGGAGGATCAATGATGGAAGAAAGGGAAGAGAAAAGGATTCACGGCAGCTATGAGAAGAATCAGAACGGGGAGCTCATCATCGCGGACGATGTGATCGCCATCATTGCGGGCATCTCGGCGACGGAGGTCCCGGGCGTTGCGTCCATGGCGGGGGGCTGGTCGGGTGAGATCATCGCCCGTATGGGGATCCGCGACCTTTCGAAGGGCGTGAAGATCGAGGTGGACGGGGAACAGGTCTCCGTGCTCCTCAGCCTGAATGTAAAGTACGGCTACTCCATCCCGGAAGTTTCCGCCGATGTGCAGGAGAAGGTCGCGCAGGCGATCGAGAGCATGACGGGACTTCGTGTCCTGGATGTCAATATCCGGATCGCCGGGGTGGTGACGAGCGAAGATGAGTAGGATCGATAAACAGAAAAAGAGAGAGGAGAGGGAGCACAGGTTCAAGCTCCTCTTTTGTGCGCAGTTTTACCGGGAGGAGGAGATCCCGGAGCAGCTGAGCCGCTATTTTGAGACGCTGGCTGACGGGGAGAGAGAGGCTCTCTCGGAGGAGGAAGAGGCATTTTCTCTGAAAGCTGCTTCCAATGCCGCGGGAGAGCAGCAAAATCCCCCGGTGGAGGAGGCAGGGCGCTCCTCTTTGAAAGCGGCTTCTGATATAGCGGGAGTTCCTGCGGGAGGGGAAGAGAGCTCCTCCTCGAAGGAGCTTTCGGGAGAAGGAGAGGCGAAAGAGAGCGGCGATGCGCCGCTTTTAAAGGCGGAGGAAGAAGGGGACGATCCGGATCCCGTGGGAGAGAGCGGCCTTCGCCTTTCCGAGGAGCGGGAGATCCAAAAAGAGGTTCGGGGAATGGTCGGGCGGATAGAGGAGCTTGACCGGAGGATCAATGAGGCAGCGGAGGGCTGGACGACGAAGCGGATGTCCCGGACGGATCTCACGGTTCTTCGGCTCGCTCTCTATGAGATCCTCTTCCGGGATGAGATTCCGGACAAGGTCTCCATCAATGAGGCGGTCGATATCGCGAAAAAATACGGCGGAGCGGAGTCCGGTTCCTTTGTAAACGGGGTACTCGCGAGACTCCTGAACCCGAAGAGAAGCGCGGTCACAAAGAGCGCGCCGCGGGAGAAGAAGCCGGAGCTTCAGTCTGCGGAGCGGGGCGGCAGGAGGGTTCAGGTCCTCGTGCATCGGAAATGAGGCCATGAAGGATAGAAGCTATTCCGTCTCGGAGCTCAGCCGTTATCTTTCAGGGCTCTTCTCGGAGGACTATCTTCTGAGAAATCTCACAGTGAGCGGCGAAATCTCAAATTTAAAATATCACAGCTCCGGAAATATCTTTTTCACATTGAAGGACTCAGCTTCGCAGCTCTCCGCCGTGCTCTTTGCCGGAGACCGTGCGGGGCTTCGCTTTCGTCTGGAGGATGGGATGAAGGTCCTCTGCAGCGGGAGGGTCTCCGTCTACGAGAAGGGCGGGAGCTATCAGCTCTATGTGAAGAGCGTCCGCTCCGATGGTCTGGGGGAGCTCTACCTTCTCTACGAGGAGCTGAAGAGAAAGCTCGCGGAGATGGGCTTTTTTGATCCTGCCTATAAGAGAGCTCTCCCCCGCTATGCGAGGCGGATCGGGATCGTGACGGCGAAGACCGGGGCCGCGGTCCGGGATATCATTCAGATCGCGAGGCGGCGAAATCCCTATGCAGAGCTCTGGCTTTATCCCGCGAAGGTGCAGGGAGAGGGCGCGGCAGAGTCCATATCGGAGGGGATTGAGACTTTAGACCGGCTGGGACTCGATGTTCTGATCGTCGGGAGGGGAGGGGGATCCATCGAGGATCTCTGGGCCTTCAATGAAGAGAGGGTCGCAGAGGCGATTTTCCACGCGGATACCCCGATCATCTCTGCTGTGGGACATGAGACGGATACGACGATAGCAGACTATGTCGCGGACAGGAGGGCGCCGACCCCATCCGCCGCCGCGGAGCTCGCGGTCTTCGAGCTCTCCTCCTTCTATGAGGATTTAAAGCAAAGGGAGAGCACTTTCCTCTCCCTTATGAGGGAGAAGCTTCTCAAGGAGAGGCAGAGTGCCGAGCGAAGGGAGTACCGGCTGAGATCCCTGTCCCCGGAGACGAAGCTTCTTCGTCTCCGGCAGCGCCTCATGGGGGCGGAGGAGGAGCTCAGAAAGCGGATGAAGGAGAGGATCCGCGGGGAGAGAACGAGACTTCAGGCCTATCGCGGACTTTCCGGCTGGATGGAGAAGAGGCTTTCCGGGGAAAGGCAGAGGCTCGAGCTTCTCACGGAGCGCCTGGATGCGGCCTCTCCCGGCAGAAGGCTCGCGGGAGGATGGTCCTTTCTCTCGGAGGAAGGAGGGAGGAGGATTCGCTCGGTATCGGATATCCGCCCTGGGAGCCTGCTGGTGAACCAAATCGCGGATGGAAAAATCATAAGCCGGGTGGAGAGGGTGGAGGGAAGAGAGATACCGGAAAAGGACGATTCTGCCCCGGGACAGCATGGGGAAGGAGAGGGATTTTCCGCCGACGGGCCATAGGGCCTCGATGGGAATTCTCCCGCAGCGCCGGGATTGTGTCCGGAACTATGTGCGGAAGATTTTTGATAAAATAAAAGAGGTTTGATCCGGAGGACAGGATGATAGAAGAAAAGGAGAAGATGATAGAAGAAAAGGAGAAAGAGGAGAAGGAGATCCCGAAAAAGCCGGGGACGAGGAGGAAGAGGACAGCGCAGGGGAAAAAGGAAGCGGAGAAGAGGGAAGTGGATCAGAAGGAAGCGGAGAAGGGGAAGAAAGAGGAGGAAAGGCCGGAGCTTTCCGAAATTTTCTCTGAGCTCGACTCGCTCCTGGAGCGCCTCGAGGGGGAGGAGAGTCTCGAGAAATCTTTCTCTCTCTATGAGCGCGGCGTCAGGCTGATCCGGGAAGCGGCCGGGAGCATTGATCGGATTGAGAAGGAGGTAAAGGTTCTGGATGAAGACGGAATTCTCCCTTAGACTGGAAGAGCGGCGGGAGCGCTGCGAGAGAATCCTGATGGAGCTCCTCCCAAAGGAGGAAGGGCTTGAGAGGGAGGTCACGGAGGCGATGAACTATTCGCTTTTGTCCGGGGGGAAGCGTCTCCGGCCGATCCTTATGCTGGAGAGCTATGAGCTCTTTTCTCCAAAGGAGGAGAGAGACCATCTGCTTCGGCCGCTTCTTTATGCCTTTATGGCGGGGATGGAGATGATCCACAGCTTTTCCCTCTGCCACGATGATCTCCCCTGCATGGACGGGGACCGCTATCGCCGCGGCAGGAAGTCCACCTGGTACCGCTATGGCGAAGCGATGGGGACTCTCGCCGGGGACGGGCTTTCGCTGTATGCCTTTCAGCTTGTGTCGAAGACCGCGGCGGAGGGATTTTTAAAGCCGGGCTTCTCCCGCTATGCTTCGGATGTCAATGAAGCTGTCCGCCTTCTCTCCTCCTCCGCCGGCATCCACGGCATGCTGGGAGGGCAGGCTGCGGATGTTCGAAAGACGGGGCAGGAGATGGGGGAGGAGGAGCTTCTTCTGATTTACGAGAGGAAGACCGCCGCGCTCATCTCAGGGGCTCTTTCGATCGGCGCGCTTCTCGCGGGAGCTTCCGCGGAGAGCATCGCCTTGCTCCGGGAGATTTCAAAGGCCCTGGGGCTCGCCTTTCAGATCCGGGACGATATCCTGGATGAAAGCGGGGCGGAGGCGGAGCTCGGGAAGCCGATTCACTCCGACAGGGGAAATCACAAGACGACCTATGTGAGCCTCCGCGGTCTCCCGGAGGCGGAGCGGGAGGTTTCCCGCCTCTCGGAGCGGGCGGAGCAGGGGCTCCTCTCGCTTTCCGGGGAGAGGATTTCGGAAGAACACCGCGATTTTTTGCGGGAGCTCTTCCAGGCTCTGGTTTCAAGGAGAAGCTAGCGGCCGGGCCCGGAGGGAGCCGGGCCTTCAGGAGACAGGAAGATGATGCTGCTTGACAGGATACACGGCCCGGAGGATCTTCGCGGGCTTTCACAGGGGGAGCTTGAGGAGCTTGCCGGAGAGATCCGGCGCTTCATCATTGAAAAGACATCCATCTATGGAGGACATCTGGCCTCCAATCTCGGTGTCGTGGAGCTCACGATCGGGCTCTACCTCGCATTGGACCTTCCGAGGGACAAGATCGTCTGGGATGTGGGGCATCAGTCCTATACCCACAAGATTCTCTCGGGGAGGAAGGACAACTTCGACGGACTTCGCCAGTACGGCGGGATGAGCGGCTTTCCGAAGCGCTCCGAGAGCGAGTTTGACTGCTTTGATACGGGGCACAGCTCGACCTCCATCTCCGCGGGACTTGGCATCGCAGAGGCGCGGGACATCCGGGGGGAGGATTTCACGGTGGTCTCCGTGATCGGGGACGGGGCGCTCACCGGCGGCATGGCTTATGAGGCTTTGAACAATGCGGCGCAGATGCAAAAAAACTTCATCGTAGTGCTGAATGATAATAATATGTCGATCTCTCAGAACGTGGGAGGCATGTCCCGCTACCTGAACGGTATCCGGGTCGGAAAAGGCTATAATCAGATGAAGCGTTCCGTGGGGAAATTCCTCCTCTCGATCCCCAGCATCGGGAAGCCGCTGATCCGCCGCCTGCAAAAGACCAAAAATTCGATCAAGCAGCTCCTGATCCCGGGCATGCTCTTCGAAAATATGGGCGTCACCTATCTGGGTCCGGTGGACGGGCATGATATCCGGGCGGTGGAAAGGGTGATTTGCGAGGCGAAGAAGCTGAATCACACGGTGCTTGTGCATGTCATCACAAAAAAGGGAAAGGGCTACCGTCCCGCGGAGCTTTCGCCCTGCGATTACCACGGGGTAGGGCCCTTTGAGATCGCGAGCGGGAGACCGAAGGGGGAAAAGGGAGGAGAGAGCTATACCGATGTCTTTTCCCGGACGCTTTTGGAGCTCGGGGAGCGGGATCCCCGCATCGTAGCCGTGACGGCGGCCATGCCGGACGGGACGGGGCTCCGCCGTTTCGGAGAGCGCTTTCCGGAGCGCTTCTTCGATGTCGGAATCGCAGAGCAGCACGCCGTGACATCTGCAGCGGGGATGGCGAGTGAGGGGCTTCGGCCGGTGGTGGCGGTCTACTCCAGTTTTTTGCAAAGGGCCTACGATCAGATCGTCCACGATGTCTGCCTTCCGAAGCTCCCTGTGGTTTTTGCGGTCGACCGGGCGGGACTTGTGGGCTCCGACGGGGAGACACACCAGGGCATCTTCGACTTCTCTTATCTTACGAGCATCCCGAATATGACGGTCATGGCGCCGAAAAATGCCCGGGAGCTGGAGGATATGCTCTCCTTCGCCCTGAAGCAGGAGGGGCCGGTCAGCATCCGTTATCCGAGGGGAAGGGCCTGGACCGGTCTCTCAGAGCTTCACGCCCCGCTGGTATTCGGAAAGGCGGAGCTTCTCTTCGAGGGGAGGGATATCGCGCTGATCGCCGCGGGCTCCATGGTCTCTACGGCGCTTCATATCCGGGAGAAGCTCATCCCCTCGGGACTGGAGCCGACTCTCGTAAACGCCCGCTTTATCAAGCCGATCGACACGGAGATGCTGGATCGGCTTGTCGCATCCGGCTGCAGGACATTGATTACCCTGGAGGAGAATGTGAAGCAGGGGGGCTTCGGACTCGAGGTTCTGGACTATATCAACCGGAGGCACAGGGGGATCCTTGTCCATAATGTGACGCTCCCCGACTGCTATGTGGAGCATGGAGATGTGACGAAGCTCCGGGCGGGACTTCGAATCGACTCGGATTCCATCATTTTTGACCTTAGAAAAGAGGGAGTGATCCATTGAAGAGGGAAAGGCTCGATATCCTTTTGACAAAGCGGGGCCTCTCGGAGTCCCGGGAGAAGGCGAAGCGGAACATCATGGCGGGGCTTGTCTATGTGGACGGAGAGAGGGAGGATAAGCCCGGAGCGGGCTTTCCGGAGGATGCGAGGATCGAGCTCCGCGGAAGCGCCATGCCCTATGTCTCCCGGGGGGGACTGAAGCTGGAGAAGGCGATCCGGGTATTTTCCGTCGATCTCGCCGGGAGAGTCTGTGCGGACGTCGGGGCCTCCACCGGGGGCTTTACGGACTGCATGCTGCAAAACGGCGCGGCGAAGGTCTACGCCATTGATGTCGGAAGAGGGCAGCTCGACTGGAGGCTCCGAAGGGATGAGCGGGTCGTCTGTATGGAGAGGACAAATATCCGCTACGTGCGGCCGGAGGATCTCCCTTCTCCTCCCTCCCTGATCACAGTCGACGTCTCCTTCATCAGCTTAAGCCTCGTGCTCCCCGTGCTAAAGGAGCTCCTTGCGCCCGGAGGGCAGCTTCTTTGCCTTATCAAGCCGCAGTTTGAAGCGGGGAGGGAGCAGGTCGGGAGGAAGGGGGTCGTCCGGGAGAGCTCCGTCCAAAGAGAGGTCATCGAGAGAATAGTCCGACTCTCTCTCTCCCTCGGCTTTTTCCTCGAGGGCCTGGACTATTCCCCGATCAAGGGGCCGGAGGGGAATATCGAATACCTCTGCCTGCTTCGGGAGGGAGTGGACGCTCCGATTCCTTCGGAGGAGGAGATCCGGGAGAGGGCAGAGAGAACAGTGAGAAATTCCCACGAGGCACTGGACCGGGGAGGATCGGGAGAGACGGATTCATAGAAGATGAATGCAGCAGTAATTATCAACAGAACCAAGGAAGAGGCGGAGAGCTACAGCGGGATTTTGATCCGGGAGCTGCAAAAAAGAGGAGCCGCGATCCGCATCTTTCAGAATAAGGACTATGTGAGAGAGGATCTTCTCGGATCGGATTTCATCATTACGCTCGGAGGGGATGGGACAATCCTCCACACGGCGGGGATGCTCCGGGGAGGAGGGATTCCCATCCTCGGGATCAATACGGGGCACCTCGGATATCTCACGGAATTAAGCCGAAGGGAGCAGATCCCGAAGGCGGTGAAGGCGCTTTTTTCCGGGAAATTCTACCGGGACCGGCGGGCCATGCTCTTTGGAGAGCTCAGCAGGGAGGACGGGGAAGGAATGGGGCGGCTCTCTTTGAATGAGATCCTTCTCTCCAGGAGCAGAGGTGTGGGGATGCTCCATTTTCGGATATACTGTGACGGGCAGATGATGTACCGCTACTCGGCGGACGGCATTATCATCGCGAGTCCCACCGGCTCCACAGCGTACAATCTCTCCGCGGGAGGACCCATTATCTCCCCCACCGCGCCCGTATATATCATGACGCCGATCTGCGCGCATTCCATGAATGCGAGGGCAGTCGTTATGGACGACCAGAGAGAGCTGGAGATTCTCGTGGAATCGGAGAATCAGCTCCTCTCCTTCGACGGGGAGGACACGACGGAGCTTCGGCCGGGAGACCGGATCCGGATCCGGAAGGCGCGGGAGGAAACGGTGCTTGTGAAGCTCCGGGAGGGAAGCTTCCTGGAGATACTCAGAGACAAGATGGCGGGGGTGTAGAAGATGAAAAAGGGAAGACAGGGCAGGATTCTCGAGCTGATCGCGGAGAGACCCATCGAGACGCAGGAGGAGCTCTCCGAGCTTCTCCGGAAGGAGGGCTATTTCGCGGCGCAGGCGACGATCTCCCGGGACATCAAGTCTCTTCGGCTTCTGAAGGCGACAGACGGGGAGGGAAGACAGCATTACATCGCCCCGCCGGAAAGGGCGGTGAAGGACAGGGAGAAGCTGCTCCGCGTCCTCAGGGAGGGGCTCAGCGGCATGGATACCGCGGGGCATCTTCTGGTGCTTCGGACCCTGCCCGGCATGGCCAATGCCGTCGCGATGGCGATCGATGAGCTCCCCTTTGAGAGGCTTGTCGGTACGCTCGCCGGAGACGATACCATACTCTGTGCGATGAAAACGGAGGGGGATGCGGAGAAGCTTAAGCGAGAGCTTAGAAAGCTGAGCTCATAGAGCTCCGGGCCTTCTTTCTTGGAAGAGCAGAGGGACAGGAGAGGACGGGAGGAGAAGCGCGAATGCTTTTGAGTCTTCATGTGCGCGACATGGCGCTGATCGATCAGGCGGATGTAGAGTTCGGAGAGGGACTCAACATCCTGACAGGCGAGACCGGGGCGGGGAAGTCGATCCTGATCGACGCCGTGAACCTGGGGCTTGGCCAGAAGGCGAACCGGGATATGATCCGAAGCGGAAGGGAGTCCGCCTCCGTAGAGCTCCTCTTCTCCCTGAGCGAGGAGGAAGAGAGGAGGATCCGAGATCTGGAGATCGAGGTCGAGGACGGGGTGCTTCTGATCCGAAGGAAGATCTCCGAGAAGCGCTCCGAGATCCGGGTCAATGATCAGGCGGTGACGCTCTCGAAGCTTCGAAAGCTGACAGAAGAGCTGATCGATATCCACGGACAGCATGAGCACCAGAGTCTCCTCCGGGAGGGGGAGCATCTCCGCATCCTGGACAGCTTTTTGGAGAAGGAGACGGGGGAGCTTCGCCGCAGGGTCTCGGAGAGCTGCAGACGCTTTCGCGAGGCAGAAAAGCTTCGGAAGAGCCTGGACATGGATGAGGCCTCCCGGAAGAGGGAGCTGGACTTCCTCCAGTTTGAGATCCGGGAGATCGAGGAAGCGGAGATCCGGGAGGGGGAGGAGGAGAGTCTTCTTCGGGAGGTGAAGCGGGCGCAGAAGCGGGAGAGGATCGAGAGAGCGCTTCTGGAAGCGAAGGAGCTTTTGGAGAATGCGGAGCTCTCCCGGGCGGTCGGCGCCGTAGGGGAGGCGCTCTCCTATGACGAGAGCCTGAAGGATATCTCGGACTCCCTCTATGATCTTGAGAGCATCGCAGAGGACAGCATCCGGGAGCTGGATCACTACCTGGACAGAAATACCTTCGATGAGGAGGAGCTTCACCGCGCCGAGGAGAGACTCGACCTCATACGGAGAATCCTCATGAAGTACGGCGGCACGGAGGAGAAGCTCCGGGAAGCGCTTTCAGAGAAGAAGGAGAGGGAAGCGCTCCTTACGGATTATGAGGAACGAAGGAGAGAGGCGGAAGAAGCGGAGGAGCGGGAAAGAGCGGAGTTCCTCTCCGCCTGCGAAGCTCTGAGCCGGGCCCGGAAGGCGGGCGCTCTCCTTCTATCGGAACGGATGCGGCAGGAAATGCAGGAGCTCGGCTTTTTGGATCTGAGATTTGAGCTCTCCTTCTCCCTTCTCCCGGAGCCCGGGGAGAACGGCATGGACGCGGCACAGTTTGTCCTGAGCCTAAATCCCGGGGAACCGCTCCGGCCGCTCACGGAGGTCGCTTCCGGGGGAGAGCTGTCCCGCATCATGCTTTCCATCAAGACGGTCATGGCGGAGCGGGACGAGATTCCGACTCTCATCTTTGATGAGATCGACAGCGGGATCTCCGGGCGGACGGCGGAGAGGGTATCGGAGAAGCTCAGGAAGATCGCGAGAAACCATCAGGTCATCCTCATCACCCATCTTCCTCAGATCGCGGCGAAGGCGGACCGGCACTTCCTGATCGAAAAATCTGTCTCGGAGGGGAAGACCCGCACCGGGATCCGGCTTCTCACGGAGGAGGGATCTATCCTCGAGCTCAGCCGTCTTCTCTCGGGGGGGAGTACCACGGAGGCGGCGCTTGCCAATGCGCGGGAGCTCAAAGCGCTTGCGAAGAGAGGGGAGAAAGGGTAAAATGAAAGAACTGCGCGGCCCGGGAGAAGGCAGCCATGAAGGAACAGCATCAATAAAGAAACTGCGTCAATAAAAGCTCTGTGCGAAGAAAGAAGCGCAGAAGAGGAGAGAGGAAGCTTTTTACAGTCGGGTATTTTGGAGGGCATGAGATGAAAAATATTCTGTTTTTAGCTTCGGAAGCAGTGCCGTTCATAAAGACCGGGGGACTGGCGGATGTCGTCGGCTCTCTTCCGAAAACCATCGATCATGAGTACTATGATTGCCGCGTAATGATACCGAAGTACCTGTGCATCCCCTGGGACTGGCGGGAAAAGATGGAATATGTCACGCATTTCTACATGGATTACCTCGGGCAGTCCCGCTATGTCGGGGTCATGAGCTATCGCTATGAGGGAGTGCTGTACTACTTCATCGACAATGAGTCCTACTTCTCCGGAGACAGGCCCTATGGGGACTGGCTCTGGGACCTCGAGAAGTTCTGCTTTTTCTGCTACGCGGCGCTGTCCGCGCTTCCGCTTTTAAACTTTCATCCGGATCTGATCCACTGCCACGACTGGCAGACGAGTCTCGCACCGGTGCTTCTGAAGGACCGCTTTGCGGGAGGGGAATTCTTCCGCTCGATTAAGTCCGTCCTCACGATCCACAACCTGAAATTCCAGGGGATCTGGGATATCAAGACCATAAAGCGCTTGACTCAGCTCTCGGACTACTATTTCACGCCGGACAAGCTGGAGTATAAAAAGGACGCAAACCTCTTAAAGGGCGGGATCGTCTATGCTGATGCGATCACGACGGTGAGCGAGAGCTATGCGAAGGAGATCATGATGCCTTTCTACGGCGAGGGCCTGGACGGACTGCTTCGCGCGAGGGCCTGGGATACCAGAGGCATCGTGAACGGGATCGACTATGAGGAGTGGAATCCGGAGACGGATCCCTGCCTCTACCGGAATTATGTACAGCGGAACTTCCGGAAGGAAAAGCCGAGGAACAAGAGAGCCCTGCAGGAGGACTGGGGGCTTGCCGTGGACCCGGGATGCTTTATGATCGGCATGGTGAGCCGGCTCACCGACCAGAAGGGCCTCGATCTTGTGCAGTGCATCATGGATGAGCTCTGTCAGGATGCCATCCAGTTTGTCGTGCTCGGAAGCGGCGAGGAAAAGTATGAAAATATGTTCCGCTACTATGACTGGAAGTACCACGACAAGGTTTCCGCGCAGATCTACTACTCTGAGGAGGCGAGTCACCGGATCTATGCCGCCTGCGACGCCTGCCTGATGCCCTCTCTCTTCGAGCCCTGCGGCCTCTCCCAGCTGATCGCCCTTCGCTACGGCACGGTGCCGATCGTCCGGGAGACGGGGGGACTCCGGGATACGGTGGAGCCCTACAATGAGTATGAGGACAGGGGAACCGGCTTTTCCTTCCAGAACTATAATGCGCACGAGATGCTCGCCGCGATCCGCTATGCGGAACGGATTTATTATGACCATAAGAGGGACTGGAACAAGATCGTGGACCGGGGGATGCAGAAGGACTTTTCCTGGAGGAGCTCCGCGCTGAAGTATCAGGAGCTCTATGACTGGCTGATAGGATATTGAGGATGATATTTCTGAGACAAATGCTGCGGAATTATATCTTGATCTCCGCGATCTGGGGCTGGTTCACCGCCCAGGTCCTGAAGACCGGAATCGACGCCTATTTCAACAGGGGCATCAACTGGGAGAGGATGGCCGGTTCCGGAGGCATGCCCTCCAGCCACTCCAGCACGGTGGTCGCGCTCTCCACAGCCTCTGCGCTCCAGTACGGCGTCGAGAGCCCGGTCTTCGCACTGAGCTGCATCTTCGCAATCGTCGTCATGTATGACGCGGCCGGAGTCCGGAGGGAGACCGGAAAGCAGGCCGTGATCCTGAACAAAATCCTCCTGGATAATCCCTTTCACTGGGGGGAGGAGGAATTCGAAAAGAAGCTGAAGGAATACGTCGGACACACACCGCTCCAGGTGCTGGCGGGGGCGATCCTCGGCATTCTCACGGCATTTTGCGCGGGGAAGGCCTATGGCATCGTTTAGGGAGGGTGAAATCAGCCCAAAGAGAGGAGAGGCGCGGAGAATGCTTTCTCTGCTTCTCTCCCTGCTTTTTTCCGTCCTTTTGCTCTTTGGCTGCAAGGGGATTCAGATCACCGGGAAGACAGAGGATGTCCCGGGCTTTACGGAGGCGCAGGCGATGGTGCTCCTCGGATCGGAGAGAAACCGCTATCAGAATGTCTTTGGACCGGAGCTTTGGTCTCTTCCGATCAGCGGACAGCAGGAGGAAAACTACGGGGAGTATTTCACGGCGAAGATGAAGGAGTTTTTGCAGGATGTCAAGACTCTGGATCTTCTCGCGGAGGAGAAGGGCATCGTCGTCACCTCCACGGAGATGGAATCGATCCGCAGGGCCTCGACGGAATTTTATAATGCGCTTTCCGAGGAAGATCGGAGCTTCATGGGAAACTGCACGGTAAAGGATGTCACGGACATTTACGTCAACTATTTTCTGGCATGCAAGACTGCGGAGTATCTCCTGAGCAATATCAATTCTGAGGTCAGCGACGCGGAGGCGAAGGTCATCTCGATCCAGCAGATTGTCGTGAGCGATGAGGAGAGTGCGAAGAAGCTCCATGAAAGCGTCACGGCCTCCGGAGCGAACTTCTCCTATTTCGCGAGGCAGTTCTCGGAGGACCCGGAGATCGACCGCACACTGCACAGAAAAGAAGAGGAGGACGCCTATTATCAGGCGGCCTTCTCTCTGGAGGACGGGCAGATCTCGGATGTCATTTCACAGGATGGGAAATTTTATATCATAAAGTGCGTCGATTCCTATGATGAAAAGGCGACGGAGGAGCGGAAGAAGAGGCTCGAGGAGGCAATCCGGAGCGGCGCCTTCCGGAGGAGCTACGACGCCTATGCAGAGCAGCATATCGTCCGCTTCCGCGAGGACTTCTGGAAGAAAATCGATCTTCAAAAGTATCCGGAGAGCAAGGCCTCGAACTTCTTTTCGCTCTACGACAGATATATCCTGCCGCTTGTCAAGGGAAAGGGATAGAGAAGCGATTCCGTCCCAAAAACCCAAAAAGATCAGAGCGCGATGACGATGCCCCGGTCATTGGCATAGACGGTGGCGACACCCTGCGCTTCCGTGATGACGATCTCCCGGAAGGATGCGAGCCGGAGGAATTCCTCCCGGACAAATTCCGCGCGCTCTCTGTCGTTGACATGGCTGATGACGAGCCGGAGCTCTTTGCAGCTCGCGGGCCCTCCGGCCTTCTCTACGGCGATCTGCGCCATGCGCTTCAGGGCCTTTGCGCTGCCCCTCTGCTGATCGAGCTTTACGATGACGCCGTGCACCGCTCCCATGACCGGCTTTATATTGAGCGCGGAGGCGAGGAAGGACTTGACCGTGGAGAGGCGGCCATTCTTCCGGAGAGTTTCCAGGCTCTCCAGGACGAAATAGGTCTTCATGCTCTGGATCTTCTCCTCGATCCTTTTTACTACGGTATCGAAGTCCGCATTCTCCTCCTTCAGCTCCTGAATAGAGAGGCAGAGATTGCACTGCCCGGCGGAGGCGCTGTCGGAACCGAAGATATGGACTCTCTTTTTTTCCTCCCCCCGACCCTCCTCATACATCTGTAGGCCCACGACGGCCGCCTGATAGCTCCCCGAGAGATGCTCGGAGAGAGTCACGATATAGATCTCATCCGCCTCTGCCTTTTCGATGGCATCCCGGTAGGCCTCCGGGGAAGGGCAGGCTGTCTTCGGACCGATGGGGGAAGAGGCCACCCGCCGGAGGAAATCCTTCTGCTGGAAATTCTCATCATCCTGCACATGGTAGTCGCCGATCTCCAGAGTCAGAGGAATGGACTGGAAGAGGGGGCTTTTTTTCATAGCATCGGTAAAATCCGAGCAGCTGTCTCCGATAATTTTGTAGCTCATAATTTCAAGTATCTCCTAACGTGGTTTTGAATACTACTTATTATAGCAAAGGAGAAATCCTTGTCAAGAATCTCCCTTGCCTATCGGGGCATTTCGCGATAGACTGATACCGATGTCATGCGCTTTCTCCCTCCCCATATGCGTCTTCGGGAGAGCGGAGGGCAGGGAAGAGTGAAGTGGAGACGGAATGGATAAAGAGAAGAGCAGGAAAGAGATGAAGGAGAAGGAGCCGGAGAAGCGGAATCGGAAATCCGACGAGGAACGCTTTTCGGAATACTCGGAGAAGCTCGAAAGGGAGTACCGCGAGAAGCTCCTCGAGCACCGAAAGAAGATGGAAGAGCGCCGGAAGCTGCGCCAGAAAAAGCTGAAGCTTCACTGCTTCCTCTTCCTTTTCTTCCTGGCCGCTGTCATCGCGGCTGCCGTCTTTGCCTTCCCGAGACTTCGATCCCACTTCACATTCCCCGCCGCAGGGAGCAAAGCGGCAAAGACCACGGCGGCCCCGCAGACGGAAAAGAGCAGTGCGGTGCCGGAAGAGAGCAGTACAGAGGATAATAAGGCGGAAATCCTCGGGAAGGCAGAGCT
The DNA here is from genome assembly GCF_000469565.1 of Oribacterium sp. oral taxon 078 str. F0263. NCBI lineage: Bacteria > Bacillati > Bacillota > Clostridia > Lachnospirales > Lachnospiraceae > Oribacterium > Oribacterium sp. oral taxon 078. Next base: position 47,053 of record NZ_KI273108.1, on the reverse strand, counting down.
CCTTGCAAAGCAGTATGACTACGATGGGGCAGAGGAGCTCCTGAAAAATTCGGCCTATGCGGAGGATGCGGAGTTTTCCGCGAAGCTCTCGGAGCTGGAAGCGGCGAAGGCCGCCCTCGTTCAGGCGGACAATACGAAGATCCCGCATGTCTTCTTCCACTCGCTCATCGTGGACACCACGAGGGCTCTCACAGAGGACAAGATGGGGAAGGCCTACAATGCCGCCATGACGACGATCCCGGAATTTGAGGCGATCCTGAAGGAAATGTATGAGAGAGGCTTCGTTATGGTGCACCTCCATGATATCGCGTCCCTTGAGACGCAGGAGGACGGAACGAAGAAGATGGTCCAGAAGAAGATCATGCTCCCGGAGGGGAAAAAGCCCTTTGTCATGTCGGAGGATGATGTCAACTACTATGAGTATATGACCGGACACGGCTTTGCGGATAAGATGGTGCTGGATGATGCGGGGAAGCCGACGCTCCAGTATACGGATTCCGAGGGGAAGGTCACGACCGGGGATTATGACATCGTTCCGATCCTCGATAAATTCGTGGCAGAGCATCCCGACTTCGCCTACCACGGGCACAAAGCCATTATTGCCCTCACGGGCTATAACGGCACGCTCGGCTACCGGACCGACGAGACCTACGACGCCAATTCCGGGAAGCTGGATCCGAAGAACCGGGCCAATCCGTCGATTGAAGAGGACCGGGAGACCGTGAAAAAGATCACGGCGGCGCTGAAGGAGGACGGCTACGAATTTGCCTCCCACTCCTGGGGGCATATCAACTTCACGAATCGCTCCCTCGAGGATCTGACGACGGATACGGAGAAATGGAAGCGGAATGTCGAGCCTCTGCTCCCGGATCCCTGTGATATCCTGATCTACCCCTTCGGCGCGGATATCAAGGGCTGGCATGTCTATAACCACGCGGAGGATGCCAAGTTCAACATGCTGGAGGAGCATGGCTTCCACTACTTTTGCAATGTGGATTCCAGCCAGTACTGGGTGCAGTACGGGGACGATTTCATGCGCCAGGGCAGGAGAAATCTGGACGGCTACCGTCTCTACGAGGCCTTCTCCGGGCAGGCGGACCACGTCTCGGATCTGATGGATGTCAAGAAGGTCTTCGATCAGCGCCGCCCGACGCCGATCAACTGGCAGTAAAAAAAGGGGCTGTCTCACGAAGGGATTCGTGCGGCAGTCCCTTTCACCAATTGGCAAGGGCCGTCATATGAGAGCCCCGTTTTTTACAGGGATCCATCCTCCTGTTCTCCTGCTTCCAAATCATTCTCAGCCTTTCTCTCAGCGGGCGTTTTTTCGGAATTGCTTGAGGGAGCAGGAGGATCCTGGATTTGGATCGCATTTTCCTGATAGAATTTCCAGATCCAGTAGAGGATGAGGCCGATGAGGATGAGATAAAATAAATACAGCTCATCCCCGATACAGAACAGACCTCCTGTGCTAAAAGGACAGAAAATTGTCGCGGCGTAATAAAGAAAGAGGAACACAAAAAGCCTGATAAAATCCCCGACTGAGCTTGGACCGGATGGAAGCTCGTGAGTCAGGATGCAAGGCAGGAGAAAATAGCCAAAGAGGATATAGAGGAAGAAAATGAGATAAGTGAAGAGGAACCTTTTCAGAAAGCAGAGGAGCAGCCTTCGTCTTCCCTCAGGAGACTGAAAGAGAGCTTTCCAGGGAAGTATAAGCCTGTGAAAGAAGCCCTGTGAGGATCCGGACATAGAATTTTTATCCATAGCATTACCTCCTTAATCGTGGGCCAACATAGATCCATATAATAAAATGTTGACGATATTATCCAAGATACTGACTCTATCCTTTCTTATATAATGGAAGTTGGAGCAGCTGCAAAGTTCCACATGTCTTACCGGATAACTGCAAAAACGTTCTTTTGCCATACTAGACAGAATACCTCCCATTGTTGAAGAGAAATAGGGAACGGTTCCGTCTCCGCATTTTTCCTCGGATTCTATATAGAGAGAGCGGATGTCTTTATCATAACAAGTGTATTGAAGCTTCTCTCTTCCATTATCAAGATAAATTTCATGTAGAGTGGGATATCCCGTGCCAATGATGAAGAAAGCCTTCGGGTAGCCAAACAAAATATTTCTTCCGTTTTCCCGGATAGCGTTTTGAAAAAGAATCGCTTTTTCTATAATTTCCTCGCTGAAGATCTTTTTACAGAAGGCTATATAATCGGTATAGTCTGTGCTGTAATCGAATACAGCTTTCCTTGACGAAGCAGAAGACAGCATGTTGACATGGACGTGTCCCGTATCGACATATTTCTCGGTAGGTATCAGCTCCGCGACGCCCCGGAAGGAGGACTTTATCCTTTTTGAAAGCTTTCCAAAAGCAGCGAGAAAGAAATCAGACAGGTTAGCCTTTATATCGAGTTCTACATCCGAGCTGAACATATGATCATTGATTACCGCATCAATCAGCTTTGGCGCTCCCTCATAAGGTGTTCCCAGAGTTATGATCTTATCGATCTTGGAGCGGATCGACAGGTCCCTTCTCGTAAAGAGAGGGTCTGCTATGCCATCGACAACGATATGTCCAGCATAAAGCGAAGAGATCAACAGGCCTCCCATGGAATGACCGATGAGGTCGACCTTTTCAAATCCCTCCTCTTTACAAAGCTTTTCGATAAATCTCCGGAGCTTCGTCGCGCTTATAAAATTGCTTTGCCTCCAGTCATAGCTGAACATGTAGACCCGGCGATGACCCAGCTTCTCACATTCGCAGAGACCATCCACCAGGGCCTTCGCCAATTCCTGAGCACCGTATTCTCTTCCGTCCAGTTTTACACTCCCTTCGCCGTAACAGGGCTTGGCATAGTTCTGATTCTCACAGGGGCGGACCAGAATGGGGAGCGTGGACTCTGGTGCGAGATAATCGTCAACCTTGAAAATACTGGACGGACTGGGGTCCCATATCCTTGTGCTGGCATCATATCTTTGCCGCTTTCTTTTCGAATTTTCTGAAGTATCCTTGTAGAGTCGACTTCCCATAATTCCCGGGACAATAATAATCGGATTTCCGCTGCGATCGTCGCGGAGAACTTTTCTCATATACTCCTGTCCGGAGGAGATGGGCCTTATGATAGCTTCTGGATTGCAGCTGCAAATCGTGTAGGAATTCATGGTGAGCGCACTGCTGCCATCCCGAAAGTAAACAGGAGGGGTATTCTCCCAATGAGGAGCATTGGTGCAGGGAACACGCATACTCTTCACCTCGGCCTCTCTCGGTTCCGGGATGATGCGCTTCAGATACTTGCATTTTCCGCAGGGATGATTACTGTCAATCTGATCCTTTGAGCCAAGGAGTGCAAATCTCCCGTGATCCACATAGACACCGTGATCGGCGTGCTCGATTTTTACAGGTTCACAGCTCCCGTTCGTCTCCTGACAGTATTTGCAGATAAAGGCCGCTCCGCTCACGAGGTAATCGGCACCTTCAGGCGGGTGCTCCAGAAAGTATTCATTGACGATCCGATAGACTTCTTTCTCTTCCTCTTCCGTAAGAGGAGGGATGGGCTCTCTCTCCTCAAAAAAGCTGTCGATAAAGGTTTGAGAGAACTGCATCTCAGGAGGAATGGAATCCGAGGTTTGGGACTGAGCCTGGGATTTTGTTTCCGGCCGCTTTCCATCAGCCCTGCTCTGACTTATTTTTCGTCTGTCCTGTTCTGTTTCTCCTTTTCCTTCTTTTTTCTCTTCTCTTTCTCTTTGTTTTTGGTAGTCTGCTCCCTCTCTTTTTGCCTTTTCGAGCTGTGCAAGGCGGGAGACGCCAAGCTTTGGTGCCTCGATGTGGGGAGGAGAAATGGCGGAATCAGTGGAATGCAAAGGAGAATTCGCTTTTTGGGAGGAAGACTGCGATTCAGTGATCGTCTTCTTTTTTCTGCTGAATTCGTCTAACATGACTGTCTCCATAAAAAAGGGTTTCCGTCGGAGCAGCTGCTCCGGACGGGGAGGAAGATTTCCGGCGGATCAAAAAGAGAGGGTTCCCCCTTTGTTGTGGGATTGATCCATCGGGAAATCGATCAGAAAAGACTTAAGATCATAAGGTGGAAATGTATGCCGAGAATGGGGGCAGGTATTACGGACCTGTTCCGCCGCAAAAAAATGGAGCTTTCCGGAAAGGGCAGGAGTCCTGCGGCACGAATTACCTCATCGATAGTATAAAGTATAAGGCTGCGAAGAAGAAAATGGTAGGCTTTCCTGAAATGGGGATGGAGAATTCTTTCCTTCCCTCTTGGAGAGAAAGCACAAGAAGTATTCTGAGGAGGAAAGAAAGGTGCAGCTTTCGGCTTTTCTTCCGGGGGACGTCCCGGAAGGAATGTCATCGATTCGCCTGCCGCAGCCGGCGATATGCAGGGCCCATAGATAAGGAAACTTTCCCTGAGCCCTTGCCGAAATTTTCAGAATGAGGGAATGCCTCAGAAGTTCTCTTGCGAAAGGACGCGGGAAATGCTACAATACTTTTCGCTGCTAAAGCGTAAAAGTAAAGACGGGCGTTTCGGAAAGCCAAGTATACGGAGGCGCCGGGCCTGCGGACAGAGATTTACCGGTGGAGAAGCCGGATGCGAAAGCTTATGATTTTGGAGGGTTTCAATGAATAATAAATTGAGGACGGGAGAGGTTGAGCATCTTTTTGATGCGATGCTCGTACTGAAAGAAAAAGAGGATTACTATAAGTTCTTTGAGGATGTCTGCACGATCAATGAGCTTCTCTCCATGGCGCAGCGCTATGAGGTCGCGAAAATGCTCCGGGAGGGAAAAACCTATCTGGATATCGCGAAGGCGACCGGAGCCTCTACGGCGACGATTTCCCGCGTAAACCGTTCCCTTCATTATGGGGCAGACGGCTATGAGCTGGTTTTTCAGCGCCTTGGCTTTGAGGATAAGAGCGAGCGAAGCTAAGGAATATGCTCCTCTCGGATCCGGTCGACGATCCGCTCCATGAGCTGCCGTTTCAGATAGACATCGAAGCCGAGTTCTCCGAGGAAGGCGAAGAGACGAAGCTCCTCCTTTTCCTTCGGAGAGAGCCTTTCCTCCTCCTCCGGGAACACAGCCTTCGCGCGTTCATATTTTCTTCGGATGTCGGAGAGGAGAGTCGACATTTCGCTGTCCGCGAGGGAGAAAACCCGTTCATAGATTTCTTCCAGTGAGAGCGGGCCTCCCGCATCGAAGTATTTATCCTCGATCGGGCGGAGTATGGTCTCAATATCGGAGAGGCTCAGGATGCCCTTGTAATAATAAATGAAGAGGAGCACAAGGATGTGATTTTCCGAATAGCGCTTCTTTTCCGGCGGGGGGAGAAGCTTGTTTTTGGTATAGTTATTGATCATCGTTTTCGTCAGGATCTTGTCTTCGGAATGACGTTTGATCGGAGAGAGATGCCGCTCCATGAAGGCCGTGACCTGATCCATATAGAGAGAAAGCGATGGAATCTCTGAGGCCGGGACGTGATGAAGCCCCTTTAAATATTCGATTAAGTCGTTTAGAATCGTATCGTCCATATTTTCAGTATAGCATAGAGAAAATACAGCGACAAGACATGGTTTCCGAAACGAGATTTGAGGGAAGAGCTCGGAGTCGGAGGGTGCAGGAGCGAAACGGGAAAGGCCCGGAAACGAAGCGAAGAGATACATATAGGACGGGAATCCGTCCGCTCGGGAGCGAAGCAGGTGAAGTACCGAAGCAAAGCGGATGAGACTCGAGAGCGAAGAGGGCAGATGAAGGAAGCGGAACAGACGAGATATAGGGATAGAGCGGGCGAGGCACAGAAAAGGAAAAAGGAAAGAGGAGAGAAAGCATGAAGGATCTGGAAAAGATCTTGAATAAAGAGCAGCTGTCGGCGGTAAAGCAGACGGAGGGGCCGCTTTTGGTCCTGGCGGGGGCCGGGTCCGGAAAGACCAGGGTACTCACATACCGGATCGCATATCTTATCGAGAATTGCGGCGTGGCGCCCTGGCACATCCTCGCGATCACATTTACGAATAAGGCGGCGGAGGAGATGCGAAAGCGGGTCGATGAGCTGCTCTGTGCAGGAGGCGCGGCGGTCTGGGTCTCAACCTTTCACAGTATGTGTGTCAGAATCCTGCGGAGGCGGATCGAGGCCATCGGCTATGGACCGGACTTTTCCATCTATGACGCGGAGGACCAGCGCACGGTGATGCGTCAGCTCTTCAAGGAGCTTCAGATCGATCCGAAGAGCTTTCGGGAGAGGGCGGTGCTCTCCGCGATCTCCGCCGCGAAAAATGCGGGAATCTCCGCGGAGGATTTTCAGAAGGAGCAGGGATCCGACCTTCGCGGGAAACGGATCGCGGACTGCTATACGGCCTATGAGAAGCGTCTTCGCCGGAATAATGCGCTTGACTTTGATGATCTTCTTCTGAAAACGGTGGAGCTCTTCCGAAAGGATCCCGAGATCCTCTCCTTTTATCAGGAGAGATTCCGCTATATCCTGGTGGATGAATACCAGGATACCAATGATATTCAGTTCGAGCTCGTCCATCTCCTCGCGGAGCGGAATCGAAACATCTGTGTGGTGGGGGATGACGACCAGAGCATCTATCGCTTCCGGGGCGCGAATCTTGAGAATATCCTGTCCTTTGAAAAGACCTGGCCGGACGCCAGGGTGGTGAAGCTTGAGCAGAATTACCGCTCCACGAAGCCGATCCTGGACACGGCGAATGCCGTCATCTCTCACAACAAGGGGAGAAAGGAAAAGAAACTTTGGACGGAGAAGAAGGAGGGAAAGGAGGTCAGCTTCACGGAATATGAGAGCGCATCGGAGGAGGCCCTCGCCGTGCTAAGGGAAGTGGAGAGCTGCGGGAGAGCTTACCGGGATCAGGCGGTGCTCTACCGGACAAATGCGCAGTCGAGGCTTTTCGAGGAGCAGTGCATCCGAAGGAACATTCCCTATCAGATCGTGGGCGGAGTAAACTTCTATCAGCGCCGGGAGATCAAGGACATCCTGGCCTATATGAAGCTCATCGCAAACGAGGAGGATGATGTCGCCTTTGAGCGGATTATCAACGTGCCCCGGAGGGGGATCGGCGCGGCGAGTCTGGAGAAGCTCCGCCGCTGTGCCGAGAAAGAGGGCCTGAGTCTCTCCGAGGCCTCCGCGCAGGCGGAAGAGATCGGGATCAGCGGGAAGGCACTGAAGGCGCTCCGGGGCTTTCGGGAGATGCTTCAGGGCTGGAGAAGAGCCCTTAAGGAGGCGGGACTTCTGGACGAAGCGGCTTCCCCGGGCAGAGAGGGGAGCTACAGCCTTCGCCTTCTGATCGAATCCATCCGGGATGACAGCGGCTATGCGGCTGAGCTCCGCGCCGAGGGGGAGGTCGAGGCGCAGACGAGGCTTGAGAATATTGAGGAGATCATCTCGAAGGCCGTGAGCTTCCAGGAGGAGGCGGAGGAAGTAAAGCTTTCTGCCTTTTTGGAGGAGGTCTCCCTCATCTCGGATCTCGACCGGAGCGATAAAGAGCAGGACAGTCTGACGCTTATGACGCTTCACGGGGCCAAGGGTCTGGAATTTCCGAAGGTCTATCTCGTCGGCATGAGCGACGGGCTGTTTCCGGGCTTTCTCTCTATCAATGAGCCGGAGGAGCTGGAAGAGGAGCGGAGACTATGCTATGTCGGGATCACGAGAGCGGAGGAGGAGCTTGTCATGAGCTCCGCCCGCTCCCGGATGATAAACGGGGAGTTCCAAAGGCTGCTGCCGAGCCGCTTTATCCGGGAAATGCCGGATCTCCTTGTGAAAAAGGAGCTGCTCTATCGTTCTGATCCGGAGAGCCGCTGGGAGGGGGATTCGGAAATCCGTTCGGGGAGCGTCGATCTCTCCGCTACCCCCTTTATGGGGACGGTCTGGGGGAGAAGGGGGGAGGAAAGAGGCGGGAGTGCCTTGCAAAAAGCTTTGAAAAAGGCGAGCGGCAGCCTTCCCTCCGGACCGGGCATCCCGCCCCTTATGAAGAGGGGGAGCGAGATCCAAAAGGCGGAGAAGCTGGATTACCGCGTCGGGGACCGAGTCTCCCATGTAAAATTCGGAGACGGCATCGTGAAGGCGATCGAGGACGGAAAGAGAGACTATACGGTCACGGTCCTTTTCGACAAGGCGGGGCAGAAGAAGATGCTCGCGGCCTTCGCAAAGCTGAAAAAAATCCATTAAAGATGTGGCAAAGCCTGTTTTCGGATGGTATGATGTACGGGGGTGGCGGTGCGTGAAGGAGAGCGCGGGGCCGCCGGAGAGGAGAATTTATGAATGGATTTGATATGGACAGCTGGAAGAGCAATGCAGCGGACTTTGCGCAGGATGCGAGATCCCGGGCGGAGGGGCTCATTAACAGCATAAAGCTGACGGATCTTTTAGAGAGAAAGAGGGAAGAGGATAAGATGAAGAAGACGATTACTACGGTGCTGGCTGTCCTTGGGATCGTGGCGGCAGTGGCGGCGATCGCCTATGCGGTCTATCGCTTTGTCGCTCCGGACTATCTGGAGGATTATGAGGACTACGAGGGAGATTCCGAGGAGGACGCGGAGGACGCCGACGAGGACGTCGTAGAGGAGAACTGAGGAAAAAAGAGGATGCAGCGGGGCTTTCCTCCGGAGCTTCCTTCCTCTGTCTTTTGAGGAGGTCTCTGCGCCGCAGTTTTTGGCGCCGCCATGAATATAAGCTTGTCGTACATTTATCCGGGAGCGGCATCGCCCCGGGAATGAAGGACAGGCTTTTTTCGCTGGAAAGCTTTCGGACAGCATCCTCTGCGGGCGCGGGGAAGAGGAAATCGCAAGGTGCCGGGGATGAATGCTCTGTTTTCGGATGGGGAAGGATCGGGAAGGATGCCATGCCGGGAGGGAAAACATGTGGTGTGAAAATGAAGGGAGATGCGGAGGCTGCTTCTACCAGGGGACGCCTTACGAGGAGCAGCTTGCCATAAAGGAGAGGGAGATCCGGGAGCTCCTTCGTTCCGCCGCGCTCGGGGAGTATCGCTTTGAGAATATCCTCCCTTCGCCCAAAGAGAGCGCCTATCGAAATAAGATGGAATTTTCCTTTGGGGATCAGGAAAAGGGAGGACCTCTTTGCCTCGGACTCCATCAGAAGAGAAGCTTTTTTAATATTCTCAATACGGATGACTGCCGCCTGCCGGATCCCGATTTCGGCGTGCTGCTTCGCCTGACAAGAGAGTACTTTGCCTCGCTTTCCATCGATTATTATCATAAGAAGAGTCACAGGGGCTATCTTCGCCATCTTCTGATCCGTCGGACAATAAAGACCGGGGAAATCCTCGTAGACCTCGTGAGCTCCTCTGATTTTCCAAAAGGTTTTCCAAAAGGGGCGGAGCCCGCGCCCTCCCCGGGAACCGTTCCTTCCATAAGGGAGGGAGCTGTGGGAAGCCCTGAGAGAAGGGCCGTGAAGGAGGGTGGGAACGGCGCCTCCGATACGACCGAGAGGGAGATGCTCCTTGACTGGAGCGCGCTTCTTCTCCGGGCGGAGGAGGAGGGGAAGCTCAGGGGGAGGATCCGCGGCATTTTGCACACGAGAAATGACGCTCTCTCCGATGCGGTCATCGATGAGGGGACGGAAATTCTCTGGGGGGAGGATTTCATCTGTGAGGAGCTCCTGGGGCTTCGCTTTCGAATCAGTCCCTTTTCCTTTTTCCAGACGAATTCCCTCGGAGCGGAGAGGCTCTATTCGAAGATACGGGACTATGCCGCTCTCTCCCTTCCTGCGGGAGGGGAGGAGCGGAAGCCCGTGATCTATGATCTTTATTCCGGGACAGGGACCATCACCCAGCTTATGAGTCCGGCAGCGAGTCTTTCGATCGGCATAGAGCTTGTGCCGGAGGCCGTGAGAGCGGCGAGAGAGAACGCGAGGGACAACGGCATCACAAACTGCGCCTTTCTCGCCGGAGATGTTCTCAAGGTGATTTCGGAGGGGGGAGAGCTCATCCGGGAGGATGGAAGCCGCTATCCGGCCCCGCGTCCCGATCTCATCATCCTGGACCCGCCGCGGGACGGCATCCATCCGAAGGCGCTTCGGAAGATCATTGCCTATGCCTCTCCGGCCCTCATCTATGTGGCCTGTAAGCCAAAGAGCTTTGCGAGGGACCTGCTCCCCCTGCAGGAGGCGGGCTACCGGCTTCAAAGCTGCTGCCCCGTTGATATGTTCCCCCAGACCAATAACTGTGAGCTGGTCACTCTTTTATCGAAAGACATGCCGCTGCTTTGACAGTATGGCTGCTGCGTTAAGGCCGGCACGGGAGACGCCGTCTCCCGCCGGCGCTCTCATCCGCCTCTATGGAAAGGCCGTCATGTCGGCGGGAATCGTAAAAGTCTCGTAAATTTCGAAGGGGCGGAAATGTGCTACACTGTTTCCGAAGAAACGAAGAGGGAGAAAGGCGGGCGCCGGAGGAGGCGCAGCTTTTCCCGGGATCAGAAAGAGGGTGACGATGAAGAATTTTGCGGCGAAAATGATCGGGATCATCATTGTGGTGATTTTTATTCTCGTGGGGGCCTCCGCTCTGCTCCTCGCTCTTTGGGAGACGCTGCCGTATTACTCCTATCCGAGGACGGAGGCGCGTGTCGTCAAGGTCCGGAATTATCAGAGGCGGGTCGAGGGATCGGACATAGAATACAAGTACGAGCTTTATCTTGAGTACACCGTCAATGGGGAGAAGGTGGAGGGACTGCTTACCTATGATACGACTCCCCTCATCAAGGAGGGGGAGATGATTACGATCGCCTACAATCCGGACAATCCCACGAACTGCCGTGCGATGAACGAAAAGATCGATGTCTTTAGGTTCATCATGCTCTTCGCCGTTCTGGTCTTCATCGGCTGGCTGTGCCGGACGATCCTGGCTCCCCGCCCGCGGAGGGATTCCTGAGGGGCAGCCGATCGAAAGATGGATTGCCCCTGAATTGTAACAAAAAATTAGGGAATTGTAATTTGACAGCAGCGGGATCGGAAAAGTATCATGAAGGGTAGGACACAGAAAAGACACAAATCTTAAGAAGCTTTTAAGTTGGATTGAGAAGCTCCCCGGTTTTAAGAGGCCTCCAGTGAGCTTCCGTGAGAAGGGTATGAGAAAGGTATGCTGCTATGAAGATCAGACTGGCACTTCTGGATAGCGACAGGGATTATCTGGAGAGGATCGTCACTGCCTTTGGCACGAGGTACTCCGAGAAATTTGAGATCTATGCGTTTACGGATCCGGAGCTTTGCATCGAGACGGTCCGGGAGTCCAAAATCGACGTCCTGGTTGCGGATGCGTCCTTTGAGATCAATACGATCCTTCTCCCGTCCAACTGCAGCTTCGCATATTTTGTGGCCTCGGCGGAGATCGAGAGCTTCCGGGATCAGCCGGCGATATGCAAGTACCGGAAGGCGGATCTGATCTATAAGCAGATTCTCAGCATCTACGCGGAGAAGATTCAGGGCATCACCGGCCTCAGGATGGAGGACGATCAGTGCAGAGTGATCGGCTTCGGCTCCGCCGCGGGGGGAGCGGGGGCTTCCACGATGGCGGCGTCCTGTGCTCTTCACTACGCGATGAACGGGAAGAAGGTTCTCTATCTGAACCTGGAGAGATTCGGCTCCTCCGACCTTTTCTTTTCCGCGGACGGGCAGTTCGACATGAGCGATGTCGTATTCGCGCTGAAGGAGCAGAAGGCGAACTTTTCCCTGAAGCTGGAGAGCTGCGTGCGGCAGGATGCGAGAGGGGTTTATTTCTTCGAAAGGCCCAAAGTCGCACTGGATATGATGGAGCTCTCCGCGGAGGAGAATCTCCGCCTTCTGAGGGAGCTTCGCCTGAGCGGCTCCTATGATTACATTATCGTCGACAGCGATTTCAATATCGACAAGGATCATATCGACATCTACCGGGGCATGCATGAGATCGTCATCACGGTGGATGGCTCTGAGATCGGAAATCAGAAGACGATCAGCATGCTGCAGGCCCTAAGGATCAAGGAGGAGAATGTGGAGGTGCCTCTTCTGAAGAGGATGTCCTACATCTACAACAGGTTCAGCAATAAGACGGGGCGGCCGCTCGGCGAGGTGGATATCCGAAACCTCGGAGGGATCCCCCGCTATGAACACGCCACGGTGCAGCAGATTCTCAGTCAGGTCGCGGAGAAGGAGATCTTCGATGAGATCCTGCGGGGGGATTTCTGATCGGAGACGATGCTCGGATTTCCGAGACGGCGAGAGAGACTGAAGAAGCGGGAGCGAAGACGGGGGAGAATAGATGACACATGAGCAGGAGCAGGGGCTGGTAGAGGAGATCAAGAAGCATATTTCCGGCAGCTTTATCCTGAGCCAGATCGATGACGATATCCTGGAGGATAAGATCAAGGAGGCGGTCAACGAGCGGACAGGGGGGCAGTACTGCTCCGTGGAGCAGAAGCTCTCCATCGTCCAGCAGGTCTACGGCTCGATCCGGGGCTTCGGTCTCCTGAATTCGATCCTGAATGACGACAGCATCACCGAGGTGATGATCAACGGCACAGACAATATCTTTATCGAGCAGAGCGGAAAGCTCTTCAAGCTGGATCGGAGCTTTGAGAGCCAGAAGAGGCTGGAGGACATCATCCAGAGGATCGTCGGTCTCGCGGGGCGAGAGGTAAATCAGGCGAATCCGATCTGCGATACGACGCTTCCGGACGGCTCCCGTGTCAATGTGGTTCTCCCGCCGGTCGCGCTCTGCGGCCCGACGATCACGATCCGAAAGTTCTCGAAGGAGCCGATGACCATGGAGAAGCTGATCCGCTTCGGCTCTCTCACGGAGGAGATCGCGGGGAAGCTCAGGCTCCTGGTGAAGGCCCGCTATAATATCTTTGTCTGCGGGGGCACGGGCTCGGGGAAAACGACCTTCCTGAACGCCCTGTCGAACTTCATCCCCCATGACGAGAGAGTCATTACCATCGAGGACACCGCGGAGCTGCAGATCGAGAATGTCGACAACCTCGTCCGGCTGGAGACGAGAAATGCGAACTCCACCGGAGCCGGCGAGATCTCCATGACGGACCTCATCAAGTCCTCTCTCCGTATGCGGCCGGACCGCATCGTCGTCGGAGAGGTCCGAGGAGGCGAGGCACTGGACATGCTGCAGGCGATGAACACGGGGCACGACGGCTCGCTCTCCACGGGCCACGCAAACTCCACGAGGGATATGCTGAGCCGTCTGGAGACGATGGTGCTGCAGGGGGCGGCAAACGTCCCGCTGGAGGCGATCCGGCAGCAGATCGCATCGGCCGTGGACATCATCGTGCATCTCTCGAGGCTCCGGGACCGCTCCCGAAAGACGATGGAGATCACGGAGGTCCTGGGATATGAGAATGACGAGATCATCTTAAATCCCCTCTATGTCTTTGAGGAGTCGCCGGAAAGCACAGTGGCGAAGGTCAGAGGGGTTCTCAAGAGAACGGAGAACCGGATGCAGAACGATTTCAAGCTCCGGCTCGCCGGGATACGGGAGACGATCTGAGGAAGTGCCCTTTAAAGGAGGAAGACTTGTTCGGGAAAAAGCAAAAAAAGAAGAAGGAGCCGAAGTACATCATCTCGCCTCTCGGCACTCCGCTCCTGAACTATAAGGTCTACTGCATGTCCTTTTCCGAGAGGCTCAGAACCTTTCTCGCCGCGCTTTTACTCGGCGGAGGAGTGAGCCTGGTCTTCTACGGGAATCAGTTTCTGGATTCCTCGGGGAGGCCCACGGGCGCGACCGCGACGGGGAATGTCGTGATCTTCCTTGTCGTAGGCTCCATCGCCGGGATCTTCGCCCAGTCGATCCGCAGCAAGATGCTCCAGAAGAAGCGGATCACGGAGCTCTCGATACAGTTTCGAGGCTTCCTGGAGGCCCTCGCGGTGGCGCTGTCCAGCGGCATGAACATGAATGACTCTTTGCAGAGCGTCTATAAGGATCTGGTGTTGGAGTACACGAGGGACTCCTGGATCGTCAAGGAGACGGAGGAGATGATCTCCGGGATGCGGAACAATATCCCCATAGAGGATATGATCCGCTCCCTCGGGGAGAGGAGCGACAACAGGGACATCCGGAATTTCGCGACGGTCTTCAATGTGAGCTATCGCGCCGGGGGGAATATCCGGGACATTGTCCGCCGCACCGCGGACATCATCGGGGAGAAGATCGAGATCAGCGGAGAAATCGCGACGGCGATCTCCTCCAACAAGCTGCAGTTCAATGCGATGATGGTCATCCCGGTTTTTCTGATCCTGATGCTCCGGGCCATGGGGGGAAACTTCGCGAAGAGCTTCTCCACGCCGCTCGGCGTCATAGCGACGACCTTCGCGCTCGGCATATTCGTTCTGGCGTTTTTGCTGGGGCAGAAGATCATGGATATCAAGGGATGAGAGTATGCAGACAGGACTTTTGATCATCGGGAGTATCCTCTCCCTGCTCTTCATCGCTCAGCTCTTCCGGGGGCAGGGCTATGAGGCGCTGGTGGAGGGGGTCGACGAGAAAAAATATCCCCTGAAGGAGCTCTATGTGGTCGGTTTTGCCTGGAGCCACGGGCCGCCCTTTTCGCTGAGGGGCGCCATGGGAGACCGCCTGAAGAAGCAGGCGGCGCTGATCTACGGCCCCCAGTATGCGGACTACTACGCGAATCTGCAGTGGGCGATGGGGATCACGCTGGTGCATCTCATCAGCGCTGTCACCTGCATCTATGCGGCCTGGCAGAACAGCGGCACGACCTTCCTGATCGGGATGTTCATCGCGCTTCTCGCGGGCGTCTACGCCGTCGAGAATATGCATAATGAACTCTCGAAGCGGACGGCGGACTGCGAGCTGGAGCTCCCGGAGGTCGTCTCCACCATGGCGATCCTGGTCAACTCCGGGATGGTGCTCCGGGATGCCTGGAGGATGATCGGGGAGAGCTCGGAGGGCGCGATCTATAAGCTCATGCGGGAGGCGGGGGAGAACATGCAGAACGGCTACTCCGACGCGGACGCGATCCTTCTTTTCGGCAGAGCCACGGATTCGCCGGAGATCATCAAGTTCACCAGCGCCCTTTTGCAGAGTATGGAGAAGGGGGGCTCGGAGCTTCCGCTCTTTCTCGCGAAGGAGTCCTCGGAGCTTTGGAGCAGCAAGAGGCAGAAGACCCTGCAGCTTGGGGAGAAGGCCTCGGCGAAGCTTCTCGCTCCCATCATGCTGGTTTTTATCGGCATCATCATTATAATCATGGCAGCGGCCTTTGCGGGCTCACTGTTCTAAATATAGAAAGAGAAGGAAGGAGGAGAAAGAATGGACAGGTTAAATGATTTGCTGCTGGCCGGAAAGATCCGGGCGGAGCATGGTCTCGATGCATTCCTTTCCGAGGAGCGCGGAGATACCAACTTCATCTCGATGCTGATTATCATCGCTATCGCCGTTTTCCTCGGCGGGCTTTTCAAAGCCATGGGCCAGAATATTCTCGACACAGTGCAGAATAAGGTCGCCCAGTTCGTCAACGGCCTGTAAAGGGAAACCCGTTGATTGCAGGGACCAACAGCTAGACGGAGCCGGTCCGGAGGGGCGGGCGCTCAGGAGAGGGCGATACAAAACGCTGCCATGATGAACTTTAGCGGGTATTGCCCTCGATAGAGTACCGTACTCCGGGCCGCTCTGCAGGAAAGCGAGACGGAAGAGAGAACAGGGGAAATGATATCATACGGGAACCTGATTTGCGGTCTGGGATGGGCGGCGCTTACGCTGCTTGCGATATTCCTGACACAGAAATATTATATTCCGATGCTTGCCCGAAGGGCGGGGAGGGAGGAGACGGCTCCCGATCTTCCGAGGATCAGAGGCGGGCGCGATTACGGGCGGATCCTGGAAGCCGCGGCTCTCATCGGGATCGCCGTGTTTTCCTTTTTCTGCGGCTGCTTCACCCGGGCGGTGGCCGTCGATCCCGCGGCATTTGCCAAGATCCTGCTTGCTTTTATGGTGCTCACGGTCTCCGCGGTGACGGATGCCCGGCTTCAGATCATACCGAATCCGTGTCCGGTCGTGATGCTCGTCGGCAAGCTTCTCATCGGTATCTGCGAGCTGATTTTTCTGAAGGCCGAACCACTCGCCCTTCTTATAAACAGCTTTTCCGCGCTTTTGATCGCGCTTATTTTTCTTTTGATCATGGCGAAGCTTTCCGGGGGGGGGATCGGAATGGGGGATGTCAAGCTTTTCAGCGCACTGGGCTTTCTGTGCGGACTCGCGGCATTCTGCATTACGCTTTTGTTTTCCTTTGTCCTCTGCGCCTTGTTTTCGATCCCCGCGCTCATCATGAAGAAGAAGGGACTGAAGGATGCGCTCCCGCTGGGGCCGTTTATCCTGATTGCCTTTGGCCTTTCCATACTCTTTTCCATGATCTAGGACGCGGCAGGACCGTATACCATGTAGAGAGGTAGCGATTTGAAGCTGAATAAAATTACAGTCACCATAGGCCTCCTGCTCCTCATCGTGATCGGCTGGAACAGGACGGTGGCGGAGCGGAACAAGACGAGAGCGGCATACGAAAACTACCTCGGGACAGCGGCGGATTATATGAAGCGCGGCCTTTACCAAAAGGCCGGGGAGGAGTATAAAAGCGCGGCGAAGCTGAAGCCGTCGGAGGAGGTCTACACCGGTCTCCTGAACGCCTGCAAGGCGGCCTATGAGGAAAATCAGAGGACCTATTCGACCTATCTGGATGCCGCGAGAGAGGCCGCGACCGCATACAGCGGGAATGCGGATTTCGCCATGCAGCTTGCGAAGCTGCTCGTCGTGAAGGAGGATTACAGCTCGGCCTGCTACTACCTGAAAAAGGCGAAGGAAAGAGGGGCCTCCGGGGAGGATTTCGAACAGCTTCTCCTGGAGATTCGCTATATCTTCGATACGGACTGGCGGAGCTATCGGAATTTTCGAAGCGCGGTGAACGGCTTCTACGAGGTCTATGATGAGGAGGGCTGGACCTACCTCTCCGACAACGGGGATGAGACAGATTTTAAGAAGCTCAGCTTCGCGGGGCCGGTGGGAGAGTCCGGAATCCGTCTGATCGGGGAGGACAATGCGCTCCGAATCTCGGACGGAAAGCATGTCACACAGGGGATCCTGGAGGGGGACGCACCCACAGAGGTCGGCGTCTACAGCGAAAAGCTCTTCCCCGCGAGGGTTGACGAGCGTGTCTCCTACTACGGAGTCATGGGCGATAAGGCTTTCGGGGACTATGAAAATGCCGGGAGCTTCACAGACGGCAAAGCGGCGGTATCGGACAGCGAGGGCTGGAGATTGATCGATACCACGGGAAAGACCGTTTCCGAGGGGAGCTATGAGGAGATCCGCTTAAACCTGGATGGGAGCTGGATCAAAAAGGGCGTCATGCTGGCGAAGCAGGACGGAAAGTATCATCTCTACAATCAGAAGGAGAAAATGATCGGCGATTTCTCGGCGGATGATGTGGATGTGATCACATCGGACGGCGTCTTTGCCTTTATGCAGGACGACAAGTGGGGCTTTGCGGACACAAAGGGGAATGTGCTCATCGCTCCGGAGTACGAAAGTGCGAAGAGCTTTTCCAATCAGATCGCGGCGGTCGCGAGTGATGGGAAGTGGGGCTTCATCGATATGGACAATAAGCTTGTGATTCGTTATCAGTTTTTGAGCGCGGACTATTTCTCCCCTTCCGGCTTATGCATGGTGGAGACCGGACAGAAGCTCTGGCAGTTCATCCGGCGGAAGGTGACGGAGTAGAGATAGAGATAAAGATAAAAAAAGAGAAGTGTTGTAAGAGAACAGAACGCATACGCTTTGGCGGGGAGGAAAATCCATTGAAGAGAAGAGAAAAGAGGACCTTTTTGATCGCGGCTTTGCTGCTCCTTGCACTGGGACTTGGCGCCTGCGGAGGGAAGAAGCAGGACGATGGCGGAGGAAAGGAAGGCGCGAAATCCGAGCAGGCGGCGAAGAGCAGCGACTCGTATTTTGAGTGGAACGGGGACAAGATCTCAAGCCTAAGCGAGGAGGGCGCGAAGCAGAAGACGCTCACGATCCCGGCAAAGTGCAAGGGCTTCACAGACCATATCTTCCTTCTCCGGGAGAATTCCGTAGAGGAGGTCCGCTTTGAGAGCGACGAGGACATCCCGCTGGACGGCGCGTTCACGCAGTCCTCTGTGAAGAAGGTGCAGCTCCCCGCGAAGCTGACAAAGATCGGGGATGCGGATTTCCAGCACTGTGAATCGCTGGAGGAGATCGAGGTCCCCGCATCCGTGACGGAGATCGGAAATTTTGCCTTCGCCTATGACGGCGCGCTGAAGACGGTCAAGTTCGCGGGGGAGGGTGTGCAGAAGATCGGTAACAATGCCTTTCAGAACTGCAAGGCGCTCAAGGATATCACGCTTCCGGATACGGTGACGGAGATCGGGAAGAACTGCTTTTTGGACAATACGGCTCTTAGCACGGTGAGACTGCCGCAGGATATCAAGAAGATCGGGGGCTATGCCTTTGCGGGGAGCGGTGTGACATCCGTCTATGTTCCGGAGAAGGTCACGCTGGAGTCCATCGAGCACTCCTCCTTCGCTGCGCTGCTGGACACGACGACAGCCTATGTCGTAGAGGGCTCCTGGTTCGATCAAAACTACGACAGCGGCATGCTGGAGGGAGTCTTCGACAAGAAAGAATATTACGACGGGAAGTAGCAGGCGGGAGGGCTTTCCGCGGCCATAATGCGGGGAAGGCCGCGAGACAAAAGCGCGCGGAATTGCCTTTTGCTTTGATTCGATAAATGAATTCCATGCCGGAATCAGCGGCCGGAAGAAGCATCGGGAGGGGGGATCTCATGAGACGGGAGGACGAGCGGGGAACCGTCATACTGGAATGGTCGATCGGGATAACGTTTTGTATCTTTATCCTGATGTTTTTCCTCAGCTTCAGCATTTTTCTCTATCAGAAGGTCATGGTCAAGGTCGCGGCGAATGAGGCCGCGGAAATTGTGGCGGAGACCTATAAATTCGGAGAGCTTCCGGATCCGGAAAGTATCTCGAAGGAGGACATCACAAAGATCGGCCTCTACCGTTATCTCCTGCCGGGGAAGCTGTCCGACAGGCACAATGCGGGAGTCGCGAAGGCGACCCGCTTCTTCGATGACCGCCTGACGAAGGCGACGCTTGCGAAGGATAACGGCGGGCTTTCTGTGAAGGTGGAGCGAAAGGGCGATGATATCGGGCGCTGTCACTACGTCGTCACGGTGAGCAAGGGCTATACCTTCCTCTTCGGGAAGCTGCTCCGGGCGGCGGGGCAGAAGGAGACGGAGCTTCTGAGCGCGCAGGCGGTGACCTCGGACTTTGATGCATCCTATTATATCAATACGATCAAATTCACAAAATATGCGCTGAAAAAAGCGCAGGGGCTGTCCACTATCGTGGGAGCGGCCAATTCTCTCATAGAGCTGGTCAGCAGCACGTTTAAGATCGGGAGAAGCCTGACGGGACACTAGGGCGGAAGGGGGAGCCGGGCCCTGCATGGTTCCCGATGGAGATATCAGTTCCCCGGGGGAAGGAAGAGAGGTACAGCGTGAATATCAGAAAAACTTTCAAAGCTCTGCGCGGATTTCTACGCCGTTATGTCAACGGCGGGAAGGGGATGCTCTCCCTCTTTCTCGCCTTTACGGTCTCACCGCTTCTCATGTGCACCTTTGTCTTTGTGGAGTATGCGAGGTACCAGAGCGCAAATGAGATCATGCGGGAGCTGATGGGAAGCTCGGTCTTCTCCACGCTCGGAAACTACGACCGTTATCTGGAGGAGCGCTTCGGTCTTCTCTCCGTAGATCAGAAGACGGATATCGCTTCCACCAATAAGGGATACCTCTCGGAGAATCTGAAGTCCATGGGGCAGGGGCTGACGCTGTCCTCCTCCGATGCCTCGGGGACGCAGGCGCTCTACGATCCCGAGATCCTCTCCCAGCAGCTCTATGACTACAGTGAGCTCTCCGTTCCCGTGAATACCATCGTGGAGGGAGTCAATCTCAAGGAGCTGGTCCAGAATCTGGAGAAGGCGGAGTGGCTGGAGCCGCTGAAGCAGAATATCGATACGGCAAAGACCGCGGAGGACGCGGCAAAGGACGCGGAAAAGCTGGTTCAGGCGGTGATCGACACCGTAAGGGATGGCGTGGACTTTACAGAGAAGTTCAAGACCTATGACGAGAAGTACAGGAACTTTGAGACGGCTGTCGTGGATCTTGCGGAGGCGAAAAAGGACAAGGGCGAGGAAGGCGGAGACGACGACGGAACGGATCTGAAGTCGAAGGAGGATGCCGCGGAGTCTGCCGCAAGGGACTACAGCAGCGCGGCCTCCGGCTTCAAAGACAGCCTGAAAAAGCTCACCGACGATATGGCCAATATCATGGGAGCACGTGGAGACCTGCAAAAGGATCTCAAAAAGCTGCATGAGGATATGGAGAAGAGAAAGAGTAAGGGGAGCGATGATTCGAAGGCTGCGGGCTCCATTGCGGAGGATTCCTGTAAATGGCTTCAGGACATAGATGATCTCGTTGTAAACTTTTACTCCACGAATGTGAAGGATGATTACCAGGCTCTGTCGAACCAGGAGCAGGCGTCCTTGCGGACGCAGATGGATACGCTGAATTCCTTTAGAGCATCCGAGGTGGGGGAGGACTGGGATGCCTCAACCGTGTGGAGTAAATATGGTGAGGTGGTGCCTGTAAGCTTTCCGACAGGCATCGGGTTGACCCTGACGATGCTGGAAAAGGACCTTGGCGAATTGGCGACTGCCGACTCAGAAGGAGTCCAGGATATCCTGAATATCGCGGATCTTGGAAACCGGCTTTTGCAGACCTCGGTGCTCTACGATATCTCTCTGGATTCCAAGATCAACGCATCCCTTCTCGTGCACCAGGATGTCAACGATACCAGCGCGATCGCTACGGTAGAGGGACTGACCGGGATGATCAGCTCGGCGAAAGACTTTGCGGACGGCGTCATGGGGCTCAACGTCCTGAAGGCGATCACGGGCTTCGTGACCTTTATCGGAAATGTCGTAAAGTTCTTTGTCTCGGTGCTCTACTGGATCGAAACTCGCTTTGTCAACCTGGCCACGCTCATTCTGGATCTCCCGAAGTTCTACCACCACCTTCTCATGTACGGCTATGCGGCCTATGATCTTCCAAACCGCGCGGTCTATAAGGATGGAAAGACTTTGACCGGCTACGGCTACTCCGAGATTTTCAACCTGGCCGGAGGCTCAGCGGATAAGCTTACGGCGGTGATCAACTCCGGAGGATCTCTGCTGGACTTCTCCGGCATGCACGATGAGTCGGGCTCGGATCCGATGTTCAAGGGAGCGGAGCTTGAGTACATGCTCACCGGGGCGAACTCCGAGTATGTCAGTCAGGCGGCGGCCTTCTTCGACTACTATATGTTCCGCTTTGTCGCGGATATCGTCGCGGTTTCGAAATCGGATATCCTGGAGATGGTCTCCGCCCTGGGGCCGGTCCGTATCGCGCTGACCATCATTTTCATGATTATGGAGCCCTTCTTCGATGTCGTGATCCTCGCAAACGGAGGAAAAGAGTATCTCTTTAAGAAGACGGCCTATATGTCCTTTGAGGGGCTTCCGGCTCTGGTCAAGGATCTTGTGGATGTGTCCAGTCTCACAGATGATATGAAGGGAGATATCAAGAAGACCTTCGGTGATGCCGGGAAGAAGGGAAAGGGCTCGAAGCCCTGGATGGAGGCCGGAGGACTTGCCACAAAGGACGGCATCCTGGAGATGGACTACACCGAGCACGGGCTTCTCTTGCTCTTGATCTGTGCCCCGGAGCAGATCTATCTGAAACGTCTTCAGAATCTGATCCAGCTGGAGGCGAAGGAGAACTACAAGGGGAAGGTGGACTTCTCCTTGACCAAGGCATATACCTGTATCTCGTCGAATGCGAGCTATAAGCTGAATCCCATGGTGAAGCTGGACAGCCGCATGACGAGCGGCGTTACGGTCAAGAAGAAAAAGGATCTTTCCTACTAGCAGCGGCATGCAGGCGGGTAAGAATGCGGCCTGGGAAAGGAATCCAAGGAGGAAATCATGAGAAATCAGGGACGGCAGAGCGGTTCCGTGACGCTGGAGGCGGCGATTATCCTTCCGATCTTCTGCGCGCTTTTCATGGCGCTGAACGGGATGTTCTTCATCTTCTCCGCGCAGAACCAGATCACGCACGCTCTGGTACAGTCTGCAAACAGCATGGGGATGGATGCCTACGCCAATGAGGCCATAGAATCCTTCTTTGACGAGGGCGGGCACTTCTGGGGGAGTCTCACCGACCTTTTCATGGATCTTGGGAGAAGGGCGATGACAAACGGCTATTATACCTCCCCGGATGACTGGTATGAGGATGGATCCGGGAGCAATGTGGCGAAGAGGCGCTTCGTCGCCTATCTCACCGGAACAGACGGCTCCTCCGGGGAGGGGGATGCGCAGGAAAAGCTGAAGAGGCTCGGCGTCGAGAACGGGCTGAGCGGGATGGACTTTTCGGTGGTGAAGGAGGATAAGGACTTCAAGATCACGGTGAAGTATAAGCTGTCATTTTGGTTCGACCCCTTTAATACGGCAAAAATCCCCATGGAGCAGACCGTAAAGGCCAGGCTTTGGGGAGTAAAAAAATAGGGAGAACGCTTTCCTGTATCGGCGTTTTCCCGGCGGGCTAAGGGACAGGGATCCGGGCTTTCCGGAGGGGATGAGGAGTGTAGAGGAATGAAAGAATTTAGCATTGAGAATCAGGGAGCGAACAGCTATCTTGTCTACGAGGTCGATGCGGAGGAGAAGCTGGACGCGATCAGCCTGGGGATGCTGACAGGGAACCGGATCAGAGGACTTGCTGCCACCAGCTTCATGCAGCTGGATGACAGGAAATTTATCCGCTTCAATATCACGGCGAAGATCACGGCGGACCAGTTTTTCAGCCGGCCTGTGACGAAGAAGAGCTTCCTCGGCGTCTTCTCCGGGATCGCGGACGCCCTGATCTCGGCGGAGGATTACATGCTGGATCCTCGCTCACTCATCCTGGATCTGAACGAGATCTTCACGGATGTGTCGACGGGCGAGAGCGAGCTCATCTGCCTCCCGATCGAGGACAGAAAGTCCGACAGGGATCCGAAGCAGTTTTTAAAGGAGACCATGTTCGGCGCGCAGTTCGATCCCTCTGAGGATGGAAGCTATGTGACGAAAATCCTGAATTATCTGAACGGAAATACCGCCTTCTCCCCCATGGATTTCAAGGGCCTTCTCGAGGATATCAAGAAGGAGGAGAAGCTCCAGGAAAAGGCGGAACGGAGGCAGGAGAGCGCGCTTTCCGGAGGAACGGAGGCCTCTCTCTTTCCGGAGAGCGCCGGAAGCGGAATCGGGAATGGAAATGGAAGCGGGAGCGGCAGTGTATCCGCAAGCTACAGCTCCTATCATCCCGCATCGGCTGCGCCGCTCTCTGCATCCCCCGCTTCCTCGGCAGAGCCCGAGGAGAGCACAGAGGAGAGTGTGGATATCCCGGAAGACATCCCGAAGGAGGAGCGAATCTCTCTCTTCTACCTTTTGCAGCATTACAATGGGGATCGGGCCAAGCAGTACATGGCACAGCAAAAGCAGCTGAAGGCGCGAAAGGCCGCTTTGAAGCAGGCATCTCAGCCGGCATCGGGAAAGCAGAAGCAGAAACAAAAGCAGAAATCCTTCGGCTTCTCCGTACCCGGTCTCGGGGGCGGAGAGCAGAACAAAGCGGCAGCCCCTCAGAAGGCAAACGGCGGAGCTCCGAAGGCAGACTTCGGCTTCCAGGTTCCCGGAAGAGCGCCGGCCCCCGCCGCAGAGAGCAGGAATCCGGCTCCGCAGAAGGAGACGGCCCCGCCGCCAAAGGCGGGAGCTCCGATCGGACAGAACTCCACGCTCAATTTCGGAGAGACGACCGTCCTCGGAGGGGGAGCGGGCATCGGGGAGACGACGGTGCTCAGCCATACAGAGCGGCCGGACGCCCCAAAGTCCCCTTTTCTGATCCGCCTGAAAAATAATGAGCGCATCCCGATCAACAAGCCGGTCTTCCGCCTCGGAAAGGAAAAGAGCTTTGTGGACTACCTGATCAGCGACAACGGGGCGATCAGCCGGAGCCACGCCAACATCGTCGGGAGAAACGGGAGCTATTATGTGGTGGACAACAATTCCACAAACCACACCTTCCTGAACGGGAAGATGCTGGAGAGCAATGTGGAGACCGCCCTGGAGGACGGCTCGAGGATCCGCCTCGGGAACGAGGACTTCGAGTTTAAGCTTCTTTGAGCCTTTCGCCCCGTTCTGAGTCCGGGACGGGGGAAAGCCGGGACAGAGGAGATATGAATTATATCGCTATGGCATCCTCGGATGCCGGTATGGTTAAGGAAACGAATCAGGACAGCTATTTCGCGGAGATCAGCTCGACACCGATCGGGAAGGTGGCCTTTGCCATCGTCTGCGACGGGATGGGAGGGCTGGACAGAGGTGAGCTTGCCAGCGCATCCGTGACGGAGGCCTTCCGCCGCTGGACCAAGGAGAGGCTCCCCTCTCTTTGCGTGCAGGAGATTCCGGATCAGGAGATCCGGCAGGACTGGACGGAGATCGCGCTTTCCTATAATGAGAAGCTCCAGCGCTACGGCAGAGAGCATCAGATCCGTCTCGGCACGACGGTGACATCTCTCCTCCTCACGGAGTCCCGCTACTATATCATGAATGTGGGGGACACGAGGGCCTACGAGATCACGAACCGCATCCTCCAGATCACGAGGGATCATACCGTGATCGAGAGGG
This sequence comes from Oribacterium sp. oral taxon 078 str. F0263, assembly GCF_000469565.1. Lineage (NCBI taxonomy): Bacteria > Bacillati > Bacillota > Clostridia > Lachnospirales > Lachnospiraceae > Oribacterium > Oribacterium sp. oral taxon 078. Next base: position 22,232 of record NZ_KI273108.1, on the reverse strand, counting down.
AGATCGAGATGGGAAATCTGACGCCGGAGGAGGCGGAGACGGATCCGCGCCGCAGCGTCCTTTTGCAGTGCATCGGCGCATCGGAGGAGATCTATCCGGATTTCTTCTTCGGGAGACCGAGGCTGAATTCCGTCTACCTCCTCTGCTCCGACGGCTTCCGCCATAAGATCAGCAATGCGGAGATTCACAGGCATCTGAATGCAGATGTCTGCGCGAGCCCGGAGGAGATCAAACGGAATATCGATCGTCTGATCGCCCTGGATATGAGGCGGATGGAACAGGACAATATCACGGCGATCGCGATCCGTACCTATTAATAAAGAGGGAGATCCCGCCCCGGTTTTAGCAGGGACCTGGCGGCCGACAAGTCGGTCTAGCTCCTGGGACAGCCGAATTTTTTGAGCAAAAGTTTGGCATAAGGCGGACTCAGAGTACACAGGAGCACTTCCTGATTAAAGAGAAGTGCTCCCGGAGGGAGATCGGCGGATGCCCTCGGCAAGCCAAAGCTTCAGCGAAAAAGCTTGACGTCGGGCAGAGTCGAAGTGAGCCGGAGCACTTTTTAATCAAAGAGAAGATTAAAGAGAAGAGACCCCGGTGGGAGCTTGGCCGATCTTTCCCGGCTTTGGCATAGAGGGGGCGGAGCGGAGGGAGTCTGGCTGCTGTGAATGCAGCGAGGATTTTAAATCGGAAATATTGCCCGCTCTCCGGGGCGGGGATTTTTGGGAGGAAGCCATGCTCGAGATCGGCTCTGTGATAGATGGAAAATATAAAATCCTGAGCGTGATCGGGAGAGGCGGAATGAGCGTCGTCTACATGGCGATCAATGAGAAGGCCAACAAGACCTGGGCGGTCAAGGAGGTCCGAAAGAACGCGGTCATAGACTTTGAGGCGGTGAAGAGAAGCCTGGTCGTGGAGACCAATATGCTGAAGAAGCTGCATCACCCGAACCTCCCCAGCATTGTCGATGTGATCGAGAGCAGCGATGTTTTCCTCATCGTGATGGATTATGTGGAGGGAAACTCCCTCGGACAGGCACTTGAGGAGTACGGCGCCCTCCCGGAGGCCTATGTGATCGCCTGGGCCAGGCAGCTTTGTGATGTACTGGGCTATCTCCACACGCGGAAGCCTCCGATCATCTACCGGGATATGAAGCCGGGAAATATCATGCTGAGGCCGGACGGCAGGCTTTCTCTCATCGACTTCGGGACGGCGAGGGAGTTCAAGGCGGCGAAAAATGAGGACACCACCTGCCTCGGGACGGTCGGCTACGCCGCACCGGAGCAGTTTGGAAATGTGGGTCAGACCGACGCCAGGACGGATATCTATGGTCTGGGGGCGACCCTCTACCACCTCGTCACGGGGAAGAATCCCTCCGAGCCGCCCTATGAGATGAAGCCGATCCGGGAGATCGATCCGACCTTTTCACAGGGGCTTGAGAGGATCATCCTAAAGTGCACGGAGAAGAATCCGGAGGACCGCTATCAGTCGGCGGCGGAGATGATGTATGCTCTGGACCACATCGAGGAGATTGACGACAGCTTTCGGAGGAGACAGCGCTGGAAGCTGGGCCTCTTTCTCCTCGCGGCGAGCCTTGCGGCGGGCTTTTTCGCGACGGGCTTTCTCTCTGTTTATTCTGCGGACAGACAGGCGGCGGGCCGCTACGAGGATCTCCTGATGGACGCGAGGCAGATGTCCGACCTTAGGGAGAGGGAGGCCGCCTATGTGAGGGCGATCGCGATCCCGGATATGGGAGGAAACAAGGAAGCTTATCTCGCCCTGATCGAGGGTTATAAGGAGGATGGGAACTTCACGACGGAGGAGGCAGAGGAGCTGGAGTCTCTGATCCGGAAGCACCGGAATGAGCTCTTCCTGGATCTCCCCGGCTATATCGAGGTCTGCTACGAGACCGGAAAGCTTTTCTGGTACTATTACTCCTATGGGGACGGCGGAGAGAACCGCGTGACCCGCGCAAAGAGCGCCGCCGGCTGGTTCGAGACGGTGCTGAGCCTTGCGCCGAAGGAGGATCCGAAGAGAGGGATGGCGGAGGCCTATGCCACGATCGGGGCCTTTTACCGGGACATCGCGAGCAATATCGCGGAGGGAAAGGACAATGGGAGCTATGCGCCCCTCTTCCAGAGCATGGAGAGTCTGATCGACAGCGTGGCCTCCGATGAGAATGAGAGCGAGATGGTCCGCTTTGAGCTCATGAACTTTTCCGAGATGACATTGATGCAGTATGCGGATAAATTCCGGCGGGACGGGATCTCGGAGGAGAGGGCGGAAGCGCTGCTTTCGCTTCTATGGAAGCTCGGCGGGATGACGGAGGCCTCCAATGATACGACGGATGCTCTGAAAAAGGAGCTTCTGGGGCGGGAAAATGACGCGGAGGAGGCGATACGGACGGCATACGGGGCGGAGGCCGGCGCATGAATATAGAATCCTTAAATCAGTTTTCAGGGCTTTGCTTTATCCTGTCCGCGGTCTTTTTTCTCCTGGCCGTCGTATTGTTCATCGTCTTTCGCATTCCCCTGGTGATCGGCTATCTCAGCGGTCGGGCGGAGAGGAGGGCGATCGAGGCGATTCGGGAGAGGAATCAGGACACGGGAGGAGAAAGCGGCGCTCTGAACGGAGAGATCGATATGTCCCGCCTGAACCAGAAGAACCAAAAGAACTGGACAGAGAGGCTCCGGGAGCTCCGCTCTCCGGCATCGAGGCTCCGGGAGACGGCGGCATCCCTTATCGGCTCCGGAGAGATCGGAGGGAGACAAACGGGGAGCGGCTTTCCCCTTCCTCCCCTCTCCGTAGGAGAGAGCGCGGGGCGAAGCGGGATAGAGGAGGGAAGCGGCTCCGCGGAGACAGAGCTTCTCTATGATCCCTCCCGCTCTTCTTCCGGGGAGACGGCCCTGCTTTCCGAATTAGCGGAGGAGCCCTCCGATTCCCGTTCTCTCCCGGAGGAGGAAAAGACAGAGCGGAAAGAGAGAGCGGAAGAAAAAGAGGAACGGGAAGAGAAACCGAAAGAGGAAGAGAAACGGGAAGAAAAACAGGAAGAAAAACAGGAAGAAAAGCGGGAAGAGAGCTATCGGGTGGATGTGGAGATGGGATCAAAGACTGCGAAGGACTTGATCCGCTGAAGGAATCTATGAAGGATATTCGAAGGAAGGCTTTTTTCAATATGCGTTCATGGCATGGGAACTGGCAGAGGACTTTGCTCTGCCTTTTTTTTGGAATCGTTTTCTTAAGCCGCTCCGGGGGCAGCTTTTCGGCCTATGCGGTCGGAACGGAGGGCGGCGCCCCGGCTCCGAATGAGGCGGCTGCCCCGGCGGAGGCTCCCGCTCCGGCGGAGACCGCTGCTCCTGCCTCTAATGTTGAGATCAGCTTCAGCCTTTCCCCGGAGAACGGAGAGCCCGTCAACAATATCTACAACGGGGATATCAAGGTCTCTGTCCACGCGCGGGCCGGTCTTCTCGATCCCGCGACAGGCCTTCGCTCCGTCGAATACACAGTCTACAACGCGGGGGTGCAGACGCAGTCGGGAACGCTCTTTTCCCTTCAGGAGGGGCAGGGGAGCTCGGACGGAGAGGCGGATCGCTATGAGATCGATGGGGAATTTCTGCTGAAGAGCGAGCTGAACGAGGGAAATGAGATCCTCATCACTGTTCTTGCGACGGACAAGGCGGGGAATCCCGCGGCGCAGTCGGGGCAGGTCGCGATCGATGCCACCGCTCCTCTCCTCCGCATGGAATATGACAATAATGAGGTTCAGAACGGAAAATATTTCAAGCAGGGAAGGGTGGCCTATATCGCCGTCACAGAGCGGAATTTCTCCCCGGACAGCACACTGATTCAGATCGAGTCCTCCGATGCCGCTCCCCCCTCTCCAAACGGCTGGACGAGGCAGGACCCGGAGGATGGGAGCGACCCCGTCTGGACGACAGCCATCCCCTTTACCGAGGACGGAGAATACCTTTTGAGGATCTACTGCATTGACAGCGCGGGGAATGCCGCACTGAAGACGGACTACGGGAAGGGCACGGAGGCTCCGCTCGACTTTTGCATCGACAAGACGGCGCCCGGGCTGGGGATCGACGGGCTCAGCGCAGAGTCCGTAAATCCCGGCAATGTGGGGCCCTCTGTCCACTGCGAGGATCGAAACCTGGATAAGGACAGCATCCGGATCCGGCTCAGCGGAGAGAAGCACGTGGAGGGGGAGCCGGACGGAGATATCTCGGAGGGGGAGGGGAGCTACCGCTTTTCCCTCCGCGATTTTCCGCATACGAAATCCGAGGACGATGTCTATCGTCTCTTTGCGGAGGCCTCGGATCTTGCGGGGAATACAGCCTCCGCCGAGCTTCGCTTTTCCGTGAACCGCTTTGGTCCGACCTTTATCCTGGGGGAGGGGACGAGGGCGCTGAATGGGAAATACGCGAGAGAGCCCTCCGATATAGAGCTTCGTGAGATCAGTCTCGGTCCGGTCAGAGAGAGCAGCATGACAATATTTCGAAATGCCGTCCCCCGGAAGCTCGAGGCGGGGAAGGACTACAGCGTGGAAAGCTCCGAGGGGAGCGGGGGCTGGGTGGAAACGAGCTATACGATAGCGAGAGAGAATTTCTCGGAGGACGCGCTCTACAGCGTGAATCTCCGCGCCGAGGATCAGGACGGAGCGGTGACGGGCAATACGCAGGAGGAGAAGGGCGCAGCGATTCGCTTCGGCATCGACAGGACCGCCCCGGAGCTCTTCCTTCCGAACCTCGAGACAGGAGGGACCTATCCCACGGACAAGCTGGAGACGGATATCGTCGCATCGGACAACCTGCGCCTGGAAAGTCTCGTCGTCTATTTTGACGGGGAGGAGGCCAGGAGGTGGAATGCAGAGGAGATCGCGGAGAGCGGGAAGGAGGGAGTTTTTCCCTTTTTGATCTCCGGAAACAGCACGGCGCCGCACACGCTCAGGGTGCTTGCGGTGGATGCCGCAGGGAACCAGTCGTCCGTGGACATCACGGATTTCATCGTGACGACAAATCCGATTGCCCGCTTTCTCCGAAACCGGATCCTTATGCAGAACGCGCTGATCGGGCTTTTGCTCGCCGTCATTGCGCTCTTCCTGGTCGTAAACCTGAAGGAAATCCGGAAAAAACTGAGGAAATAGGATTTTCAGTCCAGAAAGAGCCGGAGAACCCTGCTTTTATCGATCAGAAAGATCGCCATGATCATGAAAAGATGCGCGATCAGAGTGCTCACGATGACGCCGTTTGACTTCCAGAGAAAGCCGGAGTGAAAGCCGTAGTAGATCACCGCACCCGAGTAGGCACTCATCAGGAGAAGGATGGGGAGGTTTGTGAGGATGCCCCGGAGATCGTTCAGGAAGTTTTCGAAGGTGACATCGAAGTAGACGAAGCGTCCGATGATCAGCGTCATGAAGTAGAGGATCAGATTCTCATAGTTCAGATCCTCGTAGATGAAGCGGATGTAGAGGAGGATCAGGACGACATAGAGGGCGCTCACAAGCCGGATGGAGGATTCCTGCTTTACATCAAGATGCCGAAGCGGCACGAGGAAGCAGTCCAGAAAGCGGTTCAGGAGCATGGAGATCAGGAGAAAGAGGATCAGCATCCAGTCCTTATAGCTCTTCCAAAGAGCGGAGAGCGGTCCGCCGATCCGGTCGTTTATGATGTAGTAGAGGGCCAGGATCAGGAGGACGGAGCAGCTCGCAAAGACCATCTCATAGAAGCTCTCGAGAATCTCCAGAGCCTTTAGGTCGCTCCGGGCGCGAGAGCGGGGGAATCCGCGCCCCTCCTCTTCCTCCTCCTCTCTCTCATCCCTTTTGTACTGAATCCGCGCCGCTGCGAGGATGAAGGCCAGAACGAGGAGGAGCCCCAGGAAGGAGATCAGGAAAAAGGGCAAGGCATTTTCGTAATTAAAATAGTGTTTGGCATAGCGGGACATAAAAACTCCTTTTCGGGCTGCTCTGTCAGCGCAGCTCTTCCGGGGCGGAAGAGGGAATTTCTTTCAGGGCGGAGATCTCCGCCTCTTTTAATTTTCGGTACTCTCCCGGCTTCAGCGCTTCGTCCAGCCTAAGAGGTCCGAAGGCGATGCGCTTTAGAAAGAGGACCTCCTTTTTCTTTGGGAGCGCGAGGAACATTTTCTTGATCTGATGGAATTTTCCCTCCGTGATCCGGACATATGCCTCGGATATTCTGTCCTCTTCGGAAAGAATCGTGAGCTCTGCGGGAAGGGCGGTGAGGGTTTCATCGTAGCGAAGACCGCGTCGAAAGAGCTCGGCGTCGGACTCTGTGAGTCTTCCGCTTACGCGGACGAAATAGAGCTTAGGCACATGGCTTTTCGGGCGGAGAAGCCTGTGGGAGAGGGGGCCGTCGTTACTGATGAGGAGAAGGCCCTCGCAGTCCTTGTCCAGACGCCCGACGGGGAAGAGGTCCCTTCTCCTGTTCTCTCGGATCAGGTCGAGAACCGTGCTCTGCTTTTTGTCTTTGGATGCGGATAGGACGCCGGCGGGCTTATTCATCATATAGTAGGAAAAAGCCTCATAGTGAAATTTCCTTCCGCGGTAGAGGACAGCAGGGGGATTTTCCGGATCGACGAAGAGGGAGGGATCCCTTGCCTCCTCCCCATTCAGGAGGACCTGGCCCTTCCGGATCTCTTTCTTCAGCTCCGAGCGGGAGGAAATCCCCATCTCGGAGAGGAATCGGTCGAGTCTCATCGCGCTAGTCCTCCGAGAGCTTTTGCCGGAGCCGGATGCCGTTTAACTCCAGATCATCCGAGATCGGAAGCAGGAGGTATTCCCGCCCATCTATGATCCGGCTTTCCAGAAGCTCCGAGAGCTCCGAGCTGATATTTAGCTTCAGAAGCTTGGATTTGAGCCGAAGCTCCTTTCCGGGGAGGATGTTCTCCGCGAGGAGAGGACTGTCGTCTCCCCCCGTTTTTTCCTCATAGTTTTTTTCGAAGCGGAGCAGCCGCTCCTCTTCGGCGCCGTTTTCGCGGAGCAGCTTTTTCATGCCCTCCCGGTCCAGGAGGGCGCTCTCTTCCCTTTCCTTTCCCTCCTCCACCAGCTGGGAGAGACTCTCAGAGATCCCCTTTACGGAGTCGAAGTCGCATTTTCTGCCCAGGACATCCTCTACGAGATCCCGGAAGAGGAGCTGCTCCTCCTTTTCCGCTCTCGGAAGCGGGGCGCCGAGAAGCTCCCCGGGGATCTCCTCATGCCGCTCCGCCGGCTTTTTGGCGTAGTAGAGTGCCTCATGGAGATCCGTGCTTCTCTCCCGGAAGGCGGGGAAAAGGAAGGCGCTGTCCGGCTTTTGCACAGCCCAGTCATCGCTCCGGCTCAGAAAGCTCCCCGCTGCCTTGTCATAGCAAAGCCCCTCCCGGAGCAGTGCCACAGGGCAGATGCAGCAGAGGAGAAAGGAGTAGACCTCCTCAGAGGCGTCCCCGAGACCCAGGCCGTCCGATGTCCTCCCCGGGATATCGTAGACGCCGCGGACGAGGAGGATGAGATATTTCCCGGCCTCCTGATAGCTTTCGATCACCCGGTCGAAAAATTCCTGTACGAGCTCCTCGTCCTTTAGCTCCGAGTTCAGTAGGCGGAGGAGAAAATGCTGGCGGCCTCCCTCCGCTTCCTCCGCGAGGGGGAAGGAGAGATTAAAGAGGTTTCTCCCGATTTTTCCGGAGAGAGCCTTTCGGAAGAGTTCACAGTAGCGGCTCATCTCCTCATCCTCCAGAGCGAGAAAAAGCTCGCGGATACTGCTGATCTTCTCCTTTTCTTCATTGACATAGCAGCCGCGCAGCCGGTCTATGCGGCAGTCGTTTCTCTGAAAACACTTCCTGATTTCGTTGATTTCTTTCTTTTCCATCTGCGGGCTCCCTCCGATCGCCGCTCTGCCTCCTTTGGAGGCGTTGTCAAAACTGGAATTCCGCTCTCAAAAGCCTCTCTCCATGCCGGATAGGATATGCCTTTTAAGAGTAAAAAGCGGGATGAAATCCTGGGAAAATGCGGGCAGGGGGCAGCTGCCCGGGAGCCGCCGGGCAGGAGCGTGCGGAATCATAATTCTGCTTCCAGGACAATATAAGCCTATGTTTTTAAAAATTCCAGTGATCTTAGGGGAATATTAAGAGAGTTTTATGGTATACTCTAAAAGTCATAGAAGACAAAAAGCATGCCGAAGGGCATTTCAATCATAGATTTAAAAAATGGGGCATAGGATGGACAGAGATGAGCTTCGCCGAAGGGCGAGAGAGAATAATAGAAAGCGTTTACAGGAGAGAAGAAACAGCGCGGGAAGGCAGAGCAGCCGCCGAGGGGGAGAGGAGGAAGGCGGGAAGAGCAGTCAGAGAAACGGGATAAAACTGGGACGCATCCCGCTCCGAAGCTCCCAGCGGACAGAGAGGAGCGCGGGGAACAGAGCGACGAGGCGGACGCCGGTCGGGGGCAGGGAACAGCAGAGAAGGAGGATAGAGCAGCAGAAGAGACAGAGGGCGCAGCAGGTTAGGATGTACCGGATCTTTGCCGTCGTGTTTCTGCTCTTCGTTCTCTTTCTCGGGATCAAGGGGATCGGTGCGGTGATCGGCTTTCTGGACCGGAGTCGGGCGGGACAGAGAGAGACAGAGTTTACGCAGCCAGAGAGCCAGAATTCGACGGCGCTCTCGGAGAGCGCCTCCTCCGCCCCGCAGAGTGAATCCGCCTCCGCCGTATCCTCCGTCGGCAGCTCGGAGAGTGCCGACCCGACGAAGATCCTCTCCGGGGGGCGCTACATCGATTCCACAAAGCCGCTGGTTGCTTTGACCTTCGATGACGGGCCGGACCAGCAGATCGACCAGATCATCATGGATGAGCTCGAGAAGGTCAACGGGAGAGCAACCTTTTTTGTGGTGGGGCAGAGAGTGCAGCGCTATTCCGCGGATGTGAAGTCGATGGCGGAGAGGGGACATGAGATCGGGAATCACTCCTGGGATCATGATATCCGCTTGAGCCGAAAGGGGGAGTCCTATATCAGCTCCGAGTTTTCGAAGACGGACGATGCCGTGAGAGCGGTCACAGGTTCGGAGACGGCGCTCATCCGGCTTCCCGGCGGAACGATTTCGGACGATGTGAAAAAGGCCGTGAAGAAGCCGCTGATTTACTGGACCGTGGACACCGACGACTGGAAGTCCCGGAACGCGCAGTCCGTGGTCGATATCGTGATGAATCAGGTGAAGGACGGGGATATCATTTTGATGCATTCCCTCTACCTCTCAACGGCGGAGGCGTGCAGGACGATCATCCCGGAGCTCTCCGCGAGGGGATATCAGCTTGTGACGGTCTCGGAAATGATCGCGCTTAGGCACGCGGAGGTTCAGGGCGGAAACGGAAAACAATACGACTCCTTCCCGCCGAACGGACAGTCCCTTTCCTCCGCGCAGACTCAGACGACGCAGACCCAGATGCAGACGACGACAGCGGCTGTCACAGGGCAGAGCCTGCCAAATGCCGCGGCCTTTGGCAGTATGCAGGAGAGCGGAGTCGGAGTACAGACGAGCTCTTCCGCGGGAGAGGGCTATGGAGCGTCGGTTCCGAGCAGCTCTGTCCCAATGGCCAGCATGCCCTATGAGAGCGCTTCCTCCGATCTTCGGGAGCTCGAGCGGGAGACGACAAAGAGCTCGGAGAACAGCTCGAAGAAGTCCGAAGGCAGCGGGAAAAAGAAGAGCTCCGAGAAATCCGAGACGAAGAGCAGCAGCAAGGAGAAGAAATCGGAAAGCACAAAGAGCAGTAAGAGCACAAAGAGTGAAGAGACGAAAAAGAAGAAGGAGACCATAGAGACGCAAAAGCAAAGCGGCTCTGGCAGTAAGGAGAATAATAACAACAGCAACAACAATGAGGGAGAGAGCGCGGGCAGGATGGAGGATGCCATCGAGGCCGGCGCGCCCGGCACACCGGAATAAGCAAGAGGGGCCGCAGCACAGAAAGCTGCGGCCCCTTTCCCTTCATGTGTGTGCCCGGCTTTCCTTTGGGAGGCATCAGCTGAGTCCTTAAGCGCCGGGGCAAAAGACGGCCTGCTTTTTGGCAGACAAAGCGTCAGATCGGCAGCAAAAATCGGGAGCGCTCCGACCCTGTGACTTATGCATATCGCTTGCGAAGTTTTCGGCAGGTGACTATAATAGTTTTCTGTAGGTTTTGGGACAGAGCTTTGGAGGGGGATGGGAAGCTTTCCGGGGCAGGGCAGAAGCCCGTTCTGTCCGTTCTTCATGGAAGGAGACAGTATGAAGAGATTGGCGTCAGTGCTTCTGACCGCGGCGGTGGGAGCGTCGCTTCTCACGGCCTGCGGAGGCTCCGGGGCGAAGACCGGGACCGAGGCCCCGAAGAGCTCAGAGGCAGAGGCCTCAAAGGGAGCGGAGGCAGCGGGGGAGAGCGGAGCGGAGAGCAAAGGAGAGATGAAGAAGCTCGACAGCTTAAAGATCGCATTCGTCCCGTCCCGCGAGCCGCAGGAGATCGTGACCGCGACTGAGCCGCTGAAGGGGCTTTTGCAGGAGGAGCTCTCGAAGCAGGGCTATGAAGTGAAGGATGTCGATATCACGGTCGGCACGAACTTTGAGGCAGTCGGCGAGGGACTGGAGGCCGGTACGATTGATGTCGGCTTTATCCCGGGGGGAACCTATGTGCTCTACTCTGACGGGGCGGAGGTACTGCTCACGGCGACAAGGGACGGACTTTCCATCGACTCCGATGATCCCAAGGTCTGGAATGAAAAGAAGCCGACAGAGGCCACGGATCAGCAGGTGACATCCTACCGCGCCCTGATGATCGCCGGTCCCTCCGAAAAGGGAAGGGCTGTCGCGGAGAAGGTAAATAAGGGGGAGAAACTCAGCTTCGAGGATCTGGATGCGCTGAACTGGGGCGTGATGAGTCCGACCTCTCCGGCGGGCTATATCTATCCGGCTCTTTGGATCAAGGACAATTTCCAAAAGAATATTACGGATTTAAGCCATGCTGTGCAATGTGATTCCTACGGGACCGCCTTCGCGAGGCTTGCGCAGGGGCAGCTCGATGTACTCTGCACCTATGCGGATGCCAGGAGAGACTTCGCGGAGAAGTGGCAGAGCGACTACGGCATGAAGGAGTCCATCTGGGATGATACCGACCTCATCGGTGTGACTCCGGCGATCTACAATGATACGATTTCCGTCTCGAAGAATTCAAAGATTATGGATGACGGTCTGAAGAAGGCACTGCAGGAGGCCTTCATCAACATCGGAAAGTCCGAGGAGGGAAAGAAGGTCATCGCCATCTACAGCCACAAGGGCTATGAACCGGCGAAGGACTCGGACTATGACTCGGAGAGAGCGGCACAAAAGGCGGTGCAGGAGCTCGGTCAGAAGAACTAAGAGAAGAATGCGCCAAGGCAGCGGGGAGAAAAACTGCACCTCGCTGCCTATTCTTATGCCGTATGAGCTCTCGCCGTGCGACAGCGGCGAAGGGCGCGAAGCGGACGGAGGCGCTGTCATAGGGCGAGGCAAGGGACATGAGCAAAGAAGCGAAGCGAGGAAGGAGCGGAGCGCTTTGCGAATGCCCGGCAGGATTTCGGGAGGCGGAAGCCGGAGAAATCCTGGCTCATACGGCAAAGATAGCCGGAGGAAGGACAGCGGCGAAGGGCGCGAAGCGGACGGAGGCGCTGTCATAGGGCGAGGCAAGGGACATGAGCAAAGAAGCGAAGCGAGGAAGGAGCGAAGCGCTTTGCGAATGCCCGGCAGGATTTCGAGAGGCGGAAGCCGGAGAAATCCTGGCTCATACGGCAAAGATAGCCGGAGGAAGGACAGCGGCGAAGGGCGCGAAGCGGACGGAGGCGCTGTCATAGGGCGAGGCAAGGGACATGAGCAAAGAAGCGAAGCGAGGAAGGAGCGGAGCGCTTTGCGAATGCCCGGCAGGATTTCGGGAGGCGGAAGCCGGAGAAATCCTGGCTCATACGGCAAAGATAGCCGGAGGAAGGACAGCGGCGAAGGGCGCGAAGCGGACGGAGGCGCTGTCATAGGGCGAGGCAAGGGACATGAGCAAAGAAGCGAAGCGAGGAAGGAGCGGAGCGCTTTGCGAATGCCCGGCAGGATTTCGGGAGGCGGAAGCCGGAGAAATCCTGACTCAAACGGCAAAGATAGCCGGAGGAAGGACAGCGGTGAAGGGCGCGGAGCGGACGAAGGCGCTGTCATAGGGCTTATTCGGAAACAGGCGCTGCGGAGGAGGCAGCGCGTTCAGCGGGAGAAAAAAATGATCAAGTTCGAGGATGTCGGGAAGAAATACCCAAACGGCTATGAGGCATTGAAGCATATCAATCTGGAGATTTCGCAGGGCGAGTTTGTCGCGATCATAGGGCTGTCCGGGGCGGGGAAATCCACTCTGATCCGGACGGTAAACCGGATGCACGATGTGACGAGCGGCAGGCTGACCGTAGACGGCGTGGATGTCATGTCGCTCTCCGGAAAGGCGCTCCGCCGCTTTCGCCGGAAGATCGGCATGATCTTTCAGTCCTTTAACCTGATCACGCGGACCAGCGTCATCCGGAATGTGCTGACGGCCCTGGTTCCGGATATGCCGCCGCTCCGCTCCGCTTTTTCGATCTATACGAGGGAGGAGAAGCTCCGGGCGCTCGAGTGCCTGGATAAGGTCGGGATTTTGGACAAGGCCTTTGTGCGGGCAGATCAGCTCTCCGGAGGGCAGCAGCAGAGAGTCGCGCTTGCGAGGACGCTCGCCCAGGATCCCCGCATCATCCTCGCGGACGAGCCGGTCGCGGCCCTCGATCCGGTCACGGCGAAGCAGGTCATGGATGATTTTAAGAGGATCAATCAGAAGATGAAGATCAGCATCCTTCTGAATATCCATCATGTGGATCTTGCGCTCCGCTACTGCGACAGGGTGATCGGGATCCGGGCGGGGGAAATCGTCTACGATGGTCCGGCGTCCGAGGTCACGGAGCCGGTGCTGCATCAGATCTATGAGGGGGAGGAGGGATGATGTACGATAAGCTTTTTCCCCCGAGAATCTATCGCCTTCCGGACGGGAAGGAGGCGGCGGAGAAGCGCTCGAGGGCGCCGCTCTATCTCCTCCTTTTCCTCGTTTTCTCCGCACTTTCTGTGAAGATCACGGGCTTCCGCCTCTCTGTCCTTCTGTCCGGCGGAGGGAGATTCTTCTCCATCCTCGCCGCAATGTTTCCGCCGAATCCGGCCTATTTAAAGAGCGTTATCGGGCCGATTCTGGACACGATCAAGATGTCCTTTCTCGGCTCCTTCCTCGGCTCCCTTCTCGCCCTGCCCTTTGCGATGCTGGCCTCGACGAATGTCTGCAAAAGCCGCGCCCTGGTCATGCTGATGCGCCTCCTCTTCAGCCTCGTCCGGACCCTCCCGACGCTTGTATCTGCGCTGATCGCGACCTTTATCTTCGGACTGGGGACGATCGCGGGGACGACGGCGATCGCGGTCTTTTCCTTCGCCTATATCGGAAAGATTCTCTATGAGGAGATCGAGACCGTGGATATGGGGGCCTTCGAGGCGATGGAGGCCATGGGCGCGACGAAGGCGCAGGCCTTTCGCCATGGGATCCTGCCGCAGGTTCTTCCCTCCTACCTCTCCAACAGCCTCTATAACTTTGAGGGAAATGTCCGTTACGCCGCAATCCTCGGCTATGTCGGAGCAGGGGGAATCGGCCTCATCTTGAATGAACAGCTCGGATGGAGATCCTATGCCAATGTGGGGATGATTCTCCTCGCCCTCTTTGTCACAGTATTTTTCATTGAGACCATAAGCCGGGAGATCCGGAGAAGACTGGTGAGAGGAGAGGCGAGATGAACGAAAGAATCGAAAAAGCCTATGAAGAGAGACCGAGGGAGCTCGTCTATATCCTGCTGCTCGTCTTTCTCCTCCTCGCCCTCCTCCTCTGGAGCCTGAGCGGGATGGAGAGCGCCGGGACCGGCGGAGCGAGCGGATGGAAGATGGCACTGAGCATCTTAAACGGCATCGCCCATCCGGATCTTAAGCTCCTCTTCTCTCTCACTAAGAACGGAGTTCCCTATCTCCTCTTAGAGACCGTGTGCATTGCCTTTCTCGGGACGCTCGTCGGGGCGATTCTCTCGATTCCTCTGGCCTTCCTCTCCGCCGGGAATCTCGCGCCAAAACCGATCGCCTTTCTGGGGCGGCTTTTTATCATGGCAGTCCGCACTGTTCCGGCCTTCGTATACGGGCTTATGTTTATCCGAGTGACCGGTACGGGAGCCTTTGCCGGTCTTATGACGATGTCCCTCTGCTCGATCGGGATGGTTTCAAAGATGTATATCGAGGCGATCGAGGACCTGGATGAAAAGATCCTGGAATCGCTGGATGCGGCGGGGCTGAACAGCTGGCAGAAAATCCGCTATGGCATCCTCCCGCAGCTCATGCCGAACTTCGCCTCCACTGCGATCTATCGCTTTGACATCAATCTGAGAGATGCCACGGTCCTGGGACTGGTCGGAGCGGGCGGAATCGGAGCGCCGCTCATCTTTGCGATGAATGCCTACCGCTGGAGAGAGGCCGGGGCCATCCTGGTGGGGCTCACGGTCCTCGTTCTTTTCGTGGAATGGATTTCGACAAAGATCCGCGTCCGTCTGACGAGAGGATAACGATAGAGAGGATAAGAATTAGATATCCTTGTACAATCGACTCCCCATAAGTGCAAAAGGAGAGCCGGAACCGGTAAAGGAGAGTCGGCTGAAAAAGGAAAAGGCCGGGGAAAATCCGGAAAGGGAAGCAAAAAAGAGGGGCCGGAGAAGAGGAGTCAGAGAATAGGAATCAGAGAAGAGGAGCCGGAAGGGAAGAGACAGAGGAGGAGAGACTAAGATGAAGAGAGCGTTTCAGCTGATCTATACGTCGGATATCCACGGGAAGCTCTTTCCGCTGGACTACGGGACCGGGAAGAAAAAGGACTGCGGACTCTTGTCCATGGCAAGCCGGATCAAAAGAGACGGGAATACCCTGGTTTTGGACGGGGGAGATAATTTGCAGGGAAGTCCCCTCCTTCAGTATTTTCTGGAGCACCGAAAGGATTTCTCCTTTCATCCGCTCGCAGAGGCCTTCGGGGCGATGGGGCTTCAGTATTTCACGATCGGAAATCACGACTTTAACTTCGGCTACGAAGTGCTCCGGGACTATCTTCAATCGATGCGGGCTCGGTGCCTCTGCGCGAATCTGTCGGATCTTCGGGGGGAGCTTCCGCTCCGAAGGACCGCTTTCCACAGGCTGGAGAACGGGCTTACGATCGGGCTTTGCGGGATCGTGACAGATTATGTCAATGTCTGGGAGAGCCCGGAGCATCTTTCGGGGCTTAAGATCACGGACGCCCTTACTGCGGCAAAGCGCTGCTATGAGGAGCTCCGGAGGAACTGCGATATTTCGATCTGCATCTACCACGGGGGATATGAGGAGGAGCTTTCGAGCGGGAGGAAACTCACGGATTCCCGGGAAAATATCGCCTGTGAGATCGCGAGGGAATGCGGCTTTGACATCCTCCTCACGGGGCATCAGCATATGGCGGTGGAGGGGAGGCGGCTCTTCCGAAGCTTTACGGCACAGCCCCCCGCCAATGCAGAGCGCTATCTCCTCTTTGAGGGGGAGCTTGAGACAGGGAGTGGGGAGAGACATCTCTCTCTCTCCGGGACGCTGCTTCCCTCCGGAAATGTCCCTTCGGAAGAGGCCGCGAAGAAGCTTTCCGCACTGGAGGAAAGGACGGAGCGCTGGCTGGAGCAGCCGATCGGAAGGCTTTCCGAGCGGATCGGGCCGGAGGAAAAGCTCAGAGCGGCGAGGTACGGAAGCAGGATCGCCGCGCTGATCAATGCGGTGCAGCTTGCGGAGAGCGGAGCGGATTTCTCCTGTACGGGGCTTTCCAATGAAGAAGCCTATCTCGGGCCTGAGATCAGCATCCGAGATATCTATCGGATCTATCCCTTTTCGAACAGCATGGTGGTGAAGGAGGTGGACAGGAAGAGCCTTAAGGAGGCGCTGGAACGCTGCGCGTCCTATTTCACGCTGGACGAAGAAGGTAAGCCCGCGATCTCCGGGGAATTTCTGGAGCCGAAGATCGAGCATTACAACTATGATTTCTATGCGGGGCTGGACTATGCCTTTGACCTCAGGCGTCCGATCGGGGAGAGGGTGGCATGGCTTCGGAGACTCAGCGGAGAGGAGCTCTCGGAGGACAGAAGTTACCGCCTCGTCATGAGCAATTACCGGGCGAGCGGAACCGGAGGCTATGGGATGCTCGCAGCCTGCAGGACGCTCTCCGAATCACAGGACAACACGCAGGATCTCCTTATTGCCGCGATCCGGAGAAGGGCAGAGCTTTCGCCTCCGGATAACTTCCGCTTCCGCCTTCTTTTCTAGGCAAATGGAAGCTCTGGCTTATCCTTTTGGCGGCTTCGAATTATCACAGGGGAGCAGGCCCCGGAAATCGCGCTGGGCGCAGGAATCCTGATTTAGGAGCAATATAACATCCATCCATCGAAGCCGGGCCTCGGAAACCGTGCAGGGCTTAGGAACACCGCAATACCGAGAGATTCAGAATAGACAGAGGCTTATTCAAAGGATGTACTCCTGCTGGCTTTGTACCGCAATGCCAAAAGATCCGGCAGGAGAGTATCTCATCGGAAATGATAGGGCAGGGCAGAGGAAGCGATATCCCTGAAGGGGACAGAAATGGGATCTGTTTCCTGAAGTATAGGGCAGAGGCTGCAGAGACCGGAGGGAAATGACTGTGGACGGAAAGGAAGAGAAGCGGTGAGCGGAATGGGGAAGAAGGCGCTTGTTGCCATGAGCGGCGGGGTGGACAGCTCTGTCGCGGCGGCCCTTATGAAGGAGCGGGGCTATGACTGCATCGGAGTGACCATGAAGCTCTATGAGAAGGAGGGAGGAGGGACCTGCCGGGTCGGGAGCTGCTGCACGGCAGAGGACGCGGAGGATGCGAGGCAGGCTGCCTCCGTGCTCGGCATCCCCTACTATGTCTTTAACTTTACGGGGGACTTCGAGAGAGAGGTGATCCGGCGCTTTGCGGAGATCTATCTCAAGGGAGGGACACCGAATCCCTGCATCGACTGCAACCGCTATATGAAGCACCGCCGTCTCTATCAAAGGGCCAGGGAGCTGGGCTTTGACTCGATCGCGACAGGGCATTACGCCAGGGTTTCCTTCGACGCCGGTAGAGGACGCTGGCTTCTCAAAAAGGCGAGGAATGCCGCGAAGGACCAAAGCTATGTTCTCTACTTCCTCTCTCAGGAGCAGCTCTCGCATTCCGTCTTCCCATTGGGGGAGTTCGAGACGAAGGAGGAGGTTCGGGAGCTCGCGGAGAAGCTCCATTTTTTGAATGCGAGAAAGCGCGACTCCCAGGACATCTGTTTTGTGATGGAGGGAGATTACGGAGATTTCCTCGAGTCCTACCTCGGGAGAAGCTTTCCGCCCGGGAACTTTGTGGATGAGGAGGGAAGGATCCTCGGGCGTCACCGCGGGATCGTCCGCTATACGATCGGACAGAGGAAGGGGCTCGGTCTCTCCTTGGAGGCTCCGATGTATGTCTATGAGAAGGATCTTCTGAAGAATGAAGTTTATCTGACGAGAGGGGAGAAGCTCTATCAGAAGGAGCTGATCGCGGACGATTTTAACTGGATTCTCTATGATCCCTCGGAGATCAAAGGGGCAATCCCGGTCACGGCGAAGAGTCGCTACCGGGCGAAGGAGGTCCCGGCCGAGGCGGAGCTCCTCCCGGATGGGAGAGTCCGTGTCCGCTTTCAGGAGCCGGAGCGCGCGCCGGCCATAGGGCAGGCGATCGTTCTCTATGAGGGAGAAAATGTCGTTGGGGGCGGTACGATCCAATCGATTTCCTGACTGAGGAAGGGATAAAAGAGGAGAGAAAGCGATAGAGGTAATAGAAGGAATAAAAGCAATAGGAGCAATAAAAGCAATGGATCAATAAAGGTAATAACGGTAATAATAGAGATAACGGTAATCAATGGAATAGAATAGATAAAGGGAATGGAAGGAATGAATGTGCTGAATCCGATGAGAGAAGCGCAGACCATCGAATATATATAAATTGAAACTATAGACAGCTCATGCTTATAAGTATTATGCGGGAGAGCCGGAAGGGAATAAGATGGGAGCATCAAAAGCCATGGGTAGATCGAGCTGATCCAAGCCGCGCGAGGAGGAGAATAATACGATGAGCAAGCTGAGAACGCCGTTTCGCTATGATTTTGTGGGGAGCTTTCTGAGACCGGAGAGATTGAAGGAGGCGAGAGCCGCGCGGGCGCGGGGGGAGATCTCGGATCAGGCGCTCGAAAAGGTCGAAGAGGAGTGCATCGCCGATCTCGTGAGGAAGCAAAAGGAACTCGGCTATCACGGGATCACCGACGGGGAGTTTCGGCGGAGCTACTGGCATCTGGACTTTATGTGGGGGCTGCAGGGACTAGAGCATATCGAGCTTGACCACGGCTATTTCTTTCATGGTGAGGAGACGACGCACGGCTCCTGCCGGGTGAGAGGAAAGATCAGCGGAGAGGATCATCCCTTCGTCCGCTGCTTCCGCTTTCTGAAGCAGTTTGAGGATGAGAATACCGTCGCGCGGCAGACGATCCCGGCACCGGCGCAGACCCTGGCCGAGCTCTTCCGGGCGGACAATGCGGAGGAGACAGCGAGGATCTACCCGGATACGGAAGAACTGATCCAGGACCTGGCGGCTGCCTACCGCAGAGTGATCCTGGACCTCTACGGAGCGGGATGCCGGAATATTCAGTTCGACGACTGTACCTGGGGAATGATCGTAGATGATGTCTACTGGAAGGCCCGGGTGGGAAACGGCAGCACGCAGGATGAGGAGGCATCGAGATATCTCAGGATCAATAATCTCTCGCTCCGGGATCTGCCGGAAGATCTTACGGTAAATACCCATATCTGCCGCGGTAACTACCATTCCGCCTATGCGAGCAGCGGCCCCTATGACAGAGTCGCTCCCTATGTCTTTGCCGGCGAAAATGTCCATGCCTTTTATCTGGAGTTTGACGATGAGAGATCCGGAAGCTTTGACTGCCTCTCCCGGATTCCGGAGGGAAAGAAGGTCGTGCTCGGACTTGTCACGACGAAGCGGCCGCAGCTTGAGGACAAGGAGATCCTGAAAAAACGGATTCACGATGCATCGAGATTCGTGCCTCTGGAGAGGCTGTGCCTCAGCCCGCAATGCGGATTCGCGTCCTGCGAGATCGGGAATAAGCTCACGGAAGAAGAGCAGTGGAACAAGCTTCGACTCGTGAAGGAGGTCGCGGAGGAGGTCTGGGGAAAGTAAGCGGCTATCTCCGCCTGGATAGTTCTGGTATTGCCTCACCGGGGAAGGAAAGCCTTCTCCGGTGAGGGACTTATGCCGGAAGATGGAGATAGACCTATAGAGCTTTTTGCAATGAGTAGAATCTCGCAGCGCCGATAGGCTCCGATAGAAAAACATTTCCGAGCAGGAATTTATTTTTCCTTTTTAGAATACTTATTGTGCTTTCTCTCCAAGAAGGAGGGATAGAATTCTCTATTTCCATTTTCAGGAAAGTCATTTTGGACCTTTTATTTTTCTCTTTGCGGCCTTATACTTTATCTTGAAGAAGATAAGAGTTTCGCA
The DNA here is from genome assembly GCF_000469565.1 of Oribacterium sp. oral taxon 078 str. F0263. Taxonomy (NCBI): domain Bacteria; kingdom Bacillati; phylum Bacillota; class Clostridia; order Lachnospirales; family Lachnospiraceae; genus Oribacterium; species Oribacterium sp. oral taxon 078. Next base: position 2,587 of record NZ_KI273108.1, on the reverse strand, counting down.
TTCGATTCTTATCGGGGGGATTCCCCTTTTCCGGAAAAGCTATCTCTTTTATCGCCACAGGCCTTTAATACCGGTTTTTTCTCTCAGGCATATGTCCCCGGTGTTTGGCCCTTGTCTCATTTTTCAGATCGCCGGCTATTGTCGGCTGGATGTCCATCGATTGGCTCCTATTGTTCCGGTGCTGTCGATGATATCTGTTGCTTTTTATTCCGGAATTTCTGTATATTTTTCATTATGGTTTAACATCTTCCCCCGACTGGAGCTTTTCTCCGGCGGAAGCCCCTTTTATGGAGACAGCCATGCTCGACGAATTCAGCAGAAAAAATAAAGCGGCCGCCGATTCACAGCCTTCCTCCCAAAACGCGGAATCCCCTTCTCATTCCTCGGATTCCGCTTCTGTACCTCCGCACTTTGAGGCGCCAAAGCTCGGCGTCTCCCGCATCGCGCAACTCGAAAGGGCGAAGAGGGAGGGAGCAGACTATCGAAAGCAAAGAGAAAAAGAAGAGAAAAAAGAAGGAAAAAGGGAAGGAGAGCAGGAAAAGCAAAAGACAAGTCAAAGTGGGGCTGTTGAAAATGGGGCCGTTGAAAAGCAGTCGGAAGCAAAATCCCGGGGCCAATCCCAGGCCTCAGATTCCATTCCTCCGGAGATGCAGTTCTCTCAGACTTTCATCGACAGCTTTTTTGAGGAGAGAGAACCCATCCCTCCCCTTACGGAGGAGGAAGAGAGGGAAGTCTATCGGATTGTCAATGAATACTTTCTGGAGCACCCGCCTGAAGGTGCCGATTACCTCGTGACCGGAGCGGCTTTCATCTGTAAATACTGCCAGGAGACGAATGGGAGCTGTGAACCCGTGAGGATTCTACGTGCCGACCACGGCGTCTATGCGGACCATGGGAGGTTTGCGCTCCTTGGCTCAAGGGATCAGATTGACGATGACCATCCCTGCGGAAGATGTAAATATCTGAAGTACGTGATTCCAGAACCACGGGGTGCCGATTCGGAAAATATCCGTGGTCTTTGCATCAATATCCCTCACTGGGAGAACACTCCTTCCGTTTACTTTCGGGATGGCAGTAGTGCGCTCACCATGGATTCCTACACGGTTTGCAGCCATAACCCGGAAGCGATCATAAGACCTATTTCCTCTGGTCAGGAATATATGAGGAAAGTTCTTCGCGATGATCGCAATGGAAATCCAATTATTATTGTTCCGGGAATCATGGGTAGCCGTCTCTACCAGGATACTTCACAAAATGCATGGGGAGAATGTCAAAGATACAACGCCAGAACGAGGATATGGGATCCCGACCCGTTCAGTATTCTTAAGGTCGATGATTATCTCGCACCCGAATCCAGTCATTCCGTTTTAGTCCGTCCCTGTGAGAATCAGAACTATGCCAGACCTTGTTATGCGCAGGGAAGTGTAAAGCTGGACGGAAGGGAATACGGCACTCAGAATTTAGCAAAAGCCTTGGTCGACGGTCTTTGTGAATGTGAGAAGCTGGGTCATCGACGGGTCTATATGTTCAGCTATGACTGGAGGCAAAGCAACTTCATAAGTGCGACGAAGCTACGGAGATTTATCGAAAAGCTTTGCAAAGAGGAGGGTTTCGAGAAGGTCGATCTTATCGGCCATTCCATGGGTGGCCTGCTGATCTCTTCCCTCTATGCCGGATATATTGTAGTTGATGGTATAGCAGATCCCCTCTTTACGATAAGGGACCTCTCGATCCGATCTAAGATTGATAAGATCATAACTCTGGGGACGCCCTATGAGGGAGCACCGAAACTGATTGATGCGGTAATAAATGAGCATGTGCTCAGTTCGGATGCCGAACTCAATCTTAAAGGCAGACTGTCAGATTTTTGTCTGGCCGTTCTGGGTGGACTTTCAAAGAGGATAAAATCCTCCTTCCGGGGGGTCGCCGAGTTAATCCCAACAAAGAGTTATGTTGATACCGGGCGTATTCATGTCAATCTACCATTTAGCGGTTCTCCAGAAAGGCAGGGGATTGACTACAGTTCTGAGTATGAGGACTATCTGAACTGCTGTAAGAAAATCTTCAATGAGGAGATCATAGAAAAAGCGGTTCGCTTTCAGAATGCCATCCGGGAAAACGGGAAGAATATTTTGCTAGGCTACTCGAAGGCTTTCTTTATCATTGGAACAGGCTACCCCACTCTATACAATATTTTCCTTGAAAACAGCGGTGAGGAATTTGCTCCTTATTATGATAAAGCTATCTATACCTTTACGAGGAGAACCGGAGAAAAATACGGTGATGGAACCGTTCCCTATTTTTCTTCAACGATGGGAACTACTCTCCCTAATATGGCGAAGGAACGTTTTTGCAGCTATCGAGGAAAGCATGTGGAGCTTTGCAGCCGCTCCACTTCCCTTTACACAAAAAGGGAAAGAGTCAGTGTCCTGGATAATATTGTCCATATTCTATTGCACGGCTCTATGTTGGCCCATGAATAAGGAGGCAGCGATATGAGAGAAAATTCGTTGTTGAAGGCTTTTACGGACATTTTCCATAAGGCTCTGTCTTTCCTGAAAAGGATTCTCTCTTCTCCCGTGGGGAG